>CAYXWB010000492.1:0-3028 GCA_964468515.1 uncultured Bradymonadales bacterium | reverse complement strand
GTAGCCTGTGGCGCGTCCAGGCCGCAGCTTCGCCCAAGCGCGCTTGGGCCAGTCCGGCGCGAAGAACACCGTGGCCGCGCTCACCATGATCAGCGGGAACATGCCGATGTGAAACAGCAGGTGCGTGCCCAAGTGGAACATCAGCACCACCGCATAGGCCAACGGCCTGCTCCTGCGCCACAGCAAGAACGCGACGATGGTGGTGTCAAACAAGAACCCGGCCCAGCTCATGGCGAGGGCGACCTCCCAGCGGCCAAAGAGCGCGCCTAAGATCGGCAGGTCCGCGCGTGAGATGAGCCAGATGTTGAGCGGCTGCGCGTGGATGAGCCAGTCCTCACCGAGCTTCGCCAAGCCCGCGTTGAAGTACACCGCGCCCACTTGCGCGCGCAAAAGCCAAGTCATCCACGCCGGAAAGTGCGTGACGCGAAGCTTGGGCCGCCACAGCGCGTCCAGCGACCAGGCCCGATGCAGCGGCAAGAAGCACAGCAAAAAGGCCAGCAGGCTCATTAAATAATAGTGGTTCAGGTAGTTGGTGACGTCGACAAGCTCCACATAAGTGAAGATCACGAAGAACATCACGATCGCAGGTCGATACAGCAGCCCTAGCGCGATCATCAGCCCCAGGGCCGTCATCGCGATGAACGCGGCGTGCATCGCCCAGCCCGGCAGCACCTGCACCCACTCAAAGCCCCAATACGAGAAGAAGTAAGTCGGCTTGATGAAGAACCGCTCGACCCAGCCGTGCCACAAGAACCTGGCGCTCCCAAACGCCGCGAGCAGCCCAAACAGCACGCGAAACGCGGCGAGGCTGGCCGCGTCGCGTGGGGCGTGAGCGCGCTCGATGAGCGCGCGTGCTCGTGGGGGGAGCGTCACGTCAGTCGTTGTCTCCCTCGGCGCGCTGAGGCAGCTCCAGATCCAACATGCTGACGAACTGCGTCTTGAGCAGGTCGGTCACCAAGCGCACGGCGGCGTGGGCTTCAACGACGCGCTGCGCGTCGGACTCAAGCAGCGCCTCCATGCTGGGGCTTAAGCCGTCGAGCGCCTCAATGGCGCTGGCGATGCGCGCGCTCATGTCATCGGCCAAGGCTGTGGCGCCCACCGCGCGCAGCAGGTCATCGTAGCCGAACGCGTCGGCGTCATCGGGCGCGCCGCCATGGTACAGCAGCTGAAAGCCGCGCATGTTCTGGGCGAGGTTCTGGCCAGAGTGCTTCGCCAGGGGTGACTCCAGCTGCTCAGGGCAGGTGTCTTGGGCGCAACCCATGATGCCTGCGGGGCCAGCGAGCTTGATGTCCTTGGCCTCTTTGTCGAGGTAGAACATGGCGTCGGACAAGGCGTTGAGCGCCTCTTGTGTGGTCGCATATGCGCCCTGTGGCGAGCCTGAGCGCGTGAGCTTGTTGGCCCAGCCCTCACCTTGATCACTCCACGCGGCGCGCAAGGTCTGGGCGCGGGCCTTGACGTCTGCGGCGAGCGTGGCGGCGTAGGCGGCGCGCCGCGAGGTGATCTCGTCTTGGCCGAGCGCGGCCCACTGGCCCTGCGCGTTGATGGCATTCTGGGGGCTGCACGCGTTGGCGCCGTCCTCACGAAACAGCAGGTACTCCATCGCGTCGAGGCCGCGCACATTCACCAAGACGCGCGCGAAGAACGCGGGCGCGTCGGCGTAGCCTTGTTGGGTCAGCTCACGGTCGATGACGCAGCGGTTGGTCAGCGGCCACGAGTAGAGCTGATCACGCAGATCCGCGCCGCCGATGACGTCGCCTTGCGGGCCGGCCGGTCCGATCTGGAACAGCTCCGCGCGCTGCCACACGCTCATGGTGTCACGCCACGCAGCGCGCGCTGCGTCGCGCGCGACGGCATCATCGGGCGCGCTGGCCCACGCCTGGGAGGCGGCCTCCAGCGTGGTCGCGGACGTCACCAGCGCCTCATAGGTCGGCACGATGACGCGCTGACTGATGGAGGTCAGCGCCTCGCGCCGCGCCTCCACGAGCGGATTCTGCGGATCGACGGGCGTCGTGGTGGTGTTGTTCGGCGTCGTGTTCGTCGTGTTGTTGGGATCCTCATCGACAGGATCCGCATCACCGCCCGGGGTGCCACACGACAGCAGCAGCGGCAGTGCCGCACAGAGCAGGGCGACGCGTCGAAGCTCAAGCATAGGGCTGTCTCTCAATCGTTGCGGGCGCGCGCTTTCAAGCGCGCGCCCGCGTCAGCGTAAGGAGCGGATCGCTCACCAGCCTTGATTCCCGTTCTCATCACCGAGGTTCGCCTCGGGGAAATCATAGGCGTTCTTGAGCAGCAAGCGGGCGGCGATCAGGTCCTGCTGATACTGTCGGATCGCCTCATTGCCAGCGTTCGGGAGCACGGGCGCGTCACCGATGAGGCGGTGCAGCTCGACGAAGTTCGCGGCGGTCAGCGGCGAGTGGGGGTTGAACTGCAGGCCAAGGGCGAAGCCCTTGAGCTCGGACCAGTGCTTGGCGTGGTCGGCGAAGCTGTAATCAGCGGTGCCGAACTTGGCCATGTCGCGCAGCGTGTCATTGATGTAGTGCAGCGCGGTGGAGGAGATGGCGCGCTCCCAAGCGCCGAGGGCGCGATCACGCTCGACCTTCAGGGCGGCGAACTCGTCAGGCGTCAGCTCGCGTCCAGCGGCGCGTGTGATGATGGTGCGGCCAGTCAAGAAGGCGCTGATCGCGTCGTCGCTGAAGGTGGTCTTGCCGCCCTCCAGGCTGCCACGATCGCGCTTGGCCGCGTTGCTGGCGTGGCCAAAGATGTACTCCGTGCGCAGGTCGATCTTGCCGTCGCCGTCGTAGTCATTGTACCCGCTCTTGAACCCGTCACGCCCCGCAGCGCCCGCGCGCTCATCGATCGTATACTCGCCGTAGTTGATCGACGCGCCGAAGTAGCCGAAGCCCTCATCCCACACATGCTCCAGGCCCGTGTAGGGGGAGGTGCCGCTGCGCAGGTTGGAGCTGTTGATGCCCTTGCCCTCGTCCAGATCGTCCAGGTAGTCATCCGCGCCCTGGTGGAACGCGATCGC
>CAYXWB010000491.1:0-3059 GCA_964468515.1 uncultured Bradymonadales bacterium | reverse complement strand
GTCAACACCAACAGCGCCACCATGTCTAAGATCGACTCGGACACCAACACCGAGGTCGGTCGCTACGCGGTCGGCCCTGACCCCAGCCGCACCGCGGTCGACGGCGACGCGAACGCGTGGGTCGGCGATCGCAGCGCCGGCTGGCTGACCAAGATCCTCGCCATCACGGACTCTTGCCAAGACCGTAACGGCAACGGCGTGATCGACACCTCAAGCGGCACCAACGTGCTGCCCTTAGGGCAAGACGAGTGCGTCGCCTACCACAACCGGCCCGCTGGCGGCGGTAACATCCGAGGCTTGGCCGCAGGCCCCGATGGCAAGATGTGGATCGGCTACTCTAACGGCCAGGGTCGTATCCAGTCGATCAACGTGGCCACCTTCCAGACGTCGGCGGTCATCACGGGCGCCAGCATCCCGCGCTTTGATCGCAACCTGCTCACCGGGGCTTACACCGTGCGCCTTGGCAACATCGCCGCGTGCGGCGTGTATGGGATGGTGCTCGACAGTGACGGCCTGCTGTACCTCTCCAACACCTGTCGCACGCATCTGCCCGTCTATAACACCAAGACCAACGCGTGGGTTGGCTCCTATTACTTTGGGGGCTCGTCTGGCCTCTACGGCATCACCATTGATGGCAAGAAGCGCGTCTGGATGGGCAGCTGGGACAACCGCACGGGCGTGCGCATGTTTGATCCTGCCACCAAGCGTCTCTATGAGTTCCCCAACAACCGTGGCGCTAGCCAAGGCGTCTCGGTCGAGCCTGAGACGGGTGATGTGTGGTCGGTGCACAGCGGCGGCGGTTGGCTGGCGCGCCTGCGCGTCAACGAGTCCAACCTCGCGGCGAGCACCTGGACCAGCGTCTATACGGGCGTGGGTTGGGGCGGCGTGGGCTTTGACAACAACGGCAAGGCGTGGGCCATCGGCACCGGGCGCAGCCAGCCTGTCAAGATCAACCCCGCCACGTTCACCGTGGAGGCCACGCCCAACATCACCCCCCACAACGCGCAGCATTACAACTACTCGGACTATACCGGCTCGACCTCGCGCGCGTTCACCGCGCCCAGCGGCCGCTGGCGTCACGTCTACAACGTGCACGGTCGCCAAGTCCTCGCGCTGCGCGTAGAGGCTTATGTCCCTGCGAACACCTCGATCGGCGTGCGCTTTCGCGCGCTAGACGCCAATGGCAACGCGACCACCGGCTGGTATCCCCCCGAGCTCAACGGCTCCGCTCAGTTTTATCCCTACAACCCAGGCAACGCCACCGTCACGATCCCGGTGCCCCAAGGCAACGACAACCCGTTCGTCGCCGCCCAGCTCGACGTCGACGTCCGCTTGGGCACCACCGTGGTCGGCACGCGCCCCTTCTTGTACGGCGCTGAGGTGTTGTACGACTCCAGCCAGTCCGCGCTCCAGACCGCGCAGGCGCTCGTGAAAGACCTGAGCAACGCGGCGACCGTGGCGGGTGGCTGCACCGCCAGCGACTCACGCGGCTGCGACTACCTGCGCGTCGGGCTCGCCTATTTTGACGAGACCTATCAGCAGGTGACCACCCCTGGCGAGGATCGCAACACCACGATCAACACGTCGGTGGAGACCACCTCAGCGGATGGCCTCACGGACATGGCCCTCGTCGCGCAGAAGATCGCCACGCTGGCTGAGCTGCGCGATCCCAACCGCCAAAACTTCGCCCTCATGATCACCGATGGTAAGGCCAACACGGTGTCAACCCTCACGCAGACCATCACGCAGCTGTGCGCCGCGAATCAGCGCGCGGTGGCACCCGTCAACACCTACACGATGGCGCTTGGCCTCAGCTCCGACTTCAACATGAACAGCTTGCTGGCAGCGGCGGGCGGGACCGGTCATTGCTGCGCGGGTAACAGCGCGGCCTGCGCTCAGGCGCAGCGCATCAAGGTCTGCTCAGCCAACATGGCCAGCTACCTCAACCAGAGCGGCAGCGGGCAGTTCACCCAGGCCAACACCCAGAACATCACCTGCTCAGGTGGCCTCACCGCCCAAGACACCTTGGCCTTCAAGCTGCAGCTCATCAACTACGCGCGCGAGGCGAGCTCCACCTTTGTGGCCAAGCTGCCCAACGACCCGCAGATGTACAACAACCCCAGCGCGCCCCAGCTGGGCTTCCTTGATGACCCCGACGCCACGCGCGTCATCATGCATCACGGCGCTTGGGGCGCCACGCGCCTGCCCTTCTGCGATCCTAGCCAGGGCATGACCCATTGTGGCTTGGCTCAGACGCTCCAAAACGAGAAGGGCATCAACAACGCGGCCACGCTCAACGCGTTCCGCGACGAGGGCTGGTACTTCGTGACCACGCCAAACAACCGCTCGGTGGTGCGCCTGACGCAGAACCTGGCCGATGAGATGGCGGGCCGTCGCGTGCGCCGCGTCACGATGCAGGCCGCCTGTCAGTGCTTCAAGCCTGAGGGTTCTCCTTGCATCGTGGCGGGCTTTGAGGACCAGCCTCGCAGCCGCTGCGCCGCGGGCGTCTACCGCTGCAACGCCCAAGCCTTTGACATCTGCACACCCTTGTTCAGGCCGATGCCCGAGATCTGCAACGGCCTCGATGACAGCTGTGACGGCAAGGTCGACAACCTGCGCGAGAGCCGCAGGCCTTGGGCTGAGCAAGGCGGGCTCGCGGGTGAGTATCGCTCAGCGACCTGTGGGTATCGTGACATCTGCGTCTGCTCCAGCGGGCTCAAGCGTCACGTCGGCCAAGGCGCGACCCCTGCAGAGGAGCAAGCCTCGTACATGAAGGAGAGCTTCGCGGGCGATGATCTGTGCGTGTGTGGCGAGGGCATCACACCCGAAGACTTGGAGGTGTGGGACAGCGGCGCGTCGAGCGAGGGCGGCTATGATGCGATCCCTGACGCGCAGCAGGTCGGCGGCTGCTCCTCCTCCGCTGGCGGCTCCTCCTCCGCTGCCCTCGTGTTCCTGGGCCTTGGCCTCATGGGCGCGCGCCGCAAGCGCTCGCGTCGCGCCGCTTGCGCTGAGGCGGCCGCCGCGCGCCTGCGGCGCGCGGCGCCAGACGCGAGGAGGGC
>CAYXWB010000490.1:0-3072 GCA_964468515.1 uncultured Bradymonadales bacterium | reverse complement strand
CCCGCGCGCAGCGTTCGCTGCGCGCGGGCCTCGTCATGCTCGCCACACCGCAACGCCACGCTCAGCCTTGGCTGGCCTTTTGCGTGATGCACGCGCTGATGAAGCTGCGAAACAGCGGGTGCGCGTCGGTGGGGCGGCTCTTAAACTCGGGGTGGAACTGACAGCCCACATACCACGCGTGCTCGCTCAGCTCGACCATCTCCACCAGCTTGCCATCGGGGGAGACGCCGCTGATGGTCAGGCCAGCCTCGGTGAGCTGCGGCCTGAACTTATTGTTCACCTCGAAGCGGTGGCGGTGACGCTCGCTGATCTGATCCGCGCCATAGATCTGGCGCGCGCGCGTGTCAGCGGCCAGCGCGCAAGGATACGCGCCTAGGCGCATCGTGGCGCCCTTGGTCGTCAGCTCACGCTGCCCCGGCATGAAGTCGATCACCGGGTGCGTCGTCTTCGGATCGAACTCAGCGCTGTTGGCGTCCTCGAAGCCGAGCACATGGCGCGCGTACTCGACCACCATGAGCTGCATCCCTAAGCAGATGCCAAAGCACGGCAGGTTGGCCTCACGCGCGTGACGCAGCGCCAGGATCTTGCCCTCCACGCCGCGCTCCCCGAAGCCGCCCGGCACCAAGATCCCATCACAGTCATTAAAGATCTCATCAAGGTTCGCGCCCGGCAGCTCCTCCGAGTCCACGAACTGGAGCGTGACCTTGGCCTCGTTGGCGATGCCGCCGTGCAAGAGCGCCTCATTGAGCGACTTGTAGCTCTCCGTGAGGTCGACGTACTTGCCCACGATGGCGATCTTGACGTGATGGCGCGGGTGCTTGATGCGCTCCACCACCTGACGCCACGCGGACAGATCCGAGGCGCGCGACCAGATGTTGAGCGCCTTGCCAAGCTCCACGTTGAGGCCTTGCTCGGCCAACAGCCCAGGCACCTCGTAGATGGAGTCCGCGTCGCGCGCGGTGATGACGCGCTGCTTGGGCACGTTGCAGAACATCGCCAGCTTGTGCTTGATGTCATCATCCAGCTCGCGATCGGAGCGGCAGATCAAGAAGTCGGGCTGGATGCCGATCTCGCGCAGCGCCTTCACGGAGTGCTGCGTGGGCTTGGTCTTCACCTCGCCAGCGACGGCGATATAAGGCACCAGCGTGACGTGCATGAACACGGCGTCCTGCGGCCCAAGCTCCAGGCGCAGCTGACGGATCGCCTCCATGAACGGCAGCGACTCAATATCGCCCACGGTGCCGCCCACCTCGATGAGCGCGAGGTCCACATCGGCGGCCTCGGTGGCCTTGCGGATGCGCGCCTTGATCTCATCCGTAATATGCGGCACCACCTGCACCGTCCGCCCCAGATACTCGCCGCGCCGCTCCTTGCTGATCACCGCGTCATAGATCTGACCCGTGGTGAAGTTGTTGAGGCGGCTCATGCGCGCTTGGGTGAAGCGCTCATAATGGCCAAGATCAAGGTCGGTCTCCGCGCCATCATCGGTGACGAAGACCTCACCGTGCTGGAACGGGCTCATGGTGCCGGGATCAACGTTGATGTAGGGGTCGAGCTTGATGAACGTGACGCGCAGGCCGCGATTCTCCATCAGCGCGCCGATGGCGGCGGCGGTCAGCCCCTTGCCGAGGCTAGAGACCACGCCCCCGGTGATGAACACATACTTTGTCGTCTGCTGCGTCTCAGCCATCGCAAGACCCTTCATGGGAGAGGTGAGGAGTGGGCGCGAAGGTGCGCCTGAGTGTCTAGCGGCGGCCTGCAAATGACAACGCGCGCTGGATCGCGCGCGCTGGGCAGGTCGGCCAAGCCAGACCTGGGGGCTCTTATAATGGTCCAGCGCATCACTGGCAACAGCGTTGCTCGATGAGGCGCGCCGCGCATTTTTTTCATGCGCCACGCACAACCTAGCGCGCGCGTCGCGACATAACCTCTATCACAGGCGCTCGCGCGACCCGCCATCCCATCACCCCTGGCTCACTTTGAGGAGGCCCTCATGCGCGCCATCCACCGCACCGCTCTGCCCCTCGCCACTCTGTGCGCCTCGCTCACGTGCCCCACGCTCGCCAGCGCCCAAGACGCCTCAACCACCGAGCCCACCAGCAGCCTGACGCTGTCTCCCGCGATCGGCGCCCGCATCGGCGGCTACGGCTTTCGCCAGCTCAACCAGAGCGGCGAGCTGGACTTCTTCAACTGCCGCATGAACGGCACGGGCTTGTTCGCCACGCTCGACATCACCCGCCACCTGTTCACGGAGCTGTCCGCAGACTACTACCACGCGGAGTCCAGCACGCTGGCATCGGGCATCGATCGGCTCTCGTTCCACACGCAAGCGGCCATCGGCGCGCGGCTGTTACCCGAGCTGTGGATCTCACCGTTCATCCAGGCAGGCGGCGGCGCGGAGTGGACCCGCGTGGAGGTGTTTGGGCGGCGCGACAGCGGCGTCCACCCGGTGGGCTTTATGGGCGTCGGCGCCGAGCTGAACATCGCCAGCTTCCACTTCGGCATGACCGTACGCGCCAACGCCATGCAGCTGCCAAAGTACGACTGGCGGGACAGCGTCGAGGGCCAAAACGCCGTCAGCTACGAGACAGAGACCGCAGGCCAAGTGCTGTTCTCCATGCGCTACACGCTCTGACGCGCTCATGAGGACGCCTGCTGGCCGCTCAAGCGGCCAGCAGGCGTCCTCACGCGCTCAGATGGCGCGCGAGGGCGGCGCGTCAAAGTCAATGATCGGCCCCACCGGGACGATGCCCGTGGGGTTCACGTTCTTGTGGCTCTGATAGTAGTGGCGCTTGATGTGATCCATGTTGATCGTCTCGCGCACGCCCGGATGCTGGTACAGCTCGCGCGTGTAAGACCACAGGCACGGGTAGTCCACGAGGCGACGCAGGTTGCACTTGAAGTGGCCAAAGTAGACCGGGTCAAAGCGCAGGAGCGTGGTGAACAGGCGCCAGTCCGCCTCGGTGAGACGATCGCCGCACAGGTAGCGCTGCTTGCTCAGGATCGACTCCAGCCAGTCCATCGTCTCGAACAGCGGCTTGACGGCCTCCTCGTAGGCCGCCTGCGTCGTGG
>CAYXWB010000489.1:0-3088 GCA_964468515.1 uncultured Bradymonadales bacterium | reverse complement strand
AGGTCGAGGCCGAGCGACGCGGCGCGCGCCATGACAGCTTGGAGCTGCTGCGCGCGCTCGGGGCTCGTGAGCTGATGGACGAGCGCGTCGAGCGTGATGCCGCGCTGCTCAGCCTGCGCGCTCAGCGCGGTGGCCGCGCGCTTGAGGGTGTGTGCAGACGCGCCTGCGGCGCGCCGCGCCAAGCGCCCTGTGCGCGAGCTGTTCAGGCGCGCGTCGATGCGGCGGATCATATCTGACATGGCGTGTGGCTCCCGAGCTGTCGCGATGCGCTGTGAGGCTATGCCATAGCGCCGGGCGCTGTCACCCTCACCGCGCGCGTCCTACTATGAATGATGCGCGCGATGAGGGTGAAGGCCAGCGCCTCCATCAGGCGCATGGACTGTGCGCGTGACGTTGCCTAAGCGCTCAACCTGTGCTTTATTCACGGGCCAGTCGGCTTGTCCCTGTCTGCCTTGGTGCCTATAAATGGCGTGGCGATCTTCTAAGACGCGCGCCTGGTCGCCTCAGGGCCTGCCTCATCTTGCGCTAATCCTTGGACGCATCGCGCGTCTGGCCCCACTTCCTGACCCCGAGCACGAGAGTCTTATGAGCGAACACGACGAGAGCAAAAGCCAGGATGACGGCGATCTCAAGGAGCTTGCCGTGCTGCCGCTGCGCAACACCGTGCTCTTCCCTCAGGTCGTCGTCCCTCTGGCCGTTGGCCGCCCCCGCAGCGTCAAGCTCATCGAGGAGGCGGTCAAAAATGAGCGCCCCATCGCGATCCTGACCCAGCGCAACCCAGAAGAGGACAGCCCTGGCGTGGATGGCGTCTATGAGATCGGCACGCTCGCGCGCGTCCTCAAGGTCGTCAAGATCGCCAGCGACAACTACAGCGTCATCATCCAGGGTCAGCATCGCATCCGCCTGACCAGCATGGTGCGCGAGGAGCCGTTCTTCGTCGGCGACTTTGAGCACGTCGAGGAGGGCCCCGCCAACCCTGGCGAGCAGGTCGAGATCGAGGCGCTGTTCATGAACCTCAAGGGCACCGCCAAGCAGGTCGTGAAGTTCATCCCGGAGATGCCCAAGGAGGCCAGCCAGATGGTCGATGGGGTCAACGATCCCGGCCAGCTGTGCGACTTCGTCGCCGCCAACATGGACATCTCCACCGAGGAGAAGCAGCAGATCCTGGAGACGACCGATCTGAAGGCGCGCCTCAAGATGGTCGTCACCTTCCTCGCCCGTCAGCTTGAGGTCTTGCGCGTCAGCGACAAGATCCAGAGCCAGATCAAAGAGGAGATCGATAAGAACCAGCGCGAGTACTACCTGCGTCAGCAGCTCAAGGCCATCAAGGAGCAGCTCGGTGAGCTGGACGGCGAGGGCAATGACCTGGAGGAGATCGCCAGCGCGCTGGAGGACAAGGATCTGCCCGAGGAGGTCGATCAGGTCGTGCGCAAGCAGCTCAACCGCCTGCGCATGATGCAGCCTGCCTCCAGCGAGTACGGCGTCACGCGCACCTACGTGGAGACGTTGCTCGACATCCCGTGGCGCGTGGAGACCGAGGACAAGCTCAACATCAAGCAGGCCAAGGGCGTGCTTGACGGCGATCACTACGGCCTGGAGTCGGTCAAGAAGCGCATCGTCGAGTACTTGGCTGTGCGCAAGCTCAAGCAGGACATGAAGGGGCCGATCCTGTGCTTGGTCGGCCCTCCGGGCGTCGGCAAGACGAGCCTGGGCCGCAGCATCGCCAACTCGCTGGGCCGCAAGTTCGTGCGCATCAGCTTGGGCGGCGTCCATGATGAGAGCGAGATCCGAGGCCACCGCCGCACCTATGTGGGCGCGCTGCCGGGCCGCGTCGTCCAGGCGCTGCGCAAGGCCGGGACCAACAACCCCGTGCTGATGCTCGACGAGATCGACAAGGTGGGCCGCGACTTCCGTGGCGATCCGAGCGCCGCGCTGTTGGAGGTCTTGGACCCCGAGCAGAACGCGAACTTCTCAGATCACTACCTGGAGATCCCGGTCGATCTGTCGAAGATCCTGTTCATCGCGACGGCCAACATGCTCGATCCGATCAGCGCGCCGCTGCGCGATCGTATGGAGGTGATCGAGATCCCGGGCTACACGGCCTATGAGAAGGCCAAGATCAGCCGCGAGTACTTGATCCCCAAGCAGCTTGAGCTGCACGGCATCTCGTCTGAGAACATGACCATCACCGACAGCGCGCTGGCTGATCTGATCAGCAGCTACACGCGCGAGGCGGGCGTGCGTAACCTGGAGCGTCGCATCGCGGACGTGTGTCGCGGCGTGGCGGTGAAGGTCGCGATGGGGCTTGAGGAGGAGGACACGATCATCTCGGTCAAGGTCGATGATGACGCGCTGTTTGAGTACTTGGGACCGCAGCGTTATGTCTACGAGGTGGCCGAGCGCACGGCGCAGCCGGGCGTCGCGACGGGCTTGGCGTGGACGCCCTCGGGCGGCGACATCCTGTTCATCGAGGCGACGCGTATGCCGGGTCGCGGCGAGCTGGTGCTGACGGGGCAGCTTGGCGACGTGATGAAGGAGTCGGTGCGCGCGGCGCTGAGCTACATCCGCACGCACGCGCCGGAGTACAAGATCAACGCCAACTTCCTGCGCAAGCACGACATCCACCTGCACGTGCCTGCGGGCGCCATCCCCAAGGATGGCCCCTCGGCGGGCATCACGATGTTCACGGCGCTGGTGAGCTTGTTTACGGACGTGAAGGTGCGCAACGACATGGCGATGACTGGCGAGATCACGCTGCGCGGCAACATCCTGCCCGTGGGCGGGATCAAGGAGAAGGTGCTGGCGGCGCACCGCTCCGGCATCAAGCGCGTCATCATGCCCGCGCGCAATGAGAAGGACCTGGTGGATGTCTCTGACGACATCAAGCAGGACCTGGAGCTGTTCTTCGTGAGCCACGTCCACCAGCTGCCGGAGCTCGTGTTCTCCGAGGGCTTTGAGTTTGTGGATGTGATGGCGGGCGACGTCGAGGAGCCGGCGAGCGCCACGACGCAAGAGGCGTGAGCGCGTGGTGAGGTTGGCGCGCGCGCCAACCTCACCCGCATCAAGGCGCCCCCAAAACAGGAGCGGC
>CAYXWB010000488.1:0-3101 GCA_964468515.1 uncultured Bradymonadales bacterium | reverse complement strand
CCGCCCGCGCGCCACTGCTGCGCGCAGCGCAGCAGATCCTCATACAGCGCGCGCGCTGATTGATAGCGATGATCCGGGTTCTTGCGCAGCAGCCCGCCCACCACTGACACCAGCGCGCTCGGCACGCCCGCGCTCGCCAGCGTCTCCAGCGCGGGCGTGCGCGCCAAGTGCGCGTAGATCAGCTCCATGGAGCCGCCCTGAAACGGCAGCTCTCCTGCCAACATCTCGTAGAGCGTCACCCCGAGCGCGTAAAGATCAGCGCGCCGATCCACCGCCACGCCCAAGCGGCCTGTCTGCTCAGGCGCCATATAGGCCAGCGCACCCCACGGCTCACTCTGCTGACGCAGCGCCTCCTCGGGGCAGGCTTGACCGAACCCCATCAAGCGCGCCTCACCCCGGGCGACGTCGACCACGATGTGATGCGGCGTCACCTCCCCATGCACCAGCCCATGCTGATGCACATGATCCAGCGCCAGCGTGATCTCTTGCGCCAGCTTGAGCAGCGCGCGCAGGTTAAAGGTGTAGCGTGTGAGCACGCTCGCCAGCAGCTCACCATCGAACTCGCTCAACACCAGCGCCCCCCACGCGCCCTGCTGGATCAGCTCCTGACCTCGCAGCACGCGTGAGGGGTCAAGCTCGCGCGTCAGCGCCAGCTCACGGCGCAAGCCGTCGAGCGCCTCCACCCCCTCCGCCTCATCGCCCAGCACCTCCAACCACACCAGCGCGCTGTCGCTGAGGCGACGCGCGCGCACCAGCGACACCTCCGCGCTCAGCGCGTGAGAGGACAGCAGCTCATAGCCCGGCAATAACGCATGAATCATGCCCTCGCTCACCCTCACGCGCGGCGCTCATCGCCGGATCGCTGCTCCCCTCGTCTATGCCAAGCAGGCCAAGATCAGCGCCTCCTCAAGCACCCCCTGACGCGTCACCTTCACCGCGCCGCCGCCGTCCACATCCACCACCGTGGAGTGCGAGGAGGAGGGCAGATCGCCCGCGTCGATGAACAGCTCCACCTGATTGGCGAAGGTCTTTCGCACCTGCGCGGGCGACTGCTCCCCGTGCTTGTGCTCGCGGTTGGCGCTTGAGACCAGCAGCGGCCCAGACAGATGCTTCATCAGCTCACGCGCCATCGCGTCCTCAGGCACGCGCACGCCGATCTTCGCGCTGCCCAGCTGCTTGCGCACCTTGGCAGGCAGCGCGCCGCTGGCGTCAAACAAGATGGTCAGCGGCGCGGGCCACAGCTGCGTCAGGCGCGAGGCCGTCGCGTGGACGCTGTGCGCCACCTGCTTGAGCATCGCCTCATCGCGCACGAACACCAGCGCGGGCGCCTTGCCCACGCGCCGCTTCGATTGAAAGAGCTTGGTCACCGCGTCGGGGTTGTTCAGATCTGCCAGGATTCGGTAGGTGCCATTACAAGGCAGGCACACCAGCCCGCCTCGCTCCAAAACACGCTTGGCCTCTTGAAACAAGCTGCCCATCTGGTCCTGATAGTCCTGCAACCTCAAGGTCTTCATCGCGGCTAACTCCTGGTGACGGTGACCTAAGCGACGCCATCGCACGCGGCGTCACCTCTCACTGTAGCCCCCGCCACCCGACGCGTCCAGGGCCCGACGCTCGCGCCACAGCCCGTCCAACGCCGCCTCCAGCGCCGCTAAACCCTCGCCATGGCCCACCGCCTCGAAGTTGCGACGCGCGATTTCTTGCGACAGGTGGTTCTGCGGCGCGCTGTTGGCGATCACCTCGCGCGTGCTCGGATCGAGCGCCCCATAGCGACGCTCAAGCTCATCAAGCAGCGCCAAGTGCGCGCGCGCGTTGGCCGCGCGCCTCACCCGCTCCAGCGCGCTCACGCGCACGCACTGGATCACAGGATCAGGCGTGCGGCGCAGCCGCACCACCAAGCTGTCTGCGCTCAGCTCCCCGCGCGCCAGGCGCGGCGCGGGGTGAAAGCTCACCATATAAAAGGGCTCGCCACCGCGCCCCTCATAGCCCTCTCGCACGCTGCGCAAGAACGTCTCGAACCTCTCGGCCTGCTGCCACGGATGATCCACGTCGCAGATGAACGTCGGCAGCACGATCTCCACCTCGGGGTGCGCCTCCACAAGCGCGACGAGCGCGTCGATCACCTCGCGCGGCGCCAGCTGCTCACGCGCGCCGAGCCACCAGCAGGGCCGATGCACGCGCCCCTGCACGCGCGAACGCCGCGCGAAGGGGCACAGGTCCATGTCCTCGACCTGCTCGATCAGGTAGCGCTCATGCAGCGCCAAGATCGCGGCGCGACGCTCCTGCTCACGCATCATAATCAGTCAGTGGCGGACAGCTGCACATCAGGTTGCGATCGCCATACGTGTCATCCACGCGCGACACCGCAGGCCAGAACTTGTGCTGACGGGTCCACCCCACCGGATGCGCCGCCTGCTCGCGTGAGTAAGGCCTGTCCCACTCGGCCGCCGTGAGCGCGGCGGCCGTGTGCGGCGCGTTTCGCAGCACGCTCGCCGCCAAGTCCACCTCGCCACGCGCGATCGCCTCGATCTCCTCGCGGATGCTCAGCATCGCCTGCGCGAAGCGATCAAGCTCCGCCTTCGACTCGCTCTCCGTCGGCTCGATCATCAGCGTCCCCTCCACCGGCCAGCTCATCGTCGGCGCGTGGAAGCCGTAGTCCATCAGCCGCTTGGCCACGTCCACCACCGTCACACCGGTGGCCTCACGCAGCGGCCGCAGATCCAGGATGAACTCGTGCGCCACCGTGCCTTGTGCGCCCGTGTAGAGCAGCGGATACGCGTCGCCCAGCCGCTTGGCCAGGTAGTTGGCGTTGAGGATCGCCACCTGCGTCGCGCGGCGCAGCCCCTGCGCGCCCATCATCCCGATGTACATCCATGAGATGGGCAAGATGCTGGCGCTGCCATAGGGCGCCGCCGACACCGCGCCCGCCCCACCCTCCACGCCCGCCACCGGGGTGACGGGGTGATTAGGCAGGTGAGGCGCCAGGTGCTCACGCGCCGCGATCGGCCCCACGCCAGGGCCGCCGCCGCCGTGCGGGATGCAGAAGGTCTTGTGCAGGTTCAGGTGCGAGACGTCGCCGCCGAACTCCCCGGGCTGCGCGA
>CAYXWB010000487.1:0-3140 GCA_964468515.1 uncultured Bradymonadales bacterium | reverse complement strand
GCGCCGCGATCCCGATCCCCGCCCAAGCCTCACGCGAGGACGCCATCCAGCACACGGCCCCGTCATCGGGCAGGCGCGCGAGCACGTCGAGCGGGCGCAACACGCAAGGCGCGCGGTCGATCGTGATCGGGTCATTCGCTGTGGCTGTGGACTGCTCGCTCATCGTGACGCCGCGCTCCTCAGGAGTGAGTTCAAGGCGCTTTGAACTCGCTCACAAGTGATACACGCGCCCGCGCATTTTGCAAGGGCGCATCGGCGCCCGTCACACCCTGCTCAAGCTAAATGCGCGATGACCTTCAGCTCGATCAGCAGGTTGGGATGCGGCAGCTGATGCACCGCGACGGTGGTGCGGGTGGGGCCAGTGAGCGCGTCAAAGCAGCTGTTATAGACCTCATTGTAGCCCGCGAAGTCGCGCATATCGACCAAGAATGTGGTCACATCGACGACGTGCTCCAGCCCCGCGCCGGCCTCGCTCAAGATCTTGCGGATGTTCTCGATCACGGCGCGCGTCTGCGCGCGGATGTCGAGCGTGACGCTGCCATCCTCATGCATCGTGGCGCCCTCATGGGTGTTATCCTCGCGCCTGGACGAGGTGCCCGACACGAAGATCAGCTCCCCCACGCGGCGCGCGTGCGGATAGCTGCCTAACGCTTGGGCGTGTCCGCCCACGATGATCGCCTCGCTCTGCGCTGCCATGACACACCTCCTATCGCTCGCCACTTACGAGCGGTTTAGCCCAACACCTTGAGGAACTTGCGCACGATCTTGTGGACGCCGCCGCCCATCGGGAAGTCAGCCGTGATCACGGCGCTGTCGCCTACGCCGCTGACCTGCTTGACCTCCCCGATGCCAAAGCGCGCGTGCATGACGGCGTGGCCTGGGGCGATCTCATCGCTCGACGCAGCCGCCCGCTTGGACGCGATGGGCGCGGCTGTGGGCGCGTCCCAGCCATCATCTGAGGGCGCCTGTGAGAACTCCTCATAGTCGGGCTGGGCTTGCGCGTAGCTCTCCTCGCGCGGCGCGGCCTGCGCGCGTCGCAATCTTGGCGGGATCGCCATCGGCACGCCCGCTGCGCCCGACGCCACAGCGGGCATCCCGGCGAGCTGCTGGGCGGCCTCTTGCATCGCCCCGTCGTCTTCTTGGTTGGCGTTGTATTGCCAGGGGTTGATCGCGCGCCGCGGCGGCGCCCAGTTGATCTTCTTGACCACGCTGCGCGGGTCGAGCGTGATGCGCTCGGGGTCGATCTCCAGCAAGAAGCGCGAGGGGATGTTGTCCTTATACTGGCCGTAGACGCGCCTGCGGCGCGCGTTGGTGATGTACAGGCGCCAGCGCGCGCGCGTGATCGCCACATAGGCCAAGCGGCGCTCCTCGCGCTCCTCCTCAGGGTCGTGCTGGTCGCGGATGCTGGGGAACATGCTGTCCTCCATGCCGACCAAGAACACGTTGTCAAACTCCAGGCCCTTGGCGCCGTGCACGGTCATGAGCGTCACCGCGCCGCCGGGCGCCTTGGCGCTCTCCTCATCTTGCTCCACGCGCTGCAGCAGCGCGGACTGATCGAGGAACGCGCGCAGCTTGAGCGCGGCGCTGGCGTCCGACATGGCGCTGGTGTGGAGCATCGGCGCGACGTCTGGTGCGAGCATCAGATCTTTGGCCTGCTCCGGATCAAACGTCTCCTCGAAGTCCTCGATCGCGTTGATCAGCTCGCCCACGTTGTGCGCGCGATCCTCGGCGTCATCACGAAAGCGCGACGCCAGATGCTCCATATAATGAATGCGCTCGATGAACTGGCGCAGCACCTCGGCCAAGCGGTCAAAGTGCAGCAGATCATCGCGCAAGGTCTGGATGGCCTGGTGAAAGTCGCGGATGCCATCGAGCTGCGCGCTGCGGATGCGCTCCAGCGCGGCCAGCGCGCTGTCATGGTCCGGCGTCTGCGGCTTCGGCTCCAGCAGCGTCAGCTCCCCCTCAAACGTCATATCCTCGCCCAACACGAACCGCACGGCGTTAAAGAGCGTGTCGACGCCAGGGATCTCGGCCGCGTCTTGTAGTTTTTCAAGCGTGCCCGCGCCCACGCCGCGCGAGGGGGTGTTGATGACGCGCGACACGTCGATCTGGCTCTCGGGGTTGAGCGCGACGCGCAGGTAAGCGAGCAGGTCTTTGATCTCCTCGCGCTGATAGAAGCTGGTGCCGCCGATGAGCTGGTAGCTCAGGCCCGCGTAGCGCAGCTGCTCCTCGAACTGGCGCGCCTGGGCGTTGGTGCGAAAGAACACGGCGCAGTCGCGCAGGCTGTGGCCCTGATGGATCAGGCGCTGCAGCTGGGTGGCGACGTAGACGGCCTCCTCGCGATCATCGGAGCCGGTGAACGCCACGATCTTGTCGCCGCCCTCACGCTCGGTCCACAGCTTCTTGTCATGGCGGCCCGGATTGCGCCGGATCACATCATCGGCGGCGTCGAGGATGACCTGCGTCGAGCGGTAGTTCTGCTCCAGCTTGACGACGCGCGTCTGCGGGTAGGCGCCCTCAAAGCCCATGATGTTGGCGATGGTGGCGCCGCGCCAGCGGTAGATGGCCTGATCATCATCGCCCACGACGGTGAGGTTGGCGTGGCGGCTGGTGAGGTGGCGAAGCAGCTCATACTGGGCGGGGTTGGTGTCTTGGAACTCGTCCACCATGACCTGACGCCACTGGTTGCTATACGACGCTGCGAGCTGCGGGTGCGCGCGGAAGACCTCCAGCACGCCCAAGATGAGGTCGCCAAAGTCGAGGCTGTTCTGCTGACGCAGCCGCTCCTGATAGGCCTCATAGAAGAACGCGTCCTCCTCGTCATCGCCGCTGAACGCGCGCTCATGGGCCTGGGTGGGCGTCCAGCCCTGGTTCTTCATGCGCTCGATGAAGTGACGCAGCTTGCGCGCGCGGGCGGTGATGTCGACGTCATCGCCCGGCTCACGCAGCCGCACCAGCTCCTTGATGACGCGCAATTGATCGACATCATCGAGGATGCTGAAGCTCCAGCGCAGCTTGAGCTTGTCAGCGTGCCTGCGCAGCAGGCGCGCGCCGAGCGCGTGGAAGGTGGAGATGGTGACGCGGCCAGCGGCCTCGCGCTGCCCCACGCCCCCCAAGAGTTGATCCACGCGCTCGCGCAT
>CAYXWB010000486.1:0-3145 GCA_964468515.1 uncultured Bradymonadales bacterium | reverse complement strand
GGCTGCGGCTTGAGCGCGCAGATGAGCCATGCTTCGGATTTGGGGCGAGGGAGCATGGACACGCCTGTGGCGAAGCCTGCGCGCTCAAACCCTTTGCTCATAGAGTCATATTTTTGCTGCCATGTATCACGCGGTGCGCTCCGTGTTCTATCGCAGTCTCGAAACAAGACCGCGATAACATCGTCCTTCTCACTCACGCTCAGATCAAGCGCGAGGCGACCTAGTATTTCTGCGTTGCGTGTATGATAGGCGCCGCGAGAGAGGATGATTTTTCTTCGGTTACGCGCGGCGATGGCGCTGTCCTTGAGCTCAGCTTCGGATATGAAGCGCATCGCGCTCGCATGGGGCTCGTAGTTGAGCAGATCTTCCGCCAGCGCGCGGATGATGTGGGTCATAGGCCCTGGCGAAAAGGTCCAATCAGGAGACATCGCATAGGCTTGGCCGATATCCGATGGACCCTCTCCGCTGAGCAGGAAGATCATACATTACCCCCTCTCTGCGCTGAGGCGCTCAGTGAGCTCGATCAGATCGGTGTCCACGAAGACCTCGCCAGCGCCCAAGACGCCGAGCTTCTCGTCCGTCTCCGGCAGCGAGAAGAAGGGGACGCTGCGCGTGTATCCTTGCGCGTTGCGATAGAGCATTCGCACCGCCTCGCGCGCCACCTCATCTGGCAGATAGTTGAGGATCATCGGGCTGTGCGTCGTGACTAAGACCTGATGGCCGCTCTCGCGCAGGTGCGTGAGGAGCTGATTGATCAGCTCGGGATTGATCCCGTTCTCAACCTCATCAAGCAAGATGAATCGCGGCGTCGGGCTGGGGAGCGTCTGGGCGAGGATCGCCAGCGTGCGTAACGTCCCATCATTGATGTGACGCAGATATGTCTCTAGCGGCCGCTCATGCGCGAAGCGCTCTTTGATGGAGAGATCGACCCAGCCCGATTTTATGACATGGGTGTTGATCTCAATGATCTGAGGATAGAAGCGCTGAAGCTGCGCGAGCAGCGTCTCACGTTGAGGCTTATCGAGCCCATGGATAAACGCGGAGAGCCGCTCACCGCTCCGTCCGATGTCTGTGCCGCGTCGCGCGCGCGATCGCATAGAGTGAGGTGACAACAGCTCCAGCGACATGAGGCTGCTCATGAAGGTCTTGAGCGCGCGCAGCGCGGGGTGCATATCTTTGGTAAGCAATCCGAGCGAGGAGCCAGCAAAGTTGAGCAGACCTATCGGGAGAGGGAGAGGTGTCTTACCCTCGCGCTCGACGAGTAAACTGCCCTCGCTCAGCCGCAGCAGCGCTTGGCCCTGGCGAGTGACAAGCTCGCGCGACATCTTCTGATGGGTTGTGTTCCAAGCGCCTGACCAGATCAACTCGCCATGGCCCTCTAGCTCGATCAACAGGTCAAAGGAGATGAGTGGGGTATGTGAGGACTTGTTTTTGAGGTCATGAACAGCCCAACCGCGATCTTTGAGCCAGCTCTTCACATCACCCGTCAGCACGCTTAAGAAGTCGATGGCTTGCAGCACGGTCGACTTGCCCGCGCCGTTGAGGCCGATCAAGCAGATGAGCTGACCCAAGGGCATCTCCTCGCTGTGGAGCGAGAAGTTACCCAAGGATTTGAAATTGTTAATGGAGAGCTTGCGTAACACGGCGACCTCAGCGGGTTCGGGTGTGCTCGTGTTGTCGCACGCGCGCGATCCTCAGTCAAAGCTCACGGTCTGGACGGGGGCTAGCGCATATTCTTGGAGCGAGCGCACGCTGGCACCCTCCTCTTGGGAGGCGGCCATCGCCTCGACGGCCGCGCGCGCCGCTTGCAGCGTGGTGAAGTAGGGCACGCCCAGGTTCAGCGCGGCGCGGCGCAGCGCGCGCGAGTCGCGCACGGTGTCCGCGCCCGTCGTGGCGGTGTTGATGACCATGGCCACCTCGCCATGCAAGATCGCGGCTTGGATGTGCGGCTCGCCCTCCTTGACCTTGTTGATGATCTTGGCGCTGATGCCGTTGGTGGCAAGGTACGCGGCGGTGCCGCGCGTGGCCAACAGCGTCATGCCGATGCGCTCCAGCTGGCGCGCCAGCGGGATGGTGGCCCACTTGTCGGCGTCGCGCACGCTGATGAAGACCACGCCCTCGCGCGGCGGCTCATTGAAGGCCGAGATCTGCGCCTTCAAGAACGCCAGCCCGAAGCGATGATCGATGCCCATGACCTCGCCAGTGGACTGCATCTGCGGCCCGAGCAGCGTGTCCACCTCGGGGAACTTGTTGAACGGGAACACGCTCTCTTTGACGGCATAGTGGCGTGGCAAGCGCTCGCGCGTGAAGCCGATCTGCGCCAGCGACTCACCGGCCATCGCGCGCGCCGCGATCTGCGCCAGCGGCGCGCCGATCGCCTTGGAGACGAACGGGATGGTGCGGCTGGCGCGCGGGTTGACCTCCAGCACGTAGACGTGATGATCGCGCACGGCGAACTGCACGTTCATCAGGCCCACCACGTTCAGCTCATGCGCCATCGCCAGCGTCTGCTCGCGGATGACGCGCAGCACGCTCTCGGCCAAGTGATACGACGGCGTGACGCACGCGGAGTCGCCCGAGTGGACGCCCGCCTCCTCGATGTGCTCCATGATGCCGCCGATGACCGCCAGCGTGCCGTCGCTGACGCAGTCCACGTCGACCTCGACCGCGTCGCTCAGGAACTTGTCGATGAGCACAGGGTGCGACTCGCCAGCTTGCTGTGCAAGATCAAAAGCTTGCGTCAGCTCGGCCTCCTCGTGGACGATCTGCATCGCCAAGCCGCCAAGCACGAAGCTCGGGCGGATGAGGATGGGGTAGCTGATGCGGCGCGCGATGTCCTGCGCCTGCGCCAAGCTCGTGGCGATGCCCGCGTCGGGCTGGCGCAGGTTGAGCTTGTGGACCATCGCCTGAAACAGCTCGCGATCTTCAGTGCGATCGATCGCCTCGGCGCTGGTGCCGAGCACCGGCACGCCCGCCTCATACAGCGCGCGCGCGAGCTTCAAGGGCGTCTGGCCGCCGAACTGTAAGATCACACCGCGCGGCTGCTCGACCTCCAAGATCGCCTGCACCGTCTCATAGGTCAGCGGCTCAAAGTACAGCCGATCGGAGATGTCATAGTCGGTGCTGACCGTCTCGGGGTTGCAGT
>CAYXWB010000485.1:0-3148 GCA_964468515.1 uncultured Bradymonadales bacterium | reverse complement strand
GCCGATGAGCAGGCGATGGGAGGCGTCATCATCGACCACGAGCACGCGGGTCTGCTGGGGCTCAAGGCGCAGCGCGCGCGCGGGGGAGGGCTCAAGCGTCGGCGCGCTCTGGAGGGCGTCGAGCGCGCGGCTGACCTC
Source organism: uncultured Bradymonadales bacterium (assembly GCA_964468515.1). Classification (GTDB taxonomy): domain Bacteria; phylum Myxococcota_A; class Bradymonadia; order Bradymonadales; family Bradymonadaceae; genus CAYXWB01. Next base: position 3,010 of record CAYXWB010000485.1, on the reverse strand, counting down.
AGCCATGTCGCGCGGGCGCTCCTCAGCGCGCTTGGCTAACATGGTGCTTATCAGCGCCTCCCACCCCTCGCTGAACTCGCCCCCAGGGTGCGCCTCGCGAAGCGTCGGCGGCGCCTGCAGCACATGCTGCGTGAGCACCTCGGTGACGTCGCGCCCCACAAAGGGGGGCCGCCCTGTCAGCATGTAGAACATCAGCGCGCCCAAGCTGTAGATGTCTGAGCGCTCATCCAGCGGCGCGGCGCGCACTTGCTCGGGGCTCGCGAACAAGGGCGTGCCCACGAAGCCTTGGGTGATGCGCCGGTGGTCTTGCATCAGCGCCACCCCGAAGTCGAGCAGGTGTGCGAACTCTACCCCCAGCTCCAGCTGCTCCACCATCACGTTATCTGGCTTCAGATCGCGGTGAATGACGCCTGCCTGATGCGCCGCGCTCAAGCCCAGCACGATCTGCTTGCTCAGCGCGCGCACGCGCTCGGGCACGAGCGGCCCCTCGCGCTCGACCAGCGCGTGGATCGTGTGACCGTTGACCAGATCCATCACGATCCCGACCACCCCATCGGGCAGCATGAACAGGTCTGACACCGAGACGATGTGCGGGGTGTTGAGCCGCCCCAGGATGTCGATCTCGCGGCGGATGCGCTGCTGCGCTTGCTCCAGCTGGGCCTCGCTCAGCCCGTGCAGGTCGATCAGCTTCAAGGCGAACTGGCGCACGATGTTGAGCGCGAGCACCCGATAGACGTTGGCGAAGCCGCCGCGCCCCAAGTGGCGCGTCACCAAGTAGCGCTGACGCAGCACGCGGCCGAGCAGCAGCATGGGCGCGTCACGGCAGGCGCGCCAGCCCCCTTGTGGCCTGCTCGCGCCGCACTCCAGGCACCCCTCGTCCTCTTCATAGAGCACCGCGCGACAAGCGCTGCAGAAGTGCTCCGGGGTGCGTCGCTTGAACTCTAGACGCCGCTGGGACAGGCGCCGCTGTTGATCGTCCAATTCGCGCCTCGTCATGTGGCGTAGGTCGGCGCTGAGGGCTCGCGCGTATGCGCGCGCTGCGTGAGCGTTTGCCGCGCGCGCGCGCCATCGCTGCCAGGGGCGCCAAGCGCGCCGCGGCTCGCAAGCGAGCGCGCGCTCTCCTATGACGCTCCCACCATGAAGGATGTCACAACTTTTCTTATGAGCCTAGCGCGCGCTAAACCACGCGCTGCGCGAAGAAGCAGCGCTGGAGCGCGCCTTGAGGCGTCGTCTGTGGAGCCGTGTCAGCGCGCTCCTCGCGGGGGACTGTGCCGAGGAGCGCGCCTAGCTGTCAACAGCTTTATCGATCTTCACCACCGCGCGGGCTCACGGCGCGCGTCAAAGCCCTCACCCCACCACAGCCACACCGCGCCCTCGCTCACGCTGACCTCTTGCAGCGCGCGCCCTTCGGCGCGCGCGCGCGTCAGCAGGTGCGGATGTTGCCCTTCGACGAGCCACAGCGCGAGCTGGTCAGGTCCCTCAAGCTGCACCCTCAAGGCGCGACCTCCCGCCAGCGCGCGCACCAGCTGCCCTTGGCCAGCTTCAGGCGCGATCGTCACCCAAGCGTCGGCCTGCCCGGAAGCGACGGGCGCGCGCAGCGCGCTCGGCGCGCAGCGCGTCGTGTCGCAGCGCCCGTGCAACACGAGCGTCCCATCATCCGCCACGCTCAGCGCCTCCACCTGCGTCGCGCTAAGCCCGATCACCCCCTCGGCCGCCCACGCGCTCGCGCGCCCATCGCGCGTATAAACGCGCGCTCGCTCGGGCGCGCTCGGCGCGCCGTGACACACCAACACCAGCAGCCCGCGCGCGCTGTGCAGCTGCGCGGGCTCACAGCCGGGCGGCGGCGTCTCAATGGCCACAAGCTCAGCCCCCGCAAAGCGGGCTAGGTGGCGGGCGTAGCAGCGTTTGGGCGCGCCTGCGTCGCACCGTCCGTCGGCCAAGAGCGCGGCGCGCGTGCGCGTGGGCGGCGCAGGCGCGATGCGCGCGCCGAGCGCGCAGCGGGTGCCTTGGCACGGCTCACCGAGCGGCGCGCGCGCGGGCTGCGCGCCGAGGGCCGCCGCCGCGTCGAGCTGCGCCGCGCTCGGGATCGGATCGTGGCACACCACCGGCAGCGTGGGCGAGTGCAGCGGCTCGCTCGCGGGCGGCGCGGGCGGCTCGCTCGCGCTCGAAAGCTGCCCCGCGCGTGGCGCGATGGCCTGGACGCTCAAGCCGATCATCGCGTAGCGCGGATCGCGCGCGCCCGGCATCGCGCTCAGGTCGGGACGCGCTGACCAGCGCGTCCCGTCCGCGCTGAGCGTGGCCACGCAGCTCGCGTCGCCGTTCCAGATCCACGCGCCATCACGGCGCAAGCCCTCCGCCTGAAAGGTCGCCAGCTGCCAATCATCGCCCGCGCGTGACACGTACGTCCGCTTGTGCTGCGGCTCGCCCTCCACCCCGAGCGCGACCATCACCCCATCCGCGCGCCAGAACACCTGCCTCAATGACAGCGCGGGCTCACGCTGCACGATGGCCTCGCGCCACGTCGTCTCACCCGCAGCCTGCGCGTAGACGCGCTCCCCTGCGGCCACCACCACCCCCGCAGGGCTCGCATCCCAGGCGCGCGCGCCCTCGATCTGGCGCGCCTTTGTCCAGGGCGCGCCTGCCAGCGCGCGCGTCAGCGCGCCGCTGGTCCACAGGCCCCCATCGCGCGTGGCCGCCCAAGGCGTGTCTTGCGGACCTAGCCCGATCCAGACGGCGTCATCAGGCGCCGTCAGGCGCCCGATGACGCCGTCGTCGCGGTGCGCCGCGAAGATCATCCCGCTGGCTTGATACAGGTTCACCTGCTCCCCTATCGCCAAGAGCCGCGCCGCCCCCAAGCTCAGCTCGGGCAAGCTTTGATCAGGCGCCTCAAGCCATGGCGCGGGCGCGGGCGCTGTGGCGAGCGTCAGCACCAGCGGCGCGCCGTCGGCCCCGGGGCGCCCCCCCCCCCCCCGCGCGGGCGCGGCCCCCGGCGCCCCCGGCGCGCGCCCCC
>CAYXWB010000484.1:0-3170 GCA_964468515.1 uncultured Bradymonadales bacterium | reverse complement strand
TGCAAAAGCGCGTGCAGTGGGGCGTGGCGAGCGCGGACGGGCAGGGCGACTATCATGCGCCGCTGCTGCGGGTGATGACCACGCGGGGGCCGGTGGATGTCCCGATCGCCGCGCGCCTGCTGCGCTTGGTGTGTCGCCCCGTGGCCGCCCCTGAGGAGGTCGCGCTGCTGCGTGATTGGCTCCTCACCGCGCTCGATTGAGCTTGTCCCAGCGCGAAGAGACCTCCGATCGAGAGAGAGAGCATGAATCAATCGCAAGGTGAGGGCGCGCGCGCGCGCCTCGTCGCGCTCAGCCTGATGATCGCGCTGGCGGGGATGAGCGTGGGGTGTGACCCCACACAGCTCGGGCCGCAGCGCCCCGACGTGCCGCCCTCGCCAGATGCGCCCAAGCCGCCACCCTCACCGGATCAGCTCAGCGCGCGCGGCAATCAAAAGATCGCCACCTTTCAGCGCGCCAAGAAGCTGATCATGGAGGTGCATCAGGATCATGGGCGCACCTTCTATTGTGACTGCGACTTTGACGAGGACAAACAAGTCGACGCGCGCCGCTGCGGTTACACGCCGCGCAAGTCGAGCGCGCGTGGCTCGCGCGTCGAGATTGAGCACGTCGTGCCTGCCTCGGTGTTTGGCCAGCAGCTCAGCGCTTGGACTGAGGGAGAGGCGCAGTGTGAGCGCCAAGGCAAGCCGTTCAAGGGGCGCACCTGCGCGGAGCGCGCGTCGAAGGCGTTTCGGTACATGCAAGCTGATCTCTACAACCTCCAGCCTGCGGTGGGCGAGGTCAACGGCGATCGCAGCAACTTGCCGATGGGGGAGGTGGCTGGTGAGCCGCGCGTGTATGGCAAGTGCGATGCGGAGGTGGGCGATGGCGTGTTTGAGCCGCGCCCCGCGATCCGCGGCGACATCGCGCGCGCTTACCTCTATATGGCGTGGGCTTATCCTGAATACACGATGATGAGCCCCGAGGAGCGCGCGCTGATGGAGGCGTGGTCGAAGTCAGACCCCGTGGATGCGTGGGAGCGTGAGCGCGCGCGTCGCATTGAGGCGTTGCAAGGCAACAAGAACCCGCTGATCAAGTGAGCGAGGGGTTGTCATCGCTCGGCGCTTGCGCGTCAACGTGGGGCTCAGGCGCGCAGGCGCTGAGCTGAGCGCGCATGGCGTCAGCGCTGGGCTTTGTCGCGGCGAGCGACAGCTCGCCAGCGTCTGCGCTCAGCGAGAGCGCGCCGTGCGCGTCATCCAGATCCACGGCGGTGAGCGCGCCAATGGGGGCGTGACCCACCCGCGCGCGCACCGCCTCCTGCGCTGCGTTGGCCGCTTGGATGACGTGGTTGGGGTGGTGGCGTCTCAAGAACAAGGTGAGCTTGCCGAGCGACGCGCGTGAGCCATGCTCCGCTAAGATGAGCAGCGCCTGAGCGTGGACCTCGGAGGAGGGGTAGCGCAGCAGCGAGAGCGCGATCTGCTCAAGCAGCGCGCGCGCCTGCTCATCCTCAACCTTGCCAAGCAACAAATTGCGCGCCAGCGCGGGCAAGACGCTCTGCTCGGCCAGCTCGCCGCGCGGATCATGCTCAAGCTGGCGCTCGACGATCTCGGCGAGTGCGGTCAGCGGCAGCGGCTGCTGCGCGGCATTCAGCGCATGGATCAGGGTCTCACATTGGTCGAGCGCCAGCGTGGTGAGCTTGCCTAGCCTCGGGATGATCAGGGCGGGGTCATACGCGCGTATGAGCGCGGCGATGATGTCACTGTAGAAGGGGTGCGCGCGCAGCGCGTCGGTGGCGACATCATCAGGCGTATAGCGTGAGGTGAGCTTGTGGAGCAGGCGCGCGCGGGTGAGCGGCGCCAGCTCGCGCCCGCTCGTCATGGTGTGGCGCAGCAAGCAGAAGCCGATCATCTCGCGCTGCGCGACGGGCAGCGTCTGCCAGGGCAGCAGCTCATCGTCGCGCCAGCGCTCAGGCAGCTGGGACATCACGTTGAGCAGCTCGCTCAATCCTCCGAGGGCGCGCCGCTGCTGAGGCTGCGCGCGCGCCAGGGCGAGGGGTGAGGTGAGGCTCGTGAGCTGCTGCGCGAAGAGGCCGGCGCGCTCCTGCAGGCTGAGCAAGAAGCGCTCGCGCGCTTCATCGCAGGCTTCAAGCTCGGGATGATGGGCGAGCAAGCGCAAGCCGCGCGCCTCATCGCGATGGAGCAGGGCGCAGAAGTAGGCGTTAAGCGCTGGGTGGTCGGGCGCGCGCGCGTGAAGGGCGTCAAAGCACGCGTCGATCCAGTCTTGAGGTTGTGTCACCTCAAGCTGCTGGGCCAAGCGGTCATCGATCGTCGCCTCGCTCGCTTGGCTCAACGCGCGGGCGAGTGTGGCGAAGATCGTCAAGAAGGCGCCTGGGTCGAACGGCGTGGTGAGCTGCTTGGGGAAGCTCCAGGTGAGCAGCAGTCGGCCATAAGCGAGCTCAAGGGTGACGCGCTGGTGGTTCGTGGGGGACGCGACGCTGAGCAAGCTCAGCAGCGTGTCGCGCAGCGCGGGCGTGAACAGGGCGAGCACGCACGGGAGGCGCATGGTACCGCCGATGTGCTGACGCCACGCGGGCTCCCCGAGCGTCGCCGCTGGCGTCTTCGGCGCGTCAGGTGGCGCGCTCAGGTGAGCGCCCATCAGCTCAGGGAGGTCGAGCTTGAGGATCAGGCTGTGCTTGTTGTAGGCGCTGTCGCTGTCGCCGAAGATGGCGAGGCAACGCGCCCCCTGATAATCGCGCGAGGCCACCAGCTCCGTGGCGCCATCGCTCGCCTCAATGAGGAAGTTGGCGCTGGCGAGCGCGCGCAGCATGAGCTGCTCAGCGGGCACGAGCGGTGGCGCGGGGCCGAGGCTGGCCGGGGCGCTGACGTCGTGCGAGAGCGCCTTGTGCACGCGAGACAGCGTGTCCACCATCATCAGGATGGCGCCTAGGCCGAAGAGATAAAAGATAAAGTCCACGTCGCGCGCTCCGCACAGTGAGCGCTCAGCATAGCACAGCTGCGCGGGTTGTCGCGTCCTCAGTGGCATGTTCGCCCTGGCCCGCGTAAGATGCCGCCCGCGCTCGCGCGCGCTCGCGCGCGCTCCGGTGGTGCGCGCAGGAGGTCTCGTGGGACAGCGACATAATAAGTTTCGACGGATGCTCTACTTCTTGGAGGAGTGCGAGCGCACGCAGCACCCCT
>CAYXWB010000483.1:0-3181 GCA_964468515.1 uncultured Bradymonadales bacterium | reverse complement strand
TTGATCGGTGAGGTTCTCCAGCACGAGGTTGGCGTTGAGGCGGTCGTGGTAACGGTAGCCCGCGCGCAGCTCCCACAGGGCGAAGCCGGGCGTGCCGCCCGGGGGGATGCGCGCGTCGCTGACATCGCTCAAGGACAGCTGGGTCTGGGCGCGCGCCCAGCGCATGGCGGCGCCCACATACAGGCCGCTTGGGCCGCGCCACAGCGCCTCGACGGTGCCATTGAGCGGCGGCATGCGCGACAGCGGGACGCGCTCATCAGCGCGCCCAGGCTGGGTGGAGGGCGCGTCACCGCTGGCGAGCGACAGCGTCGCGCCCAGGCGCACGTTGCCGGGCAGGCGCAGCTTGGCGCCGCCATCAGCGCCCCAGATCACGGCGCGACCTGGGGTGTTGACGAGCTGCAGGTAGGTGCGCGAGCTGTTGCAAGCGGGCGTGTTGGGCGGGCAAGCGGTGAGCTGACGCTGGGCGCGCTCGATCGCGCGCTCAAGCGCGCTGTGATAGAGCCACGCGTCAAGCTCCAGCCAGCGCGTCGCGAGGCGCGCGCCCAGCTCGCTGGTGACGCCGCGCTCAGGCTCAAGCGCGGCGTTCTCAAGCTGAAAGCCGGGGCCTGTGCGCTGGCGCGAGGTCAGATCATCGAGGTTCGGGGCGCGAAATCCCTGATCAACGCTCGCCATCACGCTGAGCCAGCGGCTGGCCCACCACTGCGCGCCGAGGTTCGCTACGCGCACGCCCCACTGGCGGTTGATCTGGCGGGTGCCCGACTCCACATCGCGCGGTGAGGTGGCGTCGACGCTGCCCACGCGCCCGCCCGCGCGCAGCTCGACTTGTGCGCCTAGCTTGAGCGCCAGCTCGCTCCACGCCCCTGCGGTGGTGTAGCTTGAGCCTTCGATGTACTGGCCGCGCGAGCGCAGCAGCGTGAGGTCGTTGTCTGTGAAGATGACCCAGGCGGCCGATGACACGCGGTCGCGATACAGGTCCGCGCCGTAGCGCGCCTTGAGCAATCCCCACTCACCGAGCGGCGCGGAGGCCGTCTCAGCGCGCCACAGCGCGCCCCAGCTCTCGACGTCATCGCGGCCGCCGTTGAGCGTGAATGAGAGCGGTCGCCCGGAGCTGCGGCGCTCATGCTGGCGCTGCGTCGAGAGCACCAGCTTGGAGGTTCGCGCGAGCGCGCCCCAGTCCCCCTCCAAGCTCGCATAGATGAGCGTGCGAAACTGCTCATCAAAGGTGGTGCACTCATTAAACGGCGCCTCAGGCGGGGGGCACTGATCGGTGCGCGGCGCGTCGAGCTGGCGATAATCATAGTAGGCGACGGTGAGCTTGCGCTTGGCGTCGAGCTGGCCGACCAAGCGCGCGTCCCAGGCGGCCTCTTTGAAGCCCGTGCCGAGCTGCGTGCGCCCGTCGGATTGAAAGCGCGGCACGAGCGCTTCTTGGCCTTGGGGGCCGAGCACGGGGCCAGCGCTCTCAAGCTGGCCGACGTCGCGATAGCCTGCGCCTAAGAGCACGGCCCAGCACGGCGCGAGCTGCGCGTCGAGCTGCAACCTGCCTCCCCACTCACCGTCTGCCGTGGCGTGGCGCGCCATGAGCGTGGGGCGCAGCGTGCGCGCGCCGCCGACCTTGAGCGTCGGATCGATGGGCGTGGCTGAGATCACGCCCGCGATGGCGTCGGAACCATAGCGCGTGGAGGCGCTGCCACGCAGCACGTCCAGATGATCGATGGTGCGCGCGTCGACGGTGAAGAAGTACTGGTTGGGGCCTTGGCGAAACAGGCTGTTGTTCATGCGCACGTCGTCGAACATCAGCACGGTCTGCTGGCCCGTGCGGCCGCGCACAAACGCGGAGCCTTGCCCATGCGAGGTCTGCTGCACGAACACCCCAGGCTCATAGCGCAGCGCGTCGGGCGCGGAGCGCGGCTGGCGCTCCTCAAGCGTCTGACGCTCGACGCGGGAGCTTGCCCTGTGCCCATGTGGGGCTCCTTCGCGCTGGGAGCTGGTGCTCACGCGGTGCTCCTCCCCATCGTCTGGCGCCTCATCCTCGCCAGACTCCTCTGGCGCAGGGCGTCGCCCCCCGGCCGCGTCGCCAAGCTCGGGCGCTTGTCCCGAGGCGCGCGCAGGCCACAACAGCAGCGCCGTAGCGCACAGGGCGAGGCCGCGCGCCGCTCGTGATGAGGTGCGGTCATGGTGCGTCATGCGGTGGGGTTGGGGAGGATTAAGGTTCAAGTCGGGCTCATCCTCAGCCAATCCTCACCTCATCACAAGCGCGCGCGCCCCAGAGGAGAGCGGGAGTTGTTCCCGGCATGTCCCGGGCGATCCTGGCGTGTGAGGGGGAGGGGTGGCGCGTTAAGGGCGCGTGATCCCGGCGCGCATGGCGAGCCGCACGAGGCCAGCGGTGGTCTTCACGCTGAGCTTGTCCATGATCTGCGCGCGCGCGTTCTGCACGGTCTTGGCCTTGATGCTGAGCTGGTCCGCGATCTCGTGGCTGGTGTTGCCCTCCACGATGAGCTGCAAGATCTCACGCTCGCGCGGCGTCAGCGACGCGCACGGATCATGCTGCCCCTCGCCCAAGTACCCACGCAGCACATATTGCGCGATGCTCGGGTGCAGGTAGACCTCACCCCGGCTCACCATCATGATGGCCTGACGCAGCTCCTGTGCATCACAGCCCTTGACCAAGAACCCTCGCACGCCCGCGCGCAGCGCGCGATCGACGGTGGCGGCGTCGTCGTGCATCGTGAGGATGATGACCTTGATGTCGGGGCGCTGTGCCTGAATCTGCGCGCTCGCCTCGACCCCGTTAAGGCGCGGCAGGCCGACGTCCATCAGCACCACATCAGGCCCGCGCGCCAGCGCCTGCTCCACCGCGCTTGGGCCATCGGCCACATCATCAATGATCGTGATCGCGTCATCGCGCTCAAACAGCGCGCGCAGCCCATCACGCAAGAGCTGGTGATCCTCAGCGATCAGGACGCGGATCGGGCGAGTGGTCATGGGCAGCTCATCATCACAGGTCATCGCGCTCGCGGCGCGCTCGCGCGCCAATCTAACTGATGCCCGCGCTGGCTCCAAGCGCCGCACGCGACAGTTGCCATGCGCGCGCTGGGCGATCGGCTGAGTTTCGCAGACCGCGCGAACTTTTTTTGGACAGCCGCGCCTGCTGCTCGCTTCGGTCTCAGTGACAGATGACCTG
>CAYXWB010000482.1:1862-3207 GCA_964468515.1 uncultured Bradymonadales bacterium | reverse complement strand
CTTGGTGGCGATCCTGGACGCGGACAAGGAGGGGTTCTTGCGCTCGGCGCGAAGCCTCATCCAGACCATCGGGCGCGCCGCGCGAAACGATCATGGCCGCGTGCTGCTCTACGCCGACAAGATGACCGACTCCATGGCCAAGGCCATCAGCGAGACGAACCGGCGCCGCGAGCAGCAGCAGGCGCACAATGAGGCGCACGGCATCACGCCGCGCACCATCATCAAGCGCATCCACGATCTGGAGTCACACATCCCGCTCGACCCCAACGCGGACCTTGATGACGTGGCGCAGTCGCAGGGTGAGGCGCTGGCGCTGGCGCCGCGCGATCCTGTGGCCTTGGACGCCAAGATCGTGGAGGTCCGCGAGGCGATGCGTGAGGCCGCGCGCGAGCTGAAGTTCGAGCGCGCGGCGAACCTGCGCGATGAGCTGCTGGCGCTGGAGGCGCTGCGCTTGACGCTGTGAGGCGCGCGCGCTCACGCTTGTCGTGAGCGCGCGCTTCGCGCTAGATGTGAAGCCTCAAAAGGGGCAAGACCAATCAAGCGCGCGTGCGAAGCGCGCAGCGACGCCAGGAGCGTGAGCGATGAGTGAGTGGCAGGCGATCACGGCCAAGATCAAGCGCGAGGACGCGCTGCGTGAGCTGGATCATGCGGGCTGTGAGGCGATCATCGACGCGCTGGCGCTGGTGATGTACGCCGACGATGAGGCCTCGTTCTTGGAGCTGAGCGAGCTGGAGCTGCTGTTGCACGCGCTGCCTTGGGCGCTGAGCGCCCCTGGCGAGGTGGAGCGCTACACGGAGCAGGCGGTGCGCCGCGCGCAGTCGCTCCAGGGCGCCCAGGCGCGTCACGCCCAAGTCAGCGACATCGCCGACAGGCTGCGCTCGGCGCGCGCCCGCAAGCAGACCTTGGCGATGGCGGCCGCGATGGCGCAGGCGAACTTTCACACCAGCGTGGCCGAGCGCGCGCTGTTGATGGCGCTCGCTGACGCGTTCGAGCTGCCGCGCCCCATCGCCAGCGCCATCTTGAGCGACGCCGCTGGCGAGCACGGCGCGCAGGAGGCCTCGCGCCTGCCAACGCGCGTCACGCAGCAGGTGGCCCGAGCGCTTGGCGGGGATTTTTTGGAGAGCTTCTTTGGGGAGCTGTTCCAGGATGATGACCTGCTGCACTTGAGCGCGCCTGAGCGGCTGGCGTTTGTGGACGCGCTGACGCTGGCGCTGGTGGCTGACGGGGAGCCTGAGCGCGAGGAGCTGGAGGAGTTCAAGGCCCAGCTTGAGCGGCTGCCGTTCTCAAGCGAGGACGCGCAGACGCTGCGCGCGCGCGTGGAGGCGACGCTTGAGGCGCTGCGCGC
>CAYXWB010000482.1:0-1762 GCA_964468515.1 uncultured Bradymonadales bacterium | reverse complement strand
GTGCGATGAGGCGCAGGCCGACGAGCTCTGGCAGCTGACGCAGTGGCTGGAGCACGAGCGCGCTATCGCCACGAGCGGCTACCCGCGCGATGACGCGCCGAGCGCGCCCCTTCATGCGCGCTGCGCAGATGCCGAGTATGTCGGCGCGCTGGTGGCGCTGGCGCGGCGCGAGGGGTGCGCTGACGCGCTCTTGGAGGCGATTCAGCGCGCTTATGACGCGATGCGTCATGATTTGACGTGACGCGTCGTGTCACATCCGGCCTTTGACATGCATCTCAGGGGTGGCTAGAACTAGAGCGCTAACGCTTATGACCACAATCACCGCAGCGGCCTGGGCGGCGCTGTCACTCGGAGAGACGCATGGCAACTCGCAGCGCGAATGAGACGACCAACTACTTTGTGTCGCAAGCCTTTGAGACGCTCCAGATCGATGAAGACATGCGCTTGGTGCTCCTGACGCCAAGCCGCGAGCTGCGCGTCGAGCTGATCATCCAGAAGGATGATGGCACCTTGGGTCACTACATTGGCTACCGCGTCCAGCATGATGACACGCTCGGCCCGTTCAAGGGCGGCCTGCGCTTTCACCCCGACGCCGACATCGATCACGTCCGCTCGCTCGCCAGCCTCATGACCTGGAAGACCGCGCTGATTGGTGTCCCCTTTGGCGGCGGCAAGGGCGGCATCCAGGTGGACCCCGCCAAGCTCAGCGAGCGCGAGCTGGAGCGCCTGACGCGCAAGTTTGTCGACGCCATCCACGACTTCATCGGACCCTCTGTCGACATCCCCGCCCCCGACATGAACACCAACGCCAAGGTCATGGGCTGGATCTTTGACCACTACAGCCGTTATCACGGCTTCAGCCCAGGCGTGGTCACCGGCAAGCCCGTCAACCTGCACGGCTCGCTCGGGCGCGACGCCGCCACCGGGCGCGGCTGCATGTTCGCCATCCGCGAGGTCTTGGCCCACGATGGCAAGAGCTTGGCCGGGACCTCGTTCGCCATCCAAGGCTTCGGCAACGTCGGCAGCTGGGCCGCGCGCCTGCTCCACGCCGAGGGCGCCGTCATCCACGCCGTCAGCGACGTGCGCGGCGCCATCTACAACCCCAAGGGCCTCGACATCTCCAGCCTCATGGCCCACGTCAAGGACAACGGCACCGTCGTCGGCTTCGCCCAGAGCGAGGCGATCGACCCCGCTGAGATCCTGCTCACCGACGTTGACGTCGCCATGCCCGCCGCCGTCGGTCACGTGCTCCACGAGGGCAACGCCGACAAGGTCAAGGCCAAGTATATCCTGGAGGGCGCCAACGGCCCCACCGAGATTGAGGCCGATGCCATCTTCGAGGAGCGCGGCATCGTCGCCGTGCCCGACATCTACGCCAACGCGGGCGGCGTCACCGTCAGCTACTTTGAGTGGACGCAGAACACCCAGCAGCTGCGCTGGGATGAGGCCTTCGTCAACAAGCGCCTGGAGCAGCACATGGTCGAGGGTCACAACGCCCTGCGCCAGACCATGGCCCGCTACGCTCTGAAGTCCATGCGCCGCGCCGCGTTCACGCTCGCCGTGGAGCGCGTCTATGACGGCACCAAGGGGCGCGGCTTGCAGTGAGCTGCGCTTGGCCCGCGCGCCAGCGCACAACCTCCCGAGCGGTGCCTCGCACGCTCAGATTTTATGCGGGGATCGTCCAAGTCACGCCGGCACTTGCAGATCGGGACGCGGGCCCCCCCGGGGCGGGTGGGCGCGGCGAAACCGAGCCGGACCCCGG
>CAYXWB010000481.1:0-3239 GCA_964468515.1 uncultured Bradymonadales bacterium | reverse complement strand
GCGGGGTTATGCGCGGGGCCCGGGCGTGTGTGGGGCGCGCTCCGGCGCGCTCCGGCGCGCTTGCGCGCGCTGTGGGGTGCGGCCGCTGGCGCGACCTCACCCCTCAGCTCGCTCAGCGCCGCATTGTATGCGGCGCTGGCGCATGGCACGTGTCGCGACGCAGCGCGCCGCTAGCGCGGCGCGAACGGCGCCCACATCCCGGTGGTCGCGGGCGCCTCAGGGAACTGCATCATCCGCTCGGGCTCTAGCGTGAAGCCGCCTTGGGGGTTGCTGACGACCCGCCAGCCGATCAGGCGCTGAAACACCGAGCCGGTCGACAGCTCATAGTCCAGCGGGCCGCTGACGCCGTTGATGTTGATGTCTTTGCCCTCACGCAGCGCGCGCGTGGCCGTGCTGATGTAGCTGGTGGTGACGAAGAACTCGACCCGCGTCGCGTCAGGGGATGAGGACACGACTCGCCCGATGTTGCCCGCGATCCTCGCGCCCGTGACCTCTTCGTCAGCCGCCACGCCGCTCATGGCGAACAGCGCGGTCATGGTGGCGTCGAAGGAGGTGGTGGCGATGAGGGCGGGGTTGCTGCCGCCAAAGCGCGCGTTGTAGCGCAGCGCGAAGCGGGCGTAGGCGTCGGTGCTGGGATCGAAGATGTCTGGGGCGATGCCCTCCACGCGGGCGTTGACCGCCTCACGCAGCGCCGCAGGCTGCGCCGCGATGAAGTCGGGCAGCACCGTGATGGCGCCGTGCGAGAAGATCATGGGGCGGATGGTGCGCCCCATCGTGCTGCTCACGCTCAGGTAAGCGCCGCCAATCTCCGCGCCCTCGCTGGAGCCGATGATCAGCACAGCATCGGGCTCAAAGCCGGTGAGCGCGTTGGTCATCAGCTGGCCATACGCCGCGCGGCGCGCCGTCGTGTCGGGCAGCGTCACGGGGTTAGGATACTCGACCTCGCGTAGGTTCGCCGCGCCAAGCTCGCTGAGCAGCTCGCCCGTGATCTCGGCGCTCAGATCCTTGCCATACTTGTCACCCTTGAACATCACCAAGACGCGCGTCGCGCCCAGCTCGCGCACGCGCGCGACGAACCCCGCGCCTTGGAAGACATCCGAGGCGATGTTGCGCCAAGTGAAGTTCGCATTGCCTGAGTGGAGGTTGTCGATCGCGGGGCTCGTCGCCGTGGGCGTGATCATGAACGTGCCCGTGCTGATGGCGTCTGGGGCGGCGGCCAGGAAGTTCTCACTGAACACGGGGCCGACGATCGCGGGCACGCCGACGCGCTGGGTCAGGTGCGCCATCGCGCGGCGCGTGATCGCAGGCGTGCCGCCCGAATCACAGGACAACCACACGATCTTGCGCCCATCAGGCAAGCCCCCCTCGCCGTTGAAGTCGTCGACCGCTTGCTCCACCGCGTTCTTGAGCGGCACGCCGATGCTCGTGCCAAAGGGCTCCACCAGCGGCAAGAGCGAGGCCAGGTAGACCACGTCATCACGCTCGCCATCAGCGCTGCGCTTGAGGCTTGTGCACTCGGGGCTCAACAGATCGAAGCATTGATCATCGGCGCCGCAGGCGTAGCTGTCGCCTAACAGGGCGCAGTCCGAGTTCTTGGCGCAGCTCATCGCGGCCATGTCATCGGCCATGTCATCGCCGCCCGCGCACTGACCGTTGAAGCAGCGCGCAGGCGCGACGCAGTCGGTGTTGACCCGACACGCGCCCGCAGGCAGCGCGACGCACTGGTTGGCCGCGCACTCAAAGAAGACGCCCGCGCCCTCCAGCTGTCGGCAGTCAGCGCTCACCTCGCACTCGGTGAAGTCATAGCGCGCGGTGCACCCCGCGCACACAGAGAGCGTGATGAGCAGCGCGCAGAGGGTGAACGTGGCGCGTCTCATGAGGCGCTCGCCAGGGGGACGGGTCATCAATAGCTCCATATCAGCCGCGCGCCGGCTTGCGTGAGGCTCACCTTGGGGCTGATCCGCAGCGTCGCGGTCGGCTTCTGTGCGTCGCCCTCATGGAGCGCCCACACCACCACGCCTGACAGCGCCAGCGCGCCCGTGGCGCTCCATAAGATATCAGCCGTCAGCGCGTAGCCCTCGCCGCTGCTGGCGGCGGCGCGTCGGCTTGACAGCGACGTCGCCTCTTGAAAGTCGTTGTGCGCGCGATCGGTCATGTAGGTGAACACCCCCGCCCCTGCGAGGGTCGCCAGGCTCGTACCTAAGAGCACATAGGCCAGCGTCGGTGAGCTCAGCTCAGGCGGTGGCGGCGCCGCGATGACCGGCTCGGGCTCGGGCTCAGGCTCGGGCTCAGGCTTCGCGCGCAGCGCCAACACCTCGCGCAGCGCCTTGCTGCGCGCGAGCGCGTCTTGGCGGTTGGGTAGCTCAATGTCAGGCTGCTGCACGAACTGCTCGTAGTAGCTCACCGCCTGCTCAAACGCTCCCATCCGCTCCGAGATGCGGCCGATATTATAGAGGATGTTCGGCTCCGCCTTGATCGCATAGGCCGCCTTGAAGTCCTCGATCGCGCCCGCGTAATCGTCGCTCTGGTACTTCTGCGACGCGCTGGCCACCAGCGCGTCAAATCGCGCCTGGGCTTCGGCTGCTGGGGGCGCTTGCGCGCACAGCAGCGCTGGCGCGCACGCCGCGCACAGCAGCGCGGCGGTGACGAAGCTCCTGAGTGTTTGCGATGCCATGAGGGGGCTCCAGTCCAGAGGTGAAGGCGCTAAGCGCACTTCACAGTATAGGCACTAGACGCGCGACGGGCAAAGCGTTGCGAGTGAACCTTCCTACTAGAACCTCTGTTGTACTGCGCCTAGGCGCCACTTGCAAAAGATAACCGTCTCGACGCACACCCTCGCCGCAGGTGGCCGACAACCTCCCTGACCGCGCGCGCATCGCTTCGCGACGCGCGCCACCACGCTCAAATCACACCGCGCTCACGCGCCACCATCATACACCCAGGGGGGTGACCGATCATGCACACAGACCATGCTCCTCATGACGCGCTCACGCGCGCCCTCAACGCCCGCGACTGGCGCGCGCTCATCGTGGCCATGGGCTGGGCCAGCGAGGCGGCTCAGCCGCTGCCTTTGGTCCCCGCCGCTTGGCACGCTTGGGGCCTGTGCCCTCAGACCCACGCCGCGCGCGAGCTCCAGCTCACCGTCTTGGCCGCCTCACGCGGCCTCATCGTGCTGCTGGCCCAAGGCGACGCGCCGCCCGGCGCGTTGCGCCAAGCGGCCTTGAGCGTCTGGCGCCATA
>CAYXWB010000480.1:0-3254 GCA_964468515.1 uncultured Bradymonadales bacterium | reverse complement strand
ACGTCACAACACCGCTCATGCCTCGCCACATTGCGGGGCCTCGGAGCGTGCGCACCCCTAGACTTAGAGAGGATGCACGGCGGCGCGCTTCTGCACAGAGAGAGGCCGCGCCCCTGAGGGCGCGGGTTTGCCCTTGTAGTCGGGCGCGCACAGGCTGTCAAGCGCGCCTTCGAGGGTGTCATGAAGTCAGCTATTCAGGCGGCGGTGGCGGCATCGCGCTGACCGCCTGATGGGGCTGAGGAGGCGCGTAGTCTTGGTCTTCATCATCGCCAGCGCCATGATCCTCATCATAGCGGCTGTGGGTCTGCTCTGGAGCGTTGACGCGCAGCGTGGGCGAGGTGTGGCGGGTGGCTTGATCGGGGCTGGGGCGACGGCGCGCCGAAGGCGCGGGGGCGTCTGGCGTGTCCGCCGGGGCCTCAAGCAAGCTCAAGTGTGCGCCTAAGACGCCGCGCAGCTCTTGCTCAAGCTGCACGCGCTGGCGCCGCAGCGAGGTGAGGGCAGCGTCGGCGCGCTCGCGCTCGCGCTCGGCTTGGGCGGTGAGCTGCTCTGCGCGGGCGCGCGCGTCGCTGATGAGGCGCTCGGCCTCGCGCTCGGCCTTCACGCGCAGCTCATCGGCCACGCCCTTGGCGAGCTGGAGGGCGTCGAGCAGGCCGCGCTCGCGGCCTTGCAGCTCGCGCGCCAGCTCGCGCTGACGCGCGAGCTCCGCCTGCGCGCTGAACAGCTCGCTCTGAAGCTGCTCCCACTCGCGCGCCAGCGCCTGCAAGAACTCGTGGACCTGATCAGGATCGTAGCCGCGCATGCGGCGCTCAAAGCTCTGGTGGAGCAGATCATCGGGGCTAAACTTCATGGCGCGGCCCTCCTTGGCCATCCCACTCGTGAAGGACATCTCACGCTAACGATCAGGCGTCTTCGGCTGCGCTCGCCATGACGCGGCTGCGCGCGGCAGCGGTCTGCACGGCGGCTTGTAAGGCGTGGCGAAAGCCAGCCGTCTCCAGGGCGGTGAGGGCGGCGATGGTGGTGCCACCGGGGCTGGCGACGCGATCTTTGAGCTGGGCGGGGTGTGAGCCTTCGACGCGCGCCAGATGCGCGGCGCCCTCGATCATGGCGATGGCGATGGCCTGCGAGGTGGCCCGATCGAGCCCCTCGCGCACGCCCGCGTCAGCCAGCGCCTCAATGGCCACGAAGATATAAGCGGGGCCGGAGCCGCTGACGGCGGTCACCGCGTCGAAGTCGGCCTCTTGGCGCAGCGCGATGGCCAACCCCACGCAGCCGAACAGCGCGGCGCACAGCTTTGTGCCGTGCGCGTCGCTGGCCATATAACCGGTCACGCCTTGGCCGACCAGGCAGGGGGTGTTAGGCATCGCGCGCGCGATGCCACCTGCGTCACCGCTCCAACGACGCAGCGCGCCCAGTGAGACGCCGGCGGCCACGGAGATGACGCGATCATGCGCGTTGAAGGTCATGCCCTCCAAGACCTCGCGCACATAGTGCGGCTTCACGGCGATGACGAAGGCGCGCGGCTGACCCGCGCGCGACTCCACGGCGCTGAGCCCCTGGGAGGCCCCCAACGCCTCGGCCAGCGCGCGCTGGGCGTCGAGGTGCGCGTCGACACACACCAGCTCGCGCGCCTCAAGCGCGCCGCTTGAGATGAGCCCGCGCGCGATCGCGCCGCCCATCTGGCCGCACCCCACCAACACCACAGACCAGCCGTCGAGCGAGGGCGAGGAGGAGGCGTCGTCAGCGATCGCGATCGGCAGCGTGGACATATCTGGCATATACAGGCTCACTCATCGTGCGTAGGTTCGTCAAACAATCAATCAGGTGCGCGCGCCGAACAAGGCGGTGCCCACACGCAGGTGGGTGGCGCCCGCTAAGATGGCGTCTTCGAAGTCATCCGTCATGCCCATCGAGCGCACCTCCAGCGGCAGCTCAGGCGCGCTGTGCGCCTCACACAGCGCGCGCAGTCGCTCAAAGTGCGCCAGGTTCTGGCCTGGATGGGTCGCGGGCGGCGGGATCGTCATCAAGCCACGCACGCGCAGCTTATCACAGCCGCGCGCGCGCGCGAGCAAGGTGGCGAGCCCCTCGGGTGAGACACCCGCCTTGCTGTCCTCATCGCCTAGCGCGACCTGCAGCAAGATGTCCAGCGGCGCGTCTGCGCGCCGCTGGAGCGCGTCGAGCAACGAGGCGCGATCGACCGCGTGCACCAAATGCGCACGCGCATCAATGAGCTTCGCCTTGTTGCTCTGCAAGCGCCCGATCAAATGCCAGCGGATGTCATCAGGCAGCGCGTCCGCCTTGGCGAGCCATTCTTGCACATAAGACTCCCCAAAGTCGCGCACGCCCGCGTCATACATCACGCGCAGCGCGTCGACGGGGTGATTCTTGCTCACCGCGACGAGCGTCACAGACTCAGGCGCGCGCCCCGCGCGCTCACTGGCGCGCGCCACGCGCGCTTGAACCTCGCCCAAGCGCGCGACGAGCGCGGCGGCGTCGACCGTCATGGGCGCCTCGACGCGGCCACAAACGGATACGGCCCCAAGCCGCCGAGCTCGCGCAGCGCGGCGATGACCTCTGCCACGGGCAGCCCGACGACGCACGTATAAGAGCCCTCTAAGCCAGCGATCAGCGCGCCGCCGATGCCCTGAATCCCATACGCGCCTGCCTTATCCATCGGCTCCCCGGTGGCGACATAGCGCGCGATCGTCTCCTCATCAAGCGCGTGAAAGCGCACCTTCGCGGTGATCGCGCGCGCCAAGGTGCGCCCGTCCTGGCGGTTGCGCCAGCAGAAGCCGGTGATCACCTCGTGCGAGCGCCCCGACAGCGCGGCCAGCATCTGACGCGCGTGTGCGGCGTCTGTCGGCTTCTCCAGCACGTCGTCGTCGAGCGTGACGACGGTGTCTGCGGCCAAGATCCAGGCGGGCGCAGGATCGTCTGCGGGGATCATCGCCGCGACCGCGGCCGCCTTCTGCTTGGCCAAGCGCACCGTATAAGCCGCGGGCAGCTCCCCAGGCTCACGCGCCTCGGGCGTTTGGCTCACGCGGACGATGGGCACGAGCCCGAGCTGACGCGTCAGCTCAGCGCGCCGGGGGCTGGCGCTGGCGAGGATGAGCTCGGGGTGGGCCTCAGTGAGGATCGACATGGCCTCTCGTGGGTGTTCTGGTATAGGCTCGCGCGTTGTAGGGGACGCGCCTGACGCGCACCCCTGCCACGATAGGCGCTCCCCCTGCGCTGTCAACCATTCCTCCGCCTGCATG
>CAYXWB010000479.1:0-3263 GCA_964468515.1 uncultured Bradymonadales bacterium | reverse complement strand
CGATCGAGCAGCACCAGCGCCTCGATGGGGGTGATGTGGCCGATGGCGACGCGGCGCAGCTCCTCCATGACCGCCGCTTGGGCCTCGGTCAGCACGCCCGCGCCGCCAAAGAGCGAGAGCTGGGGGGCGGCCGCTGCGGCTGGCGGCAGGACGAGCGCGGGGGCCAGTGAGACAGGCGCAGGCGCGGGCGGCGGCGCCACAGGCGGCGCAGGCGCGGCTGCGGTGACAGACGCAGCGGGCGCTGCGGGGGGCGCTGCGGGTGTGGGCGTGGCGGTGGCTTCAGCCTGAGCTGGCGCGCCTTTTGGCGCGTCCTCATCGGGGGCGCTGGTGCTGATGCGGCGCGGGGTGCTGCGGTGCTCGGCTTGCAGCTCCTCGAAGTGGCCCGCCTCCAAGATGGCGAGCACCGCCTTGGCGCGCTTGACGACCGCGTCGGGCAGGCCCGCCAGGCGGCCGACCTGGATGCCGTAGGAGCGGTTGGCGGGGCCGTCCACGAGCTTGCGCAGGAAGATGATGTTGTCCTGCCACTCCTTGACCGCGATGCTCATGTTGAAGGCGCCGTCGAGCCGGTCCGCCAGCTCCGTCATCTCGTGATAGTGGGTGGCGAACAGCGTCTTGGCCTTGACGATGTGATGCAGATGCTCGGCCACCGCCCACGCGATGGACAGGCCGTCATAGGTGGCCGTGCCGCGCCCGATCTCGTCGAGGATGATGAGGCTGCGGGCGGTGGCGTTGTTGAGGATGTGGGCCGTCTCGGTCATCTCGACCATGAACGTGGACTGACCGCGCGCGAGGTTGTCGCTGGCGCCGACGCGGCTGAAGATCTTGTCGACGACGCCGAGGTTGGCGGCGCGCGCGGGCACGAACGAGCCCATCTGGGCCATGAGGCTGATGAGGGCGACCTGTCGGATGACGGTGGACTTGCCGGCCATGTTGGGGCCGGTGATGATGCCGAGGCGGCGCTCAGGGCCAAGCTCGACGCCGTTGGGCACGAAGCGCTCGCCAGCGGCCAAGCTGACCTCGACGACGGGGTGGCGGCCCTCCTCGATCTCGAGCTGGCCTTGGGCGTGGACGACGGGGCGCGTGTAATCGCGCTTGAGCGCGAGCTCCGCCATGCTGGCGAACACGTCCAGCGTCGCCAGCTCACTGGCCGTGCGCATCAGCCGCTCAAGCTCGCCCGCGACCGTCTGGCGAAGCTGCTCAAAGAGCAGCTGCTCCAACGTGTTGCGCCGCTCCTCGGCGTGCAGCACGCGATCCTCCATCTCCTTGAGCTCGGCCGTGTAATAGCGCTCGGCGTTGGCCAAGGTCTGCTTGCGGATGTAGCGCTCGGGCACCATGTCGAAGTTGGCGCGCGTGACCTCCAAGTAGTAGCCGAAGACCTTGTTGTACTTGACCTTGAGGCTGTTGATGCCGGTGTCACGGCGCTCTTGGGCCTCGTAGTTGAGCATCCAGTCCTTGCCGTTGGCGGACAGGTCGAGGATCTCGTCAAGCTCATCATGGTAGCCGAGCTTGAACAGGCCACCCTCGGCGATGGAGGCGGGCGGCGCCTCGACGATGGCGCGATCGATGAGGGCGCACAGCGCCTCGCAAGGATCAAGCGCCTGCTCAAGCGCGATGAGCGCGTCGCTGCGCGACTCACCGAGCGCGTCCTTGATCTGGGGGATGACCTCCAAGGTGGCGAGCAGGCTGCGCATGTCGCGGGCGTTGGCCGAGCCGCTGGAGACGCGACCGCACAGCCGCTCCAGATCATACACGTCGCCTAACAGTTTTCTGACATCATCGCGCACGGCGGGGTGCTTGACCAGCTCCTCGACGGCGTCGAGGCGCGCGTCGATCTCGCGCACGTCAATCAGCGGGTAGGTGAGCCACTGGCGCAGCCTGCGGGCGCCGATGGCGGTGACGGTCTGATCGATGACGCTCAAGAGGCTGCCCTTTTTCTTGCCCCCCATGAGCGTCTCGGTCAGCTCCAGGTTAGCGCGAGTGGCCTCATCGAGCACCAAGAACGCTTGAGCGCGATACGGCGACACGGCGCGCACATGGGAGGGGACGCCGCGCTGGGTCTTGACCACATAGCGCAGCACCGCAGCGCAGGCCGACTCCACGAGCTCTGGGGTGCCAAAGCCGAAGGCTTGTACGGGGCGCAGGGCGCGCGCGAGCGCGTCGGCGCCGAGGAAGTAGCTCTCGGCCTCGGCGGCGAGCTGGATGCGAGGGCCCTTGCTGACCTGGCGCAGCAGGCCCTCGACGTTGAAGTAGTCGGGGTGCTTGGGGCGCAGGTACATGTGGGGCAGCTGCTCGCGATGGGGCGCGAGCGCCTCGACGATGTAGTCGGGGGCCAGCACCTCGCGGGCGCCGACGCGATGAAGCTCGCTCAAGAGGTCGTTGAGCGAGGCGACCTCAGTGGCGCGAAACTCGCCCGTCGACACGTCCAGATAAGCGACGCCAAACTCCGCCCCGAAGCCCTCACCCAAGCCCTCAATGGCGGCGACATAGTTAGGCTCGCGCGCCTCCAGGTTCTCGGAGTCGAGCACGACGCCTGGGGTGATGACGCGCACGACGTCGCGCTTGATCATGCCCTTGGCCTCAGCGGGCGTCTCAAGCTGCTCGGCGATGGCGACCGTGTAGCCCTTGGCGATGAGCTGGGCGACGTAGGTCTGGTGGGCGTGGTGGGGGACGCCCGCCATGGGGACATCATCGTCCTTGCTGCGCGAGGTGAGCGTGAGGCCAAGCTCGCGCGAGACGACCTGCGCGTCCTCGAAGAACATCTCGTAGAAGTCACCCAGGCGAAAGAACAGCACGGCGTCTTTGTAGCGCTGCTTGCAGTCCATGTACTGCTGCATCATGGGGGTGAGCTGGGTGATGGTCTGCGTCATGGCGTGCATCCTGGGCGGGTGGGTGAGGCGCAGCTCACCGCGAGGGGCTGGGTTGACGCGCTCATTTAGCGCGGTTGATCGTGTCATGGCAAGATGGGGGCGTCAAAGGCGTTAAAGTCGCCCACACGATCAAAACAGCCCCCCCACCTCAGCTTCATGAGGGGTGACCTAGAACCTGCTCTCAACGCGACCGCGCACCGCGCGGTCGCGTTGGCGCTTCGATGCGTCGCGATCAGGATAAAGGGTCGCTTGGGGAGGTCTAATTTGAGCGATGCAGCGCAGCCTCCGAGGAGCCATGCGCCTACACAACCTCCCGAACGGTGCGTCGATGAGGCTGATATTATGCGGCGCTCGACCAAGCGCGTGGGTCACTTGCAGGCTCGGGGGCGCTGCATA
>CAYXWB010000478.1:0-3269 GCA_964468515.1 uncultured Bradymonadales bacterium | reverse complement strand
GCGCTCAGCGCGTCGCGCATCGGCTCAAAGCCCGTGACATGGTTGATCGGGCCGCGCGCCTGCGCGGCCTCCCCTGACATCGGGAAGGCCCGATCCTCAGGCATCGCGGCGCGATCATGATAGGACTCAAAGCGCATCAGGTTGCGCAAGCTGTGCGGGCGGATCCCCTGCGCGAACGACATCATATAGGCCGCGTTAGGCAAGATGTCGGCCTCGATCACCTGTAATGTCTCCGTAAACGGCGGCACATCGGGCCTGCGCCGCGCCTGCTCGAAGATGTGCCGCAGCGCCGGGTGCAACACCAGCGCCGTATCACACAGCACGCGCACGCCGTCAGGATCAAGCCCCTCATAGCCGACGAACTTCGCGCCAAAGCCCATGTTCGCGTAGTGGGCCGCCACAAAGCGCATCAGGCTGTCACCGACCTCGCGCTCGAACGTGTACAGCTCCGCCACAGGGCGCGCGGTCAGCTCCTCAAACTGCGCGCGCGTGTAAGCGAGGAGCTGCGAGGTGTCGGCCATGCAGGCTTGCTTGCGCCACTGCCCAAAGCCGCCCACCGCCTCGACAAACGGCGGCACGAACGCCTGGATCTCGCGCGCGTCACCGTAGCGTCGCTCGTAGAACGCCTTGAGCTGCATCGGGTCGACGAGCACGTCGAGGTGACGGCCATCGCGGGTGCTGAACAGGCGCGCCAGATCATCCTCAGCGGGCTTGGCGTCGACGCCCGCGCGCATCGGCGCGCGCACGCCAAGATCCTCAGCGCGACGCATCAGCACGTCCTCTTGCACATCCACGCTGCGCCCCAGCCTGTGGCCAAGCTCCACATCCTGCACCACGCGCCCGTGCACGCGCTGCGCGTAGTTGCGCGCGCTCAAGGCGGCGGTCAGGTGCAGCCTAGCCTCAATAAACGAGCGGATCGAGGGGCTCGCGCCGAGCGCGGTGCCGCCCGAGCCCTCGACCACCTCGCGTGCCGTCTGCGCCAAGCCGTGGATGGCCGCCTTGATCGCCTCAAGCGCCTGCGCCATGTGGCGACGCAGCAGCCACCACACCGGCAAGAACACCACGAGCGCGCCCAGCACGGGCGCCCCTGGCCCGAGCGCGACCTCGATCGGGCTGGGCCGCTGCCACAGCCCCAAGGCGCTCGCCAGTGAGACAAACAGCGGCGCGCCGAGCGCGGGCGCCATGACGCCCCACAGCAGCAGCCCAAAGCGCATGGGGTGTAATTCGGGTTTCTGCGCGGCGGCCTCGACCACCGCCTCACGCGAGGCGCCCACAGGCGCCGTCTGCGGGATCCTGTGCGTGCGACACAGCGCCTCGCTGCGCTGACGCTCGCCATCGGCGCCCATCAGCGCCTCGCGCGAGATGCGCTCCATCTGATTGAAGCCCGCCTGCGCGGCCTTGAGGCCACCACGGCGCGCGTGCTCCTCGATGAGCCCGTCCCCGAGCTTCTGCACCACGGTGAGCGTCTTGGTCAGCGAGGCGGAGGTCTCGCGCCGCAGCGCGTCCATCATGGCGTCCATCTCACCGCGCGCGCGCGTCAGCGCGCGCCACTGCTCATGGATCTGGCGCAAAAGCTCGCGCTCAAACGCCTCATCAAACGCGCCCATCAGGCTGTCCGCGCGCGCGTGCGGCACCACCGCCACGCGCTCCTCGACGAGCTGGCCCGTGCTCTCGGCCGCTTGGCGCGTCGCTTGACGCGTGCGCGCGGTCGCAGGCCGCACCAGCGCCCCGACCTGCGGCGCCGCCAGCGCCTGCTCATCGAGCTGCGGCGCCTCCACCGCCTCACCGCGCCGGATCTGCCGGATCGCCTCGCGCGCCAGCCGATTCGCCAGATACTCGCGCGCGCGCTCCGCAGGGAAGTCGATCTCATGGCACGAGAACGACGCGAAGAAGTCATCCCCGCTCGGCCCCACCACCGTCTGACGCAGCCACGGATCCTTGCTCAGATCATTGCGCGTCTGGAACGTGATGAAGTCACGCGTCTGATGGATGGCCTCTCGCGCCGACAACACCGCGTTGTCCGTCACGCGGCTGTTGATGATCACCTGTGGCACGCACCGGGTGCCGCGCGGGATCGTCTCGACCCAGCGCCGCAGCCCCTGCACCGCCTCAATGATCGCCGCCTCCTCGCACCGGTTCTCCACCGGGTGCATCCCGCCAAAGGCGTCCGCCGGGTGCGGCATCCAGAGCACCGGGATCACGGACAGCGAGCGATCAAACCCCTCGCGGAACGTCTCAAACACCGGCCCATACGCCCGCAGCAGCTCCGCGTGAACCTCCCGCAAGAGCGCGCGGCCCGTCGCCCGCGCGAACGGCTCACCCATGTCCGCCACGAGATAGATCGTGAGGCGCGGGGGGCGGCGCGTGGGCGCGTGGCGGTAGCGCGACAAGAAGTCCATGTCGAGCAGGCGACGCACCTGCTCATTGAGCGACTGGCGCAGCTCTAACATGCCGCCATCGGCCTCACCGCGCGCCGCGCTCGGCCCAAGCGCCACCTGACGCAACAGCGGCAGCGCGCGCACATCGGCGTCTTGCGAGCTGAACCCGAGCGCGATCAGCCGACGCGTCAGCGCGTCGCGCGCCGCGTTGTCTTCGCCCTTGCGCTCCAGCTCCAACCCCAGCAAGAGCTCCGAAGGATCGCTGGGCAGCGGCTGCTCTTGCACCTCATCAAGCTGGCGCGCGCTCGGAAAGCGCGGCGCGCTCGCGCTCTGCGCTTGACTCGCCCGCTGCGACAGCAGCGGGCGCACCACCAGCTCGCCCACCACCTCCAGCGACTGACGCAGCGTCTCATCCACGCCCGCATAGCGGCGCGTGTCGACCAGCGAGAAGGACTGATCCTCGACGCGGTTGCGCTGAAGATCGACCCACAGCCGCACCATCCCCTTGTGACACAGCCGCCCCAGCTCGGCCAAGCGCTCCCCAAAGCGCTCCTGCTCGCCATGATGCACCCGCGACGACGCGTCATGGTCAAACAACCCCAGCCGATAGGGGCTCGCGTCCACAGGGATAAACTCTACATGCTCGCCACCCGCATCACCCGCCTCTGTGGCCCACCCGTTGGTCTGCCAGTCCACGCGAAGCAGGCTGGAGGGGCGCAGCGGCGAGGGGAGGTCTTGGGCGGCGGGGAGGAATCGACGCGGGATGAGGGGGTCGAAGGTGTGTAAGGGCAGCGAGGCGCGCGCGCGCGACACATCACCGCCCACCCAGTCATGGTGCGCGGCCTTAAACCACGGCGTCCACCCGGCGATCGGCTCGCTGGCGAACCCCTC
>CAYXWB010000477.1:0-3270 GCA_964468515.1 uncultured Bradymonadales bacterium | reverse complement strand
ACCAGTCGCTCATCTGCGCTCCAACGTATCCTTCGAGAATACGATATCGGCCTGGCGCGGCTTGTCCTCCAACCGCTCCAAACCTAGTGTAACAGCAGCCCCCACGAGGTACCAGCCTATTTCGAAGGCACCCCTCCCAGGCTATGTTATGCGCCGCTCAGGATACGTTAACGCCCTCCCAAGGAGCCCCCATGCGCGCCACCCTCCCGCTCCTGTTCTTGCTCGGCGCTTGCGCCCCCCAGGAGGATGCCCCCAGCTGGCAGCTGAGCTCCTCCGGTGAGGGCGATCAGACAGGCTACGGCAGCGATTATGATGTGATCATCACCCCCGATGGCCACAGCCACGTCGTCACTGGCCGCGGCGAGGGCTGCGTCGTGATTGAAGACCAATGTTATGATGTCGGCGCGGCGCAAGGCCGCTACTGCGATGATCCCGACGCCCAAGCTGACATCGCCTTTGGCCCCGACGGGGAGGTCGCCCAGGTCGTCTGCTATCCCGCCCCCTCAAGCGCCAGCGCCGTCGATGATCTGCTCGTGCGCGAGGATGGCAGCGCCACGCTGCCCCAAACCAGCAACGGCGCGGTCGTCACCTTCGGCGCCGAGACCGACTACACCCCCATCGCGGGCGATCTCACCCTCAACGCCGAGCGCATCACCCTGTTCGGTAACGGCCGCTACGTCACCACCCTTCAAGGCGACCTCACCCTCGCCAGCAACAACGCGCGCGTGCGGGGCTTGAGCGTCGAGGGCGACATCATCGTCGCCTCCAACGCCAACAACAGCGCGCTGGCCTTCGCCAGCGTCGGCCAAGACCTGCGCGTCGAGGGTAACGGCTTCATCGCCCTAGAGGTCATCGTCTTTGGTGATCTGATCCTCGCCGGCAACAACGCCCAGCTCACCGCCGTCGGCGTCCAAGGCGCCTTTGAGGCCCCCGCTCAGCTGCCCTGCACAGGCTGCTACTCCTTCTCAGACGCTGACGCCGATCAACGCGTCAGCGCCGATGAGCGCACAGGCCAGCTGCCTGCCACCCACTGATGAGGCCCACCCATGAGCTCATCCCCCTCCACCATGCGTCGCCTCCTCAGCGCCCAGCTCATCGCGCTCCCTGTGCTTTGGCGCCGCCTGCAGCGATGACTCGACCACTACGCCTGGCCAGACGACCATCAACAGCGCCACGAACTACACCAACAACACGCCCAGCGACGCCGCACCTGACGCTGACCTGAGCGCCGACACGAGCGATGAGGTTAACCTCTCCCCCGACGCGGGCGTCATGGACCCGGACCTGGTCGATCCGATCGACGCGCCCGTCCCGACGCCCACCTACCCGGTCAACCCCAACGGCCAAGCCCGCTGTGGCACGCACGTCTGCGCCTGTGATGATGGCCTCGATAACGACGGCGAGGGCCTCATGGATGGCGTTGACCCCGAGTCCACAGGCCCCTATGACGATGATGAATCATCATTCGCCACGGGCATCCCAGGTGACAACCGCGGCCGCACCGCCTCTGACGGTGTCAGTGAGGATTCTCAATCGAGCGCGCACATGTTATGCCTCGTGGCGCGCCACGCGGCGCTCGTGAGAGGAGGTCAGCATGCGAGGGTTCATCATCATCGCCTGGGCGCTCGCGCTCGGCTTGAGCGGCTGTGACACCGAGGCCAAGCGCATGGCCGAGCGTCAAGCGCGCATCGACGCGCTCGCGGCAGCGAACACTGCCGCCGAGCACGCCGCCACGACGCGCGCGCGCGAGGCCATCACCAAGCTGCGCGCGCAGACCGATGCCATGGCCGAGCCCCTCAAGCTTGAGCCTGAGGCGCACACCTTGCCCGCGCCTGAAGAAGACAGCGCCCCATGATCCCCACGCTGCTGTCCACCACGGAGGAGGGCATCTGGGTCTTTGACAAGCCCGCAGGCTTCGCCACCCACCCCACCCACGACCCTGAGCTCCCCGATCTCATCACGTGGGCCAAGGCCCAGGGCGCGCCCCCAAGCCTCGCGCCGATCCATCGCCTCGACCGCGAGACCAGCGGCCTGCTCTTGTGCGCGAGCGATCCTGCGCTGCTGGCCAGCGCGGGGCGCTGGTTCGCTGAGCACGCCATCCAGAAGTCCTACCTGGCGCTCGTGTTCGGGCATCCGCGCCCCACTGGCGAGATCAACACGCAGCTGTCTGATGGCCGTCGCGGCAAGCCGCTGCCTGCGAAGACGCGCTATCACTGCGTCGAGGCGCTCGCGCGCCTGAGCCTGCTGGAGGTCGCCCCGCAGACCGGCCGCAAGCACCAGATCCGGCGCCACTTGCAGGGCATCGGCCACGCCATCGTGGGTGACACGCGCTATCCGCCGCGCCCCGCCAAGCGCGTGCCTGGGTTCCCAGGGCGGCTGTGGTTGCACGCGGGCGCGCTGCGCTTGCCCGATGGGCGCACGCTGCACGCGCCGCTGCCTGAGGCGCTTGAGGCACACCTCGCGCTGCTGCGCGCGCTCGACGCGGCGCCAGCCGCGCTCGACGCGGCGCCAGCCGCGCCCGACAGCGACGATAGCGCGCTCACGTGAGCAGCCAGCCCACCACCCGCACGCCGCGCGCCACCAGCAGCTGCGCACCACCAGCAGCTGCGCCTGATAAGGCTCCCGCGTGCTCACGCAGGGTTGATCCTGCTGGCGAGCGAACATCGCGCCATGCAGCGCTCAGCGCCACCTCACTGCTCGCCATCGACGCCACCTCACCGGCCAACCTCACGCTGTGATGCGCTTCCAGGAGCGCCGCCCGTTTATCCTCCCCAGGCTCGGCCCCCGACAAGCGAGAACACCTCCCCGACCAGGCGCCCAGCGCCGCCCAGACTGCCCCTGCGCAAACTTGCCACCCGCACACCTCGCCCTTGAACAAGCGCTCGAAGTTGATATCCTCCAACCTCATCATCGCCGAGACACGCGCGCTCACATCGTCTGGCGACGTGATCCCATCGTGGCATGAGGAGCACCATGCGCCGCGCGCGCGACAACCTCCGATGCCCAACGCGCATACGGCACGCTGACCCAGCGCCCTGATCGCACCCGCCCTGTCCTCTTGGCTCACCCACCACGCTGAGGCCCCCATGCGCCGAACCCTCACCCCCACGCTGCTGCTCTCCCTCACCATGATCTTCGCCCCCGGCTGCGACGCTGAGGACGGCCCCCAAGGCGGTGACGCTTGCGTTGAAGCCTGCGGCGAGCAATGCCCTGCGCGCCAAGGCCAGCTCTGCGGCGAAGATGGCAAGCTCTACTGCAACACCTGCACGA
>CAYXWB010000476.1:0-3273 GCA_964468515.1 uncultured Bradymonadales bacterium | reverse complement strand
GACGCGCTCGCCGCGCGCCTGGCTCGCGTCAGCGATGAGAAGGCGAAGCTCGAAGGCCAGCTCGGCCAAGCCTCCAGTGAGAAGGCCCGCTTGTCGGCCGAGAAGGACAGCCTCGCTCAAGAAAAGGAGCGCTTGAGCGCTGAGAAGGCGCGCCTGGCTCGTGAGCTGGCCTCAAGCCAGCAGAGCGCCCATCAGGTCAACGCCAAGCTCACACAGCAGACCCAGCAGCTCCAGCAGGCGCGCCAAGAGGCCAAGCGCTTGGAGGATCAGCTCGCCACCTTGCGCGCTCAAGCCAAGCGCGGCGATGGCCAAGCCCAGCGCGCCGTCAGCGAGCTGGAGCGGGAGCAGGCCCAGACGCAGCAGCGCTTGGCTCAGGCCCAGCGTGAGCGCGATCAGCTCCAGCAGCAGACCGAGCTGGCACGCGCTGAGCAGGCCAAGCTCCAGCAATCACTCGCCAGCCGCGAGCGTGAGCTTGAGCAGGCCCGCACCCAGCTCGCCGCACAAGAAACTGCCCGCGCCAGCCGCCCCGCCGCTGGCGCTGTCCCCGTCGATCTCAGCGCGCCTAATCAAGTGCGTGATATCCGCTTAGAGACGATCGATGGCCGCTCGCGCATCGTCGTCGAGCTGGATCGACCCAGCAAGTTTGAGACGCTGCCCGGTCGTGACAGCCGCGCGGTCATGCTGCTCAACGGCGTCAAGCTGCCCGAGCAGCTGGAGCGCACCCTGTCGGCACGCACGCAAGGTGGCGCCGTGCGCTTCGTCTCAAGCTTCGTCGATGGGGAGCAGGTCCGCATGGAGGCCGAGCTTCGCGCGCAGTCCTCCGAGACGATCCTGCATGAGGGCAACACCCTCATCTGGGAGTTCGCGCCGATGGTCGCGCAGCAGCCCGCGCCTGCGTCAAATGACGCCCTGGCCGCCGCTGAGCCGCGCCCCACCACCGAGGGGCAGTCCTTCACCAGCGCGCCGCCTGAGATCGTCATCGACCCCAGCAAGGTGCGCGCTGTGCGCGGCATGAAGCGCATGCGCCTGACCATCGATCTGCGTGAGGCCGACATTCAAAACGTCCTGCGCATGATCGCCACCGAGGGTGAGGTCAACGTGATCGCCGGTGATGACGTCACGGGCACGGTCACCATGCGCCTGCGCAGCGTGCCGCTGGATCAGGTCTTCTTGACCATCCTCCAGTCCAAGGGCTTGGGCTATGAGATCCGCGACAAGGTCATCCGCGTCGCGCCTCAGGCCAAGCTCCTGGAGGAGCAAGCCTCACGCGCTGAGGCCCGCGAGCGCAGCCGCCGCTTGCAGCCCCTTGAGGTCTTCCTGCTGCCCATCAACTACGCCACCGCCAAGGACCTGGTCCCCCAGGTGCAAGGCCTGCTCAGCCAGCGCGGCAGCGTCACCGTCGATGCGCGCACCAACACGCTGATCATCAAGGACATCGCTGACAACCTCACCGCCATGCGCATGCTGGTAGAGAGCTTGGACGCGCAGGTGCCTCAGGTGCTCATTGAGGGGCGCATCGTCGAGACGAACGACAACTTCCAGCAGCAGATCGGCATCCAGTGGGGCGGCGACGTCAGCTTCTCACAGGCCAACGGTAACCCCACTGGCCTCATCTTCCCCGGCGTGCTCGGCCTCGGCGGCGCTGGCATGGATGGTCAGACCCCGCGCTCAGGCACCTTCTCTAACCAGCCTAACTTCGCCGTCAACCTGCCCGCGCCCATCGGCACTGGCTCTGGCGGTGGTATCGGCCTGTCGCTCGGCAGCGTCGGCGGCGCCGTCAACCTCAACATCCGCTTGTCGGCCCTGGAGCGCGCCGGTCACGCGCGCATCATCAGCGCGCCCAAGATCCTCACGCTCGATAACCGCGAGGCCACCATCTCGCAGGGCACCAGCATCCCCATCAGCGTGGTGAGCGCCGCAGGCGTCCAGACGCAGTTCGTCGAGGCCACCTTGGAGCTGACCGTGACCCCTCACGTCACCCCCGATGGTAACGTCCAGCTCAAGATCAAGGCCACCAAGAACGAGCCTGACTTCCAGAACACGGGCGCCCGTGGGGATCCCACCATCATCCGCCGTCAAGCCGAGACGGAGCTGCTCATCCGTGATGGCGACACCACCGTGATCGGCGGCATCTACACCCGCAACAGCGGCAACAGCATCTCGGCCGTCCCCTTCTTGCATCAGATCCCCATCCTCGGCTTCTTCTTCAGGACCTCTCAGCAGAGCGAGCTGCGCAATGAGCTGCTGATCTTCATCACCCCGCGCATCGTCAACCGCGCCGAGGCGCTGGGCGCGCTGTCCGCCGGTGCTATCCAAGCTGAGTCGGCCTCCTCGCCCTCGGCCTCCGCTCCGGCGGCGCCTTGACCCCCTCGCCTTGTCTCAGGCCTGCCCTCCCGCTAGACTGAGGGCAGGCCTAAACGAGCGAATTGACCGCTGTGGAGTCTATCATGCGTGAACTGTCTTCTCGCTCCCGCGCTATCACCACCTCCCTCGCGCCTCTGCTCGCGCTGGCTACCTTCAGCTGCACGGACCAAGACGTCTCCATCAAAGCTTCAGGCGTCTATCTCATGACCTCCGAGGGGAGCGAGGGTGACGTCCAAGTCTGCTCAGGTCCAAGCAGCACCCAAGGCGATGAGATCATCTCCTCCACCACCGGCGTCTTCAACCTGCGTGATGTCGCCACCTTTGGCCAAGACATCGGTGACACCTCGCGTCAAGGCTACAACGGTGGCTTGCGCAACACGCGCCCCAACACCTACTCCTTGGGCATGATCATTCAGAACATGCTCATCGGGAACGATCGCGCCGGTGGCCTGTCATTGCGTACGAACACCAATGACATCTACATCACGGGCGCGAACATTCGCTTCTCGTTCCCCAGCACGGAGAAGGAGCTGGAGCGCAACTTCACCCAGTTCTTGCCCATCGCCAGCACCTCCTTCTCGAGCGTCCCGCTCACGAGCACACAGCAAGACGTCCTGGAGCTGCGCGGCTTGGTCGAGGCGGAGCTCGCCAACATCCCAGAGCCTGCCAAGTCGCAGACCTCGGTGACCGCTTTCGTGCGCGTGCAGCTGTTCGGTGAGACGCTCTCCGGTGCCAGCGTCGAGTCCAACATCTTCACCTATCCCATCGACTTCTGCCTCGCCTGTGCCTCGACCAGCACCCCCGCTTGCGTGGGCATCTGACGCTGAGGTGCCCTGCCTGACGCGCGCCTCAGCGCGCGGGACGAGGGAGGAGGTGCGGCGAGCGGGTGGCCCTTCAGAAGGGCCACCC
>CAYXWB010000475.1:0-3275 GCA_964468515.1 uncultured Bradymonadales bacterium | reverse complement strand
ACGTCGCCAGCATCCCCAGCGCGCTCTCCAGCTCGCCATCAAACAGCGCCTGATCGGCCGCCGCGAACAGATCCTTGGCCTCATAGGCGGCCAGCGCGCGCGCCCCCTCGCGCGTCGCCGCGAGCTGGTAGCCGTCTTGTTGTAAGGCGTACCAAGAATCATCACGCCCGCTCGCCCGCAGCACGAGCTGACCGGGCCGCACCTGCGCCCCGTCGAGCATCACGCCCGCGAGGTTCGGCAGCTTCCATCCCACGCGCGGGAACAGGTGCAACAGCAACAGCTTGAGCGGGCGCAGGCTCAAGATGTCGCCCGCCAAGCCCACCGTGAACGCCTTGCCCCGCCCTGGCGGCCGCAGCGTCGGCGTCTCCAGCAGGCTCGTCACCAGCTCATACGCCATCAGGCGCGCCGGATACGGCAGCGGCCCAAACGCACGATAATCATACAGCGACAGGTGCACCTCGTCGGCGCGCGCGGGCTCAGGCGGGATCAGCGCCACCTTGAAGCTCAAGAACGTGTCCACGCCGAACGCGCGCAGCTTCAGGCTCACATGCAGCGCACCCTCCAAGAACCTCACCGTCAGGTCTCGAAACCCCTCCAGGTGGCTGGCCGCGCGACGCAGCATGTCTTGCAGCCCGGCCTCCGAGATCGCCACCTCGATCTCACGCACCAAGCAGCGCGTGTTGCGAAACCTCGCCAGGCCACCGCGCGCGTCGAACGGGAACTGGAGATCGGGGATCTCCATGCGCAGTGATTCGAGCGTGATCCAGTCCGACAGGCGCTCTTGCCGAGCCCACAAGTAACCGCGCCCGAACAAAAAATCGATGTTCAGGCCCAGCGGGTTGGGGTGGCTCAGCGCGGTGATCTCCATCAATCTGTGCGTCCTGGGTGAGCGCGCCTCTAGCGCGCCTCGTCTTCTGTCCCCGTTGATCCCGGCTCAAGCGCCTCGGCCTGCGCCCGCGCCGCCTCCGCTTGACGCGCGTGCCCGCGCGTCTCCTCTAAGGCCGCCACGTTGAGCCACGCCAGCGCACGTAATGACACCGGGTTGTGCTGCCCGCTGGCCGCCTTGCGATACGTCACCAGCGCCTTGCCCGTCTGCCCCTGCGCCTGCTCGCAGGTCGCCTGACCTACCAGGGAGAGCGCGTCAAACGGCGCCTCACACTCGCGCGCCGCCCGGCGAAACGCCGCCTGCGCCTCGACCGCCTCACCACGCATCAGCTGCGCCATCGCCTCCATGAACAAGCGCCGCCCAGGCGGCGCGTCAGCGACATCTTGCGCGCTCCACGCGAGCTTGTCCAAAGCGGCGATCTGTTCCTCTACGCGTGCCATCATCGACTCCAGCGGCGAACGCCCGCTTGAGACAAGCGGGCCGCGCCCCAGCCTCTGTCATCACGTCTGGGGCGTCAAGTTTATGGGTTGGGCCGCCCCCTGCGGCGACCCGGGCTGTCGTCTGTTATCGGCCACACGCGTGAGGATCGTGCGCGCGGGCAGATTCACCAGCGCGAATACGGCTGCTTTGAGAGCGCGCTGTTGCTGTAGCGCCCGTCGTCGCTCACATCCTCGCCAGCCCAGTCGGGCAGGGCGACCTCCTGATCCGATGACTCAAGCTCGACCTCCGCGACCACCAAGCCCGCGTTCGCACCCTCGAACACGTCCACCTCCCAGCACAGCCCCTCGTGCATCAGCTCGTAGCGCTTCTTGGCGATGATGTCGCCGTCGCACAGCGTCGCCAACATCTGCTCCGCGTCCTCCACCGGGATCTCATACTCATACTCAGCGCGCGCGATCCCCTCAGGGCGACCCTTGATGGTCAGATACGCCTTGTCCGCGCGCCGACGCACCCGCACCGTCGCCTCACCGCGCGCCAGATACCCTTGCTTGATCACGTCACCCGAGAGCCCCTCCAGCATGTCTGCGTGCTTGACCAGAAACTTGCGCTCGATCTCTTGTCCCACGGCCATCTCATCGGTGAGGGCGCCCCGCGTTCCTGACTGGCCTGCGGCGCGCGTTGGTGCTATCGCTTGCATCCTGCGGCGCCTCTTTCCTTGGCGCACCATCGCGCGCCCTTGATCGCGCGCGCAGCTCTCGGAGGTCTCCTCATGATCGGTCGCACTGGCGCCACTCCCCCCGATCTGACGCGCGTGAACCCTTACGGTGACACGCTCGGTGATGGTCAGATCCAGCTCTCCTTCACGCTGCCTGTGCCGTTCGGCGAGGAGGCACGTGAGGCCGCTTGTCAGGTCTTGCGATCGATGGGGCTGGAGCAGCCGCGCATCTACCACGCGCAAGACCTCGGCGAAGGTTACACCTTCTTCATCGCCTACGGCAATCTCCTCAAGACCCTCGACTATACCAGCATCAGCGTCCCCAAGGTCGAGGCCCAAGCCATGGACTTCGACGCCATCAACGCCTACATCCGCGACACCATCGGCCGCAAGATCACCGTGCTTGGCGCTTGCACCGGCACCGACGCGCACTCCGTCGGCATCGACGCCATCATGAACATGAAGGGCTACAACGGCGACTACGGCCTTGAACGCTACCCCATGATCCGCGCCTTTAACTTAGGCATGCAGGTGCTCAACGAGGACCTGGTCGCCCAGGCCGTTGAGCGCGGCGCCGACGCGCTGCTCGTCAGCCAGGTCGTCACCCAAAAAGACGTCCACATCCAGAACCTCGCCGAGCTCATCGACATGCTCGAAGCCGAGGGGCTGCGTGAGCGCCTCATCGTCGTCGCGGGCGGCCCACGCATCACCCACCAGATGGCCTTAGAGCTTGGCTATGATGCGGGCTTTGGCCCTGGCACCACGGCGTCGATGGTCGCGAGCTTCTTCGTGCAAGAACTCGTCGCGCGCGGCTTGCATCAGCGCTGACGCGCACATCGCGCGAGTATCGCGGCGCGCGCTTTAAGCGCGACCGCTCTCCCGGCTTCGCTGCTCCTCGCGAGTATCGCGGCGCGCCCGCCATTCCCGCCCCCCGCGCACCGCGCGCCAAGCCGGCGGCGACGACCCCCCGTCACCCCGAAGCCCCCAGGCGCCACCGCGCCCTCGCCCACGACGTAGCAGTGGCTGACCTCGCAGTCGCTCACGACCACCTGGTTGGTGCCCTGCGCATCGCGCAGCGTGACGTGTGACAGCTCGCCATTTTGCAGCTGCACCTGACGCAGCTTGCCCTGACGAAACGTCAGCCGCTCCCACAGCGGACCCTCACAGACCAGCTCGCTGAGCTGACAGTCCTGAAACTGCGTGTCCGTCCACTCGGGCGACTCGAACGTGCAC
>CAYXWB010000474.1:0-3292 GCA_964468515.1 uncultured Bradymonadales bacterium | reverse complement strand
GAATGGAGCAGATCATCGTGACCGATCATCAGCAGCCCTGGGCCCAGCCCATGCCCGAGGCCCAGTTCGACTTCATGCGCGCCATCCTCGCCGCGCCCAGCCCCGTCGGCTTCGAGGCCGCTATGAGCTACGGTGTGCTCAAGCCCGAGTTCGACAAGATCAAGCGTGAGGGTTGGGGCTTACATCAGTTTCGCGGCAACGCGGGCCTCGTGCTCGACACCCACCCGGGCCGCGAGGACATGCTCACCGTCATGGTCATCGGCCACGCGGACAAGATCCGCATGCAGGTCCGCGCCATCGGCGAGGATGGTAAGATCTGGATCGACAGCGACTCCTTCTTGCCGAGCGTCCTCATCGGCCACGAGGTCACGCTGTTCACACAGGACAGCCACGATCTCAACCGCTGGCGCCTCATCGATGGCGGCACCGTCGAGGCGCTCGGCGCCATCCACTTCGCCGATCCTGACACGCGCGCCGGCAAGAAGGGCATCACGTCGCAGATGCTCTATTTGGAGCTTCAATTGCACGGTGAGGAGCGCAAGAAGCAGGTTGAGGCGCTGGGGATTCGGGCGGGCAACCCGCTCATCTTGAAACGCCCCATCCGTCGCGGCTTCGCGCCCAACGCCTTTTATGGCGCTTATCTTGATAACGGCCTGGGCTGCTTTGTGACGGCGGAGCTGGCGCGCTTGATCGCCGCGCGCCCCGCTTTTGAGCACGTGCGCGTGCTGTTCACCATCGCCACCCACGAGGAGATCGGCCGCATGGGCAGCCGCGTGGCGGCGGGCGTGCACAAGCCTGATGTGATCATCGGCGTCGACGTGAACCACGACTACGACGCCGCCCCCGGCATCAAGGATCGCCGCATGAACCCGCTCACCATGGGCAAGGGCTTCACGCTCACCACGGGCGCCATCGCCAGCGAGGCGCTCAACGCCATCATCGAGCAGGCCGCGCGCGATCGTCAGATCCCCTACCAGATCTCGTCGTCGGGCCGCGACACGGGCAACGACGGCATGGCGGGCTTCTTCGCCGCCATCGACGCCGCCTCCACGAGTGTGGGGTTCGCGATTCGCAACATGCACACCATCAGCGAGTCGGGTCACACCGGCGACGTGCTGGCCGCCATCCACGCGCTCGACGGCGCGCTGGCCGACATGGAGGCCGCCAAGCTCTCCTCGCAAGACCTGCGCGATCGCCACGTGCGCCTCGATGAGGGCACCCCGCTGCATCACGTGCAGCCGGTGATCGATACGCTTGGTGGCGAGGGAGAATAAACCCTCAGGCGCGCGCGTTCTCATAGATGCCCAGCCTTTTTTTGAGGTCCGCCAGCCCCCAAAGCTGATGGACGCGCGCGCCTGACGAGGTCTCCATGTCTGCTCCTCACGACGCACCCCTGCCGCCGCTTGACGCTCCCGAGTCGGGCAAGGGGATGATCCTGATCGCCGCAGCCCTCGGCCTGCTCGCCATCGTCGGCGTCGGCGTCACCATCTTCTTCGCCATACAACCGCTCAAGCCGCGCGTGATCTTCGGTGACGCTCACGTCGGCCAGAAGCTCACCGGCGCCCTCGTGCCTCAGAAGGCCTACGCGCCGACAAGCCAGTACGTCGAGCCAGGCGCCGACAGCGACACCATCGCGCTCGACCTGTCCGGCCCAGACGCCCCCGCCTCCGATCGCCCCAGCGGCCTGTCGGAGGAGGCCATCCAGCGCGTCATGTATGGCCATCAGATGGACCTGCTCAACTGCTACGCCGCAGGCCTCGATATCAACGAGGAGCTGGCCGGGCGCGTGGACTTTCACTTCCGCGTCGCGGGCGATGGCCACGTCGCCATGGTCAAGCTCACCCAGTCCGGCCTGCGCGATAAGCCCACCGAGGACTGCCTCGTCAACGTCTCGCGTCAGTGGCGCTTCCCCAAGACCGACAGCGGCCAGCTCGCCCGCTTTGACACCCACTTCACCTTCGCCTCTCAGTGAGCGCCAGCGCTCAGCGCCCAAATGAGCCACACCCCTCAAGCGATCCCCACGCCTGCTCCAAGCAGTCCAACAAGAGCGCCTTGACGCTGGCCTCATCCGGGCTGTGCGCCAAGGCGCTCGTCTCATAGAGCGAGCCCAGCGCAGCCTCCTGCTGGTCGCAATACTGCTCCACCTGCGCCATCGTCCACGCGCCGCTTCGGATCGCGATCAGCCGCTCGCGGCCTCGCTCCAAGTCCAAGTCCCCCTCAGCTAAGAGCTGCTCCGCCTCGTCCAACAATCGCACCGCGTGATAGGCGAACTTCACGTCGTAGCCGTGCTCCTGCACGATCGCCGCGCGCTTGCCCTCGGGCTGCTTGTGGCGCATCTTGTGGCGCTGCGAGTGCGCGAAGCCCAAGAACTTGTGGTACGCCCCCTTGTGCAAGAACACGTGGCGTCGCTCGCGCATCATCGTCCCAAGCTCGCTCGCGTACAGCACGCAGCGCTGCGGCGTAAACAGCGCCTCGATCATGTTCGGGTTGTTCTCCATGCACAGCGAGACGAACCGCGTGATGTTGTAGATCGTCAGATCGATCACCTCATCACGCTCAGTCACCACGAGCCCGTGCTTTTGAAACTGATCAAAGCGCTGGAGCTGACGCCCAAAACCTGGGATCTCACCCGCCAAGTGCGGGAACACGACCTCGCGCGGCGGCACGCAGAAGCCGCACACGTCGAGGTCCGAGCGCTGCTGCGACACCCCATACGCGACGCTGCCCACCTGCGTCTCATAGTGGACGCGCTCGGGCACAAACTTGGGTGGTTCAATGAGGCGCTGCTGATGCAGCGTCTGGGTCAGGCTCTGAGGGGTCATCATCATCGCTCCTGGCTTGGTCATCGCTGAGGTCGTTGCTAACGCGGCCTGATGTGCCCACCATTCCCTACGCGGCATCTGAAGTTGCGCACCGACGAGCGGACGGGCGTGCTTATCTGTTATCCTGTGCGTCGCCCCGTCGTGTGATGCCCCCTCACTCGCCAGGAGAGATGATCATGGCAAAGCCCACACGCGCGCTCATCGCCGCGCTCGATCAAGTCATCGCGCGCTTGCAAGATGGCGCCAATTATCAATGGGGACACATGGGCAGCTGCAACTGCGGCCACTTAGCCCAAGCCCTCACCCACCTGCCTCGCCAGCAGATCCACGCCGCCGCTTTGCGC
Source organism: uncultured Bradymonadales bacterium (assembly GCA_964468515.1). GTDB lineage: Bacteria > Myxococcota_A > Bradymonadia > Bradymonadales > Bradymonadaceae > CAYXWB01. Next base: position 126 of record CAYXWB010000474.1, on the reverse strand, counting down.
CGCGCGGGTGACTGGGGCGAGCAAGCGGTGGAGTATTGTGCGGTCAGCGGGTTCCCGCTCGATCATATCATCACGACCATGCTCAACGCGGGCTTGGAGCTGCATGACATCGATCGCTTGGAGCGC
>CAYXWB010000473.1:0-3300 GCA_964468515.1 uncultured Bradymonadales bacterium | reverse complement strand
TGGCTCATCACCCGCGGCCGCGTCGCTCTGGACGTCGCAGCTTCTGAAGCGATCTAACCTGCGCGCGGCGCTGTGAGCGCTGCGCTTTGAGCGTGAGCGTCATCTATGTCACGAGTCATCGCGCTGTGTGTGGCGCTGAGCGCGCTGGGCTGCTCGTCCAGCGCCACCCCTGATCCTGTGCCTGTAGAGCGCGCCTCGCCGCCGCTTAAGCCGGGCATCTACGCCATCGCCACGGGGGAGCGCGTGAGCTTTGAGGTGATGATCGAGGCGGCGCGCGCGCGGCGCGTGGTGATCATCGGCGAGTCGCACGCTGATCTGTGGCACCACCAGGCGCAGCTCGCGGTGCTGCGCGCGCTGTCTGAGGATGCGTCCGCGCCTGTGGCGCTGGGGCTAGAGATGTTTCAGCACCCCTTTCAGGCGCCGCTCACGGCCTATGCGACAGGCACGATCGATGAGGCGGCGATGCTCACGCAGACAGAGTATGCGACGCGATGGGGGTTTGATCCGAACCTCTACGCGCCCTTGTGGCGGCATCAGCGCGAGACAGGCGGCGCGCTGCTGGCGCTCAACGCGCGGCGCGAGCTGACCAAGCGCGTGGCGCAGGTGGGCGTCGCAGGGCTCACCGCGCAGGAGCGCGCCGAGCTGCCCGAGCTGGACATGAGCGACGACGCGCACCGCGCGTGGCTGCGCGACATCTTCGCGCAGCATGGCGGCCACGCCATGGACGAGGCGATGTTGCAGCGCTTCTATGAGGCGCAGCTGACGTGGGATGAGACGATGGCGGCCAAGGTCGAGGAGCACCTCCAGGCCGCGCCTGCGACGCAGGTGGTCGTCTTGGCGGGCTCGGGGCATGTCGTGTGGGGGTATGGGGTGCCCAACCGGCTCAAGCGGCGCATGGGCGAGGGTGCTGATGCGCAGGTGATGACGATCATCCCGATCACGCCGGGCGGCCCTGAGCCGGCCACGCAGGCGGCGATGGCGCGCTGGCGCGAGGGGAAGTTCGCAGATTTTGTGTGGGTGGGCGAGGCGCGCTGAGGCGCGCTTTGCGAGCTGCAAATGACCCGCTCGCCTTGACGACCTCCGCTCAGAATCAGGCCATGCGATGCACCGCTCGGGAGGTTGTGTGAGCAGACCTCCGCGCCGACGCGCCGCATCGCTCAAAAGCGCGTGAGGTTAAAGCGAGCAGCGCGCCTGACTGGCGCGCATCGAGGCGCCAAGAAAGCGCGAGGGCCGCGTCAGCGCGGCGCGCTGACGCGGCCCTCGCGCGGGAGCGCGGCCCATCACTCAGGGGACGAGCGTCCCTTGCGCGCGAAAGCGCGCGCTGGTGCTGTTGGTCTGGTTCTGACCGCCGCCGACGGTCGCGTCAGAGACCTGTGCGGTGTTGCTATCACCGCCGAGCACAGCGGAGTCCAGCCCTGATGCGGTGTTACGCCAGCCTCCGACGACCACCGCGCGCGCGCTGCTGGCGGTGTTGCTGAGGCCCGACACGATCACAGCGCCTGTGCCGGTGGCCTTGTTGCTATCGCCTGAGAGGACGCTCGCGAAGGGGGCGGTGACGTCATTGCTGACGCCGCCGATGATGCTACCGTGGCTGGTGTAGTTGTTGAGGCGACCCAGGACGAGGTTGTGCGAGCCGGTCTTCAAGGAGCCAGAGGCGCGCGCCTCATTATAGCCGATGATGAGGTTGCCTCGGCCGTTGCTCGCGCCCTCGGTCGCGCCCGAGCCGCTGACGATGCGCACGTTGACGTTGCTGAAGGTCACCTGATCTGACGTGGCGCTCATGCTCTGGGTCTTGGTCTCCAAGGCGCTGACGCGGGTGGTCAGGCCACCAACCTGACCATCGAGCGTGTTCAAGCGGGTGGTCTGGGTGGTGTTGAGCGTCTCTGCGGCGCTGACGCGGGTGTTGAGCGCGGTGGTGGTGTTGCCCAAGGTGGTGATCGCGCCCTCGTTGGTGGCCACGCGCATGGTCAAGCTAGACAGGCCGCTCTCCGTGGCGCCGACGCGGTTGTTGAGCGTGGTGGCGGTGCCCTCCAGCGTGTTGATGCGGTTGTTAAACGTGTTGACCGTCTGGGAGGTGGTCATCACCTGGGTTTGGAGCTGAGCGACGCTGGTGGTGAGGCCGCTCAAGCCTTGCTGCTCGGTCTCGACCGTCTGCAGGCGAGCGCGCAGCGCGGTGTTGTCGGCCTCAAGGGCGTCTAGGCGCGCTGCCAAGCGCACCAGCGCGAGCTGCGCGTTGTTCGCCTGGAGGTTCGCTTGGCTGTCATCAAACGTGACGCTCGCCGCAGGCAGCGCCGTCACCAGCTCGCTGGGCTGCTTGCCTTGGAGCGTCTGCGCGTCGTTGGCGTGCTCGGCATAGGCCGCATAGGGCGCGAACGCCAGCGGCAGGCGATCGGACTCCGCGTCATCGGCCACGCGCATCGCGAAATAGACGCCCGCGTTTTGGGCGAACAGGTCGCTGTTCATGCCCGTGACGCCGCCCAGATAGGCGGTGAACAAGCCATCCTCGACGATCACGGTCTGCAGCTCGCTCCACAGCGGCGTGGCCTGAGTCGCGTCACTGTAGAGCGAGAAGCGGATGGAGACGGTGGCGTCGAGCGGGACGCCGCTGTCATCGGTGAGCAGGCCCTGCACGGGCAAGAGCACGTCGCGCTGAGCGAAGGCTGGCGAGGCGCTCAAGGAGACGAACAGTAACAGCAGCGCGGCGAGCAGCCGCGAGCTCTGGCGAGTGGTAGGCATGGTGCGATCCTCATCGATAAGGCGCCGCAGGCGCTGTCTGTGCGGAGGGTTAGTGAGGCAGCTGGCCATGCTGCGCGGGGCCTGGCCCCAAGCGGGCGCCGCCGCTTGCGGCGCCCGCTGGTGCGGGCGCGCCGATGAGCACGCGGGCGCGATAGCGCGGCGACTGGAGGCGTCCGCCGCCGCCCGTGAGCGCCTGCGTGGCGCGCAGGCGCACGGCGGGCATGTCAGGGGTCATATCCGACGGTGGCGGCCCATCAGGCGGCGTCTCATCGGCCATATCAGGCCCACGCGTGGGCGGCAGGTCAGGCTGCTCTAGCGGCAGATCAGGCTGTGGCGAGCTGATCATGTCATCGGGATCCTGCGGCTGCCCGATCTCGCCCTCGGCACAGGCCGACGCGGCGAGCAGGAGCAGCGCGCAGAGCGCGCGCGTGAATCGTCGAGACACAGAGGACCTCTCGGCAGCGCGGCGCGTTTGCGCCGCTCGCATCATGAGTTGGGACTCCCTCACAGTGTCGATCGGCGCGCACGCGAAAGCAAGCGAGGACGCGCGCCGCGCGGCCTAAG
>CAYXWB010000472.1:0-3332 GCA_964468515.1 uncultured Bradymonadales bacterium | reverse complement strand
CGCTTCGTCCTCACCGCGGGCCTCGGCGGCATGGGCGGCGCGCAGCCGCTCGCCGCCACCTTGTGCGACGCCGCCATCCTGTGCGTTGAGGTCGACCCCGAGCGCATCAAGCGCCGCATCCAGAGCCGCTACTGCGACCGCATGACCAGCTCGCTCGACGAGGCGCTGGCCTGGATCGACCAGGCCACCACCGCAAAGACCGCCCTGTCTGTGGGCCTCGTGGGCAACGCCGCGACGGTCTACCCCGAGCTTGTGCGACGCGGGCGCACCCCAGACGTCGTCACCGATCAGACCAGCGCCCACGACCCCCTCGCCGGATACATCCCCGCCGCGCTGTCGCTTAAAGAGGCCAGCGCCCTGCGCGACTCCGATCCTGAGGCTTATCAGCGCCAGTCCCTCGCCAGCATGGCCGCCCACGTCAGCGCGATGGTTGACATGATGGATCGCGGCGCCGTCGTGTTCGACTACGGCAACAACCTGCGACAGTTCGCCCATGACGCAGGCGTCACCCGCGCGTTCGACTTCCCAGGCTTCGTGCCCGCTTACATCAGGCCCCTGTTCTGTGAGGGAGCAGGCCCGTTTCGCTGGGTCGCGCTCTCGGGCGATCCCGAAGACATCTACACCACCGACGAGGCCTTAAAGGCGCTGTTCCCCGAGAAGGCTCACATGATCCGCTGGCTGGAGCTCGCGCGCGAGCGCGTCGCGTTCCAAGGCCTGCCCGCGCGCATCTGCTGGCTTGGCTACGGCGAGCGCGCGAAGGCGGGGTTGATGTTCAATGAGCTGGTGCGCACGGGCAAGGTCAAGGCGCCGATCGTGATCGGGCGAGATCATCTGGACTGTGGCTCCGTCGCAAGCCCCAATCGGGAGACTGAGGGGATGCGCGATGGCTCTGATGCCGTCGCCGAGTGGGCCATCCTCAACGCCATGATCAACGCCGTCAACGGCGCGAGCTGGGTCTCGTTTCACCACGGCGGCGGCGTCGGCATGGGCTACAGCCTGCACGCCGGTCAGGTCATCGTCGCCGATGGCACCCCCGAGGCCGCGCGACGCTTAGAGCGCGTCCTCACCAGCGACCCCGGCATGGGCGTCATTCGCCACGCCGACGCAGGCTACGATCGTGCCATCGAGGTCGCGCGCACACGCGGCGTGCGCGTGCCTCACCTGGGAGGTTAGGTTGTGAATGATAATCATTTTCAATTGAACTCGCCGCGCCCTCTACGCTAACCTGCTGGCGACTTGCGCGCTTGCGCGCGGGTCGCCTCGCTTTGTGAGAGCTATCGCCGATGTCTGATCCCGCCCCCGACAACTTCGCCGTCCACGCGCACCAGCTCCTGACCATGCCGGATCAGGTCGACGCCCTGCGCGCTTATGATCCTGGCGCCGACCTCATCGCGCGCGACGCCCTCATCACAGGCCTCATCCCTGATGGCGGCGTGCTCGTCGAGCGCGGCAAGATCGCCTGGATCGGCAGATGGGAGGATCGCCCCAAGGCCGCGCGCAAGAAAGACCTGCCCGTGATGACCACCGGCGTCTGCACCCCCGGCCTCATCGACTGTCACACCCACGCCGTCTTTGGCGGCAGCCGCCACCACGAGTTCATGGCCCGCAACGCGGGCAAGCCCTACGTGGAGATCTTGGAGGCAGGCGGCGGCATCCTGCAGAGCGTCGCCCACACCCGCGCCGAGAGCCGCAAATCCCTGGCCGAATCACTCACCGCGCGCGCCTATGATTTTGTGCGTCGCGGCGTCACCACCATTGAGGTCAAGAGCGGCTACGGCTTGAGCGTCGAGGACGAGCTGAAGTGTCTGCGCGCCATCCGCGACGCCGCCGCCGAGCTGCCCTGCGAGCTGGTGGCCTGCTTCATGGGCGCGCACGCCATCCCCCAAGAATACCGCGAGCGCCGCGCCGACTACGTGGCGCTCGTCTGCGACAAGATGCTGCCCCAGGTCGCCGAGCAGCGCTTGGCCGACTACTGCGACGTGTTCTGCGATCGCGGCGCGTTCACCGTCGAGGAGGCGCGCCTGATCCTCACCACCGCCCAGCGCTTAGGCCTCAAAGCCCGCATCCACGCCGAAGAGATCGCCCACACCGGGGCCGCCTCCCTGGCCGCAGCGCTTGGCGCCCTGAGCGCCGACCACCTAGAGCACATCACCCCCGCTGACATCGACGCGATGGCCCGCGCGAACGTGGTCGGCGTGCTCATGCCCGCCGTGAACCTCTACCTCGGCACCCTCGACACGCTCGCCCCCGCCCGCGCCCTGCTCAACGCGGGCTGTGAGATCGCGCTGTCCACGGACTTCAACCCGGGCAGCGCCATGACCCAAGACCTCGGCTGGATCCTCACCTTGGGCTGCACCCTCTACAAGCTCACCCCCGGTGAGGCCCTGCGCGCGGTCACCCTCGGCGCAGCGCGCGCGCTCGGGCGCGAGGACTTAGGCCGCCTGCGCGTCGGGCAGACCGCCCAGCTCACCCTGTTTGACGCCCCCGATCTGGCCGCCATCCCCTACCACGCCGGCGCCTCGCTCGTGGAGGGCGTGGTCTGGGGTGGCCAGTTCGTCTACTGGACAGAGGCCGATGCGCTCTAAACCTCTCAAGCTCCTCTCACTGCTCACGCTGGCGCTTATGAGCGTCGCCTGCGGCGACGCCCTGCGCGAGCCGCCCGCTGACGCGCGCGTCGCTCAGCAGCCCATCCGCCCCACCGACGCTGAGGGCCACCTGGGCAATGGCTATGGCCCCGTCACCGTTGAGAGCTCGCCCTCGCCAGGGGGCCACTTCCGCGTCTGGTGGGCCGCCGATGGCCCCGACGCGCCGAACTCTCCAGACACCTCGGGCGCTGGCGTGCCTGATGTCGTCCACCTCGTCGCCAGCGTCGCTGACGAGGTCGCAGTCCACCTCACCGCGCGTCAGTGGCGGCTCGCCCTGTCCGACGTAGACCTCAACCAAGGCGACTTCGGCGGCGATGACCGCTTTGACATCTACCTCAAGGATCAACCCCCAGGCTTTGGCGACGGCTACTACGTGCGCGAGGCTTGCCTCTTGGGCGCGTGTGCTGGCTACTTTGTCATGGAGAATGACTTCGTCGGCTACCCTTACCCCTCCGTCGAGGAGGCCGTCAGCGTCCTCATCTCTCATGAGTATTTTCACGCCGTGCAGAGCGCCTACCGCGCGGACCTGCCGGGCTGGATCTCCGAGGGCAGCGCCACCTGGATGGAGGAGGACTTCAACCCCGACCAGAGCGACTTTGAGCGCCTCACACGCTACTACTTTCGCGAGCACACCCGCGCGCTCAACGATCGCAACCGTGGCCCTCAAGACAGCTTCCAGTACGGCGC
>CAYXWB010000471.1:0-3334 GCA_964468515.1 uncultured Bradymonadales bacterium | reverse complement strand
CATGCGCACCATCGCGTCATAGATCGAGGCGTCGCCGTGCGGGTGATACTTCGCCATCACCGAGCCCACCACCGCCGCGCTCTTACGATGGCGCGCGTCATGCGTCAGCCGCAGCTCGTGCGCCATCGCATAAATAATGCGCCGCTGCACCGGCTTGAGCCCGTCGCGCACGTCCGGCAACGCGCGGCTGGTGATCACGCTCATCGCGTAGTTTAAGTAGCGCTCTTGCGCTGTCTCATGCAGCGCGATCTCTTGGATCTCAAAACCCATCACGGCCCTCTGCTGGCTCTCACCGATCGCCTCGCCATGAGGCGGCCACATCCTACGCATACTGGGTCTGGACGACAAACCCCGCGCGCTGTGTTATAGCCTGCACGCTCGTCTCACGCGCGACCACACACTGAACACTTGTACAACCTAACCCGTCGAGCCACATCTGTCATGCGTCAATCGATCGGATGGATCGCGATCGCGCTCATCGCGCTGCTCACGTTGGCGATCACGACCTGGGCGCTGTGGCCCGCGCCACCCGCACCCCAGGCCACGCTCGACGCCCCCGCGCCGCCGACGCAGCCTGACGGGCTCGTCGAAGGCCGCGTGCTCGGCCCTGACGGCCAGCCGCTGCCAGGGGCTGAGGTCAGCGCCGCCGAGCAGCGCGTCAGCGCCGACGCCCAAGGCCGCTTCTCGCTAGGCCCGCTGCCCATCGGCGCCCACCGCATCGACGCCGCCGCCCCCGACATGATCAGCCCTGGCTCCCCCGATCAGCGCGGCCGCGTCGTGGAGATCGTCCAGGGCGCAGGCCCCATCCGACAGCTCGACCTCGTGCTGCGCCGCCCCGCCACCATCACGGGCCGCGTCGTCGCGGGCGGCACGCCCGTGGCGAACGCGCGCATCGGCATGCTCTATCGGCGCGCCGAGGGCTTAGGCGGCGCGCTCGATCCGTTCGCCCTCGACGGCCTCGCCACCACCGACGCCCAAGGCACCTTCACCCTCACCCAGCTCGCCCCCGGCAGCGCCCGCGTGCTGGTCCAGGCCGACGCCTTCGCCCTGGCCGAGAGCCGCGAGCTGCGCCTCGGTGACGGCCAGCAGCTGCGCGACCTCACCATCGACCTCGCCCCCAGCGCCCGCGCCACCGCCCGCGTCGTTGACACCGACGGCGAGCCGCTGGTGGGGGTGATGTTGGCGCTCGTGGGAGGATCGATGCGGGAGGTGCGCGCGCGCACTGACGCCCAAGGCAGCGCCACGTTCTCACAGCTGCCCCCTGGCGAGCTGACCCTCATCGCCGACGCCCCAGGCTTTCGCCAAGAACGCGTCGCGCTGACCGCCGTGGCCGCCGAGCCCGTCGAGGTCGACGTCGTCATGGAGCGCGCCGCCGGCCTGTTCGGCCGCGTCGTCACCCCCGAAGGCCAGCCGCCCTCAAGCGCTACGGTGATCGTCCAAGATGGCGAGCGCTTCGTGCGCGCCATCACCACCGACGCGCAAGGCAACTTTCAGTGGGACCCGCAAGGTCCAGGCAGCTTCACCCTCAGCGCGCAGGCGCCCACCCACGGCCCCTCCCCCACCTCGCCCGCCACGCCTGGCAGCGCGGTGACGCTGACGCTCGCGCCCGGTGGCCGCATCTTGGGCCGCGTCGTCGATGAGCGCGGGCAGCCCTTGGCCGCTTATAGCTTGAACGTCGAGGATCTGCGCGTCGAGGGGCGCGGCATGTTCGGCCCGCGCGCTCATCCGGCGCAGCAGATCACGCGCGCTGATGGCGCGTTCACGATGGGGCCGCTGCGACCGGGCACTTATTATCTGCGCGCCGCGCCCGACAGCATGGCGCCTGCCTCAAGCGGCCCCATCGAGGTCTTCGCAGGGCGCGACACCTCCGGCGTGACCTTGCGCGTCTCAGCGGGCGTGGCGCTCACGGGCACCGTGCGCGATCCGCGAGGCGCGCCGCTGGCTGGCGCCTCGGTGGCGCTGATGGTGCTCGCTCAAAACAGCGTCGCCAAGTCCACCCTCACCGACGCCCAGGGCCGCTACAAGCTCGAAGGCGTCGGCCCCGGCCGCCAGACCATCCGCGTCAGCAAGGAGGGCTTCATGACGGAGCTCGCCAGCGGCGTGGACGTGCCGCTGCGCGCAGAAGCGCGCCGCGATGTGACCCTCACCGCCAGCTCCCCCGACGCGCAGTTCTCCTTCCATGGCATCGGCGCGACGCTCGGCCAAGACCCGCGCGGCCCCGTCATCCGCGACGTCATGGAGGGCTCCCCTGCCAGCACCTATGGCTTGCGAGCCGGTGATGTCATCTTGAGCGTGGATGGCTCCCAAGCCAAGGCGCTCAGCTTACAGGACGTCATCGCGCGCATTCGGGGACAAGAAGGGGTCGCGGTGAACCTCGTGGTCGAGCGCGAGGGCCATGGCCGCGTCGTCGTCGACGTGGAGCGTGGACGCGTCGTCGTGCGCGAGCAGCAGCGACCGCGCTCGCCTGTCCAGCGCTAGGAGGCGCGAGGGCTCGCTCAGAGCCAGCCCTTGCGTCGAAAATAGACCAGCATCACCGCCACCATCGTCACCATCAGCCCGATCACCATCGGATAACCCATCGTCATGCGCAGCTCAGGCATGTTGTAGGGTGACGCCGTGTCGAAGTTCATCCCATACACCCCCGCCACAAAGCTCAGCGGGATGAAGATGGTGGAGATGATGGTGAGCGTCTTGATCACGTCGTTCATGCGGCTGTTGGTGAACGACAAGTACAGCTCCATGAGGCTTGCCGTCATCTCGCGATAGTTCTCCACCAGCTCCACGAGCTGCACCGCGTGATCGACGCAGTCGCGCAAGTACAGCCGCGTCTCATCGGTGATCAGCCCCGAGGTGTCGTGCATCAGCTGCTGCACCGCGTCGCGCATCGGCCGCACCGCGCGACGCATCGCCATCAGCTCACGGCGGATCGCGTGGATCTGCTCGATGACATGGCTGCCCGACAGCTCCAGCAGGTTGTCCTCCAAGTCATCCAGCTGCGCGCCATAATCATCGAGCGGCTTGAAGTAGCCATCCACGATGGCGTCGATGATGGCATAGCTCAGGTAATCCGCCCCCTTCTGACGCACCTTGCCGCGGCTCTGACGAATCCTCACCCGCAGCGGCTCCAAGCAGTCGCCCGGCACCTCTTGGAAGGTGAGCGCGAAGCGCGCGCCCATGAACATGCTGATCTGCTCGCTCATGCGCTCAGCCTCATCATTGTGCATGCGCATGACGATGTAGAGGTGGTCTTGATAAGGCTCCACCTTCGCGCGCTGGTGCAGGTGGACGACGTCCTCCATGGCGAGCGGGTGGAACCCGAAGCGCTTGCCGATGC
>CAYXWB010000470.1:0-3338 GCA_964468515.1 uncultured Bradymonadales bacterium | reverse complement strand
GGCGGTGATCAGGAGGGCGAGGCGCTGACGAACGCGCATGAAGACTCCGCGTTGAGACGCGACCTAAAGTGGCCGACGTGGCATAAGGTGTCGATGGTTGTCGCGCCCACGCGCGCGCTGAGGTTTGGCGCAGGACGTCTCCCCTATAACAGTTAAATGCGGCGCGCTCCATCCACGATGAGGAAGGTGCTACTTGTCAACGTGCCCCTTACACATTAATGATGCGTCGCCAGCCGGGATGCTCCCGGCGCCCCATTGGGCTTCTCGCCCGCCACCGCGTCCAAGGACTAGCGCATGTCTCGTGATCATGACCAGAGTGTCGAGCGCATTGAGGACCTCGATCAGCTCCGCGCCTACTTTCGCTCTGGAGAGAAGTCCCCAGAACAGCTCGGCTTTGGGACTGAGCATGAGAAGTTCGTCTTTCGCCGCGACCACGACTACACCATGCTCTCGTTTGAGGAGCCGGGCGGCTTCGCCACCTTGTTTGACAGGCTCCACACGGAGCTAGGGTGGGAGCCGTCCTATGATCGTGGCAACATCGTGGCGTTGGTCAAGGACGGCGCGGCGATCACCTTAGAGCCGGGCGGCCAGCTGGAGCTATCAGGCGCCATCACGCGCACGGTGTTTGAGACTGAGGCCGAGCTAGACGCTCACCTGAACGAGCTGAAGCAGCTCGCTGGCGAGCGCTTGGCGTTCGCGTGCTGGGGCAGCAACCCGTTCTTTGGCCCCGATGAGATCCCGCAGATGCCCAAGGCGCGCTATGAGATCATGCGCCGCTACCTGCCCACCCGCGCGGATCTTGGCCTGTGGATGATGAAGACCACTTGCACGGTCCAGGGCAACTACGACTACACCAGCGAGTCCGACGCCACGGACCTCATCCGCACCAGCCTGCGCGTCTCCCCGCTCGTGAGCGCCTTGTTCGCCAGCAGCCCCCTGCGCCAAGGCCGCGACACTGGCCTGCAGAGCTCGCGCTGTGAGATCTGGACCCGCACCGATCCCGATCGCACCGGCTTCCCCGACTTCATGTACCGCGATGATTGGGGTTATGATGATTACCTCCAGTACGCGCTCGACATCCCGATGTTCTTCATCAAGCGCGATAATCGCTACGTGGAGATGACCGGGCGCACCTTCCGCCAGTTCATGGCCGAGGGCTACGACGGCACGCCCGCGACCCAGGGTGACTTCGAGCTGCACCTGTCGACGATCTTCCCCGAGGTCCGCCTGAAGACCTACGTGGAGACGCGCGGCGCGGACGCAGGTAGCCGCGACATGATCCTCGCGCTGCCCGCCATCTGGAAGGGGATCTTGTATGACAAGAACGCGCGTCACCGCGCGGCCGACCTGATGAGCGCGACCACCCCGGACCAACACCGCGCCTGCTTCAAGGCAGCCTACACCGACGGGCTGCGCGCGCACTCGCCGTGCGGCTCCTTCGCGGAGCTGAGCCGCGAGCTGGTCACCATCGCGCGCGATGGGCTTGACGCGATCGCGGCGCGCGATGGTCATACCAGTGAGGCTGGCTTCTTGGCCCCGCTGTGGACTATCTTAGAGGAGGGGCGCACGCTGGCCGATCGGCTGCGCGATGACTTTCATGAGTTTGGTCACGATCGTGAGCGCTTAGTGCGCGCGTGGGAGCTGTGATCCTGCGGGGCTGATGCGCTGGAGGTGTGGGATGAGGGGACGCGTCGGCTCGTGCTTGTTCTTGCTCTCGCTGGTCGCGTGCGGCGAGGGCGTGTATGTGGATCTCGGCGATGAGGACGCGCCTGGCGACATGTCGCCAGGCGCGCCCTCCACCTCGCCAGCGCCTGATATGGCCCCCCAAGACGCGCCGCCCGATCTCAGTGACGCGCCCGATGAGGCGCCTGAGCTGCCGCCGCAGGATCAGCCCGCTGATCTTCCGGTGGACCCGCCGCCAGTCGCCACGCCGCTCTACACGGCGGGCCTCACGCACTCACCGATCAACGCGCATGTGGCGGCGCGCCTCAACGCGGCGCGCGCGCGTGGTGGCAGCGCGCAAGATGACGTGTTCATCAAGGTGGGCGACTCCAACACGGTCAACACCAACTTCTTGCACTGCTTGGCTGGCGAGCAGGTCGAGCTGCCCGATGTGCCCGCGCTGGATGAGACGTGGCGCTACTTTCAGGGCGGCGACATCGCGGGGGTGGCCCCCTATGCCCGCGTGAGCTTGGCCGCGTCCGTGGGCTGGAGCGCGAGCGGCGCGCTGGCAGGCTCGCCATCGCCGCTTGAGCGTGAGCTGAGCGCTGCCAGCGCGCGCGTCGCGCTCGTGCAGTTTGGCACCAATGACATTGAGAATCGTCGCATCTTCAGCTATGGCGAGCAGATGACGACGATCGTGGACACGCTGCTGGGGCGCGGCGTGATCCCGATCCTCACCAGCATCGCCCCGCGCCTGGATGACGCCGACGCGGACCTGTGGGTGCCACGCTACAATGCGGCGATGCGGGCGCTGGCGTACAGCCGCGCGGTGCCCTTTATTGATCTGCATCAGGAGCTCGTGCCGCTGCCCTCCAGCGGGCTGGGCGGCGACGGGCTGCACCTCAACGCGCACACCTCAGGGGCGCGGGCATGCATGCTGGTGGGTGAGGGGCTGTCGCGCGGTCAGAACATGCGCAACCTGCTCACGCTCCAGGCGCTGACGCGGCTGCGCCGCGTGCTGCTCGATGGCGCGCCGCCCGAGCCCGACGCGCCCGCGCTGCGCGGCGTGGGCACGAGCGCTGAGCCTTTTGAGATCCCGGCGCTGCCGTTTGTGGGCGCGGGGGATACGCGTGACAGCGCCCAGTCGAGCTTTGACGTGTATGACGGCTGCGCTGCCAGTCAGGATGAGTCGGGCCCGGAGCTTGTCTACACCTTCACGCTTGAGGCGCCCGCGACGATCCGCGCGCAGGTGTTTGATCCTGCGGGCGTGGATGTGGATCTGCACGTGCTCGACAGCTCCGGCGCGCCCGCAGGGTGTCTGGCCCGCGCGCACGAGGACGCGCGCGTGGCGCTTGAGGCGGGCACCTACTTCTTGGTGGTGGACACCTTCGTCTCAAGCGCGGGCCAAGCGCGCAGCGGCGCGTTCTTCTTCACGCTGCTGTTCGATTGATGGTGCGTTGAGGCTGGATTAATCCACGAGATGACAATTTTTCGCGATGCGGCCCAGGCGCGCGACGCGACTTGATCTCGTTGAGAAGGCAACGGCTTGACAGTGCAAGGCGCGTCAAGCGGGCCGCGCTGGGTGCTCATTTTGCGGGGGCGAGGTTTGACGTCATCTGTGTGGGTGTCCACGTTAGGAGGGACGCGCCACGCTGCCCAAAAACGCTGAATGATGA
>CAYXWB010000469.1:0-3349 GCA_964468515.1 uncultured Bradymonadales bacterium | reverse complement strand
CGCGCGAGCGGGCGGCGTCAACCTGGCAGGTTGACGCCGCCCGCTCGCGCGCGCCAAGCTGGGGCAATTCAGCCCGTGAGGTTTACCCCCCTCGACGCCGCGTCGCGGGCCGGATCGCCCCTCCCGCGCCCGCAGCGGGGCGAGCGTGTGGGCGGAGATGTGGAGCGTGTCATGTGAGGTGAGGCGTTGCCGATGAGGTTCTCCCACCATCTTATCATAGCGATAAAGCGTCAGCGAGGGCTTGGTGAGCGATTCTCACTACACAACCACCACGACGCGCCAAGCTTCGGAGGCGAACAAGCGAGCCCCATGTTTACACGAGAGCGTCATGAGCCCATCGCCTGATGAGACGAACAACCGCCACGCCAAGCGCGCCTTGCAGCTTGGCGTCATCACGTGGCTGTCCAACGCCGCAGGCTGCCTCATCAGCATGGTGCCCATCGCGCTGCCGCTGGGCGTGCTCTTGGTGGGGATCACGCTCATCACGGGCGCGATGGCCATGGTCTATGGGGTGATGGGCAAGCGCACCGCCGCGCGCAGCGGCGGCGATGGCGCGCGCGAGGCGCGCGTCGGGTTCTGGCTCGGCGCCAGCCACATGATCCTCGCCGCGCTCACAGGCGGCGCCATCGCGTGGCTGATGCACAACAGCGCGCTGCGCGACATCAAGCTCTAGGCCAAGGCGCACAGCGCGCCTGCCCCGGCCCCAGCGTGTGCGCGCGCGGGCGCTGCAACAGCGGCGTCTGCGCCAGCTCTCCGAGCACCACTGAGGCCGTATCACCATGCGTCACGAGCACGGTCGTCGTGCCAGCGCGCGCGTCAACGCGCAGTGACTGCAACATCCCACGCACGCGCGCCTGCACATCCGACAACGACTCGCCGCCTGCGGGGCGAGGATCTTCGCCGCGAGCCCACGCCGCATCGCGCGCCTCCCAGGTCATGTCGCCGCCCATCGGGCGCAGCGCAGGCTCCACCTGTGTGGTCACCTGCGCCGCCTCTTCCAGCGCTGCGGCGGTCTGGCGCGCGCGTCCAAGCGGCGAGCTGCGCACGCGGGTGATCTGATGGGCGCGCGTCAGCTCAGCGCCGAGCGCCTCGGCCATGCGCTGCCCCTCGGGCGTCAGCGCGTCGCGCGTCTCAGCTGACATGTCCTCAGGCGGCGGTGAGAGGTTGTGGTAGCTCGGCGCGTGGCGCACGACGCACAGCGTCGGCGGCGCTGCACCGCGCGATGACGACGTGGCGCAGCCGCTCCAGAGCGCGCCCGCGGCGCACACCAGCGTGAGGATCATCACAGCTCGCTTCACAACAACCTCACTTCCACAGGGGGTAAGCCTCAACCTGCCTCTATGATGGGACACCCGCGCCCCGACGACAAGCGAGTCGATGGTGATTGACGGCACACCATCGCCTGAGCGATGGGTGCGATGACGCGCGCATGGTGCGCGAGACTCGCCAGGAGCAGCGGCGATGACACCTGAAGCGCGCTGTCAGCGCGCGCTCAAGCTGGGGTTATGCACGTGGCTGTGCAACGCGGCCAGCTGCGCGCTTGCGGTGGTGCCGCTGGCGCTGCCGCTGAGCGTGGCGCTGCTGGTGATCAATCAGGTCAGCGGCGCGCTGGCGATGATCGAGGGGGTGCGCGGCTGGCGCGCGTGCCGCGACGCAGACCGCGCCGCCGCGCGCGATGCGCTGGTGGGGCTAGGGTTAGGGGCGATCCACTTGGTGGTGAGCGTGGTGTTTGGCGCGGTGCTGCTGCTGATGGCGAGCGAGCTGGGGCTCTTGCCGCGTTGAGCGCGCCAGGGAGGGGCGCAGTCTGCGCATTGCTGCGAGGCGCTTTATGTGGATAATCAACGCCATCTGATCGCTCTCCAACCCGAGCCTCACCTCACGCGGAGCCCGCCACGATGTATGACCTCAAGATTATCAACGGCACGATCCTCGACGGCACAGGCGCGCCCGCGCGACGCGCAGACATCGCCATCCGCGACGGCCTCATCGTAGCGCTGGGCAGCTGCGATGATGAGCAGGCGGCGCGGACCATCGACGCCGAAGGGTTGATCGTCACGCCGGGCTTCATCGACATCCACTGTCACTATGATGGGCAGGTGTCGTGGGACGCAGACCTCGCGCCGTCGTCGCTGCACGGCGTGACGACCTGCGTGATGGGCAGCTGCGGGGTGGGGTTCGCGCCCGTGCGGCCCGAGGATCACGATCGCCTCATCCAGCTGATGGAGGGCGTCGAGGACATCCCCGGCGCGGCGCTGGCCGAGGGCATCCCGTGGGGGTGGGAGTCGTTCCCTGAGTACATGGACGTGATCGACAGCTTCCCCCACACGATCGACTTCATGACGCAGCTCACCCACGACGCGCTCAGAGTCTATGTGATGGGCGATCGCGGCGTGGCCAATGAGGTCGCCAGCGATGAGGACATCGCGCGCATGAGGACGCTGTTGCGTGAGGCGCTTGAGGCAGGCGCCATCGGCTTCTCCACGGGGCGCACTGATAATCACCGCGCCGCAGACGGCAGCGCCACGCCCGCCTCAGAGGCCACAGCGCGCGAGCTGGAGGGGATCGCGCGCGGGTTTGTCGGGCTCGATCATCGCGTGCTCCAGGCCGTCTCCGACTTTGACATGGCGCTGGATGAGGGCCGCTTTCAAGACGAGTTCGACGTGCTGGAGCGCATGGCCGAGGCGGCGGGCGGCCACCCGATGTCAATCTCGCTGATGCAGCGCGATCAGGCGCCCGATCAGTGGCGCGACATCATCAAGCGCGCGGAGGACGCGCAGGCGCGCGGGCTGAACATCAAGCTCCAGGTCGCGGACCGCGCCATCGGCGTGCTGCTGGGGTTTCAGGCCACGTTCCACCCGTTTATGGGGTATCCGACCTATAAATCACTGCTGCACTTGAGCTTGCCCGAGCGCATCGAGCGGCTGCGCGATCCTGAGCTGAAGGCGAAGCTGTTGGCCGAGACGCCCGACAAGGTGGCGGGCGATGGCAGCCCGATCCCACCCTTGGCGGACACGCTGCTGGCGGCGATGGAGCTCGTCTCAGCGCGCATCTTCAGGCTGGGGGAGCGCCCCGACTATGAGCCGCCGCTGGAGCAGTCGCTGTATAGGGAGGCCAAGCGCCGCGGCGTGCCCGTGCTGGAGTGCTTGCTCGACGCGATGATGGAGCATGATGGCAAAGAGCTGCTGTACTTCCCGCTGTATAACTATCAGCGCGGCAACCTCGACGACGTCTATGAGATGTTGCAGCACCCGCTGGCGCTGAGCGGGCTGTCCGATGGCGGCGCGCATGTGGGCACGGTGTGCGACGCGAGCATGCCCACGTTCATGCTCACGCACTGGGCGCGCGATCG
>CAYXWB010000468.1:0-3359 GCA_964468515.1 uncultured Bradymonadales bacterium | reverse complement strand
CGGCGCGAATTTACCGTGGCACGGGCGCGCTGAAGGCGCTCATGGAGCGAGGTGAGTCATGAGCGACGAGCGACAGAGTGAGGATCGTGAGCTGGGGTGGCTTGAGGCGCAGGCGGCGCAGTGGCAGCGCGGTGGCGGCGATGAGGGGCACAGCTCCCCTGAGGCGCTGTCGAAGCGGCTGGTGCATCGGCATCGGTGGGAGGCGTTCAACTATTATGGCAGCTCAGCCGCGCTTGCGGGCTCGGTGGTGGTGGTGGTGGTCGTGTGCTGGCATCTGTTCACCGCGCGCGGCATGATCTTGCTGCCATGTTTTGCGCTGCTGTATCCCGCCTTGGCGGCCTATCTGTTCACGAGGGGGCACGCGCACTGGAAGCAGAAGCGCGAGGCGCTGGCAGTCGGCCCCACAGACGCGCTGCTGGCGCTGACGCGCCAGCTCGACGCGCGCTTCGCGGAGCTGCGCTGGGGGCAGCGCATCCTGGCGCCGTGCGTCGCCTACAGCGTGGCCTTGGCGCTGCTGTCGATGTGGCAGGCGCCGCATCCTGAGCGGCTGTTGTGGCGCATCGGGATGATGTGCTTGGTGTTCGCGGGCGCGGCCTATGCGCTCTATGTGCACGGCCCGCGCAAGCTGCGCGCGGAGCGCGCGCGGTTGGGTGAGATCGCGCACGATCTGGAGCGCTGACGAGGCGAGCTGATCCTGTTGCGCGGCGCGTCGGATCGCGTCAAAGTGCGTTGTATCAAGGCCTGGCCATGAGGCGCCGGGGGAGAGGTCAACCTTATCACACCAGCGAGCGCGGTCCTTTATGGCATCATCGCAAGACGCCTCTCGCAACCCCGCCCAGCAGGTCGAGATCCGCGAGATCGAGATCGAGGATGTGTCCGCCGTGTTCGCGCTCGGTGAGCGGCTGTTCACGAGCGATCGATGGCTCAACCTGTATCGCACGTGGGATGAGTATGAGGTCGTGGATCTGTTCTCGGCCGATGGCGAGACCTGCTTCGTGGCGATCTATCAAGACGTGGTGGTCGGCTTCGCGCTGGGATCGCTGATCGAGAAGCGGCGCAGCTCCTGGAAGTACGGCTACTTGCGCTGGCTCGGGGTGGCCCCCGAGGTCGGCGGCATGGGCATCGGCCACAAGCTGCTCAAGCACACCACGGATCGGTTCATCGATCTGGGCGCGCGCATGATGTTGGTGGACACAGATGCCGAGAACACCGAGGCGCTTAACTTCTTCAAGCGTCGCGGCTTTGGTCAGGAGCACGAGCACGTCTACATGACGCTCAACCTGACCAAGCAGCCCGATTATCAGCGTCGCCGCGCGCGCAAAGACCATGAGTGATGCGCGCCCCTGCATCGTGACTCAGGAGTGTAAGCCCATGACCTCTCAGGCGCGCGCTGCGCGTGCGATTGACCCTGCTCGTCTGGAGGCGCTGCTGCTGGAGTCGCTCCAACATTACAGCCCCTCGTATGCCGAAGGCCCCGCCACCCGCGTCTTCGCCGCCGCGCTAGAGCCCGACGCCCTCAAGGCCGCTGGCCTGCATGTGCAATGGCAGCAGGTCGGCGAGCTGGAGGAGGAGCGTCACAACCTCATCGTCACGCTCGGCCCTCAGCCCCCTGCCATCTTGTGGGTCGGCCACGTCGACACGGTGGTGGTCACGGAGGAGACGATGCTGCGCCCGCGCGTGGAGGGCGACCTCGTCTACGCGCTCGGCGCCGCTGACATGAAGTCCGGCTGCGCGGCCGCGTGCGAGGCGATCATCGCGCTGGCGCGCTCAGGCGTGCCGCTTGTGCGCGGCGTGGCGCTGGCGCTGGTCGTGGGCGAGGAGGAGTACGGCGATGGGTGTGAGGCGATGCTTGAGGCGGTGAGCGCGCCCTTGACGATCATCGGTGAGCCGACAGGCCTTCGCCCCTGCGCCGATCACTTCGCTTATTTAGAGGCGCTGCTCAAGACCCAAGGCGCGCGCGTGCACGCCGCGCTGCCCGAGCTTGGCAGCAACGCCATCCACGCGATGCTCTCCTGGCTCACGCACCTCATGGAGGCGGCCACCACGCAAGACGCGCGCGGCATGACCTTCAACCCGCGCAGCATCACGGGCGGCGGCCCGATGTTCATCGTGCCCGAGCGCTGCGAGGCGATCGTGGACGTCCACCTGCCCCCCGAGGTCGCCCGCGAAGCGGCCGACCACCTCATCGGCTGCGCCAAGCACAAGGCCCAGCTCGCCCACCAAGGCTGCCAGCTCGACTGGCAGGAGGCCTTCTGGGCCGCAGGCTACAGCGCTCCCACCGACTCGCCGCTGTTGCACCCGGTGCGCGAGGCGTTTGAGGTCTGCCAGCGCCCCTTCCAGCTCGACGCGTTCCGCTCGCACTCTGATGCGAGCCGGCTGTGGCAAGCGGGCACCTTGCCCATCGTCTGCGGCCCCGGCGCCCTAGAGGTCGCGCACACGCCCGAGGAGCACGTCTCACTGGCGCAGACCCTCGACGCCGCGCGCCTCTACCTGGCGATGTTCGTGGCGGCCGCCTGCTCCTGAGCGCGTCTTTATCTTTGCTAGGGCAACGCGCCACCGCGACAGCGGTGGCGCGTTGGCGCTTCGATCAGCGCCAGTCAGGATAGAGGGCTGCTTGGGGAGGTCTAATTCGAGCGATGCGGCGCACCTCGCCAGATGCCTCGCTCACACACAACCCCCCATGGAGACGCGACCTCCCGGTCGTGTTGGCGCTTCGATGCGCCCCAGTCAGGATGAATGGTCGCTTGGGCCTCCCCCACTTTTAAGCGATGCTGCGGCCCTTATCAAAAGCATCGCGCACACACAACCTCCCGCGCGGTGCATCGGTGAGGCTGATTCTAAGCGGGGATCGTCCAAGCTAGGCTTTCACTTGCGGGTGGGAGGCTTGCCCTGCGGCGACGCCGCGCGGTCATCCCCACGACGCAGATCTCGCGGCGGTTGTGGAAGGCGTGTGGCGAGGTCGGCTTTGAGCCACGCCTCGCTGCCGACATGGCAGGTGATCCAGACAAACTCGGAGCGAGGAGCGTCGTGCTCGGACATAGGCTCGTGGCGCGTGAGAGGGTGGAGGATCAGGCGGTCTTTGTGGTGAGGCCGATGGGGCAGCTCACGCCTGTGCCGCTGAGGCCGCAGTAGCCGCCAGGGTTTTTGGACAGATACTGCTGATGCTCCTCCTCTGCATAATAGAAAGTGGGCGCCTCACGCACCTCGGTGGTGATGGGGTCGAGGCCCGCGCGGGTGAGCGCGACTTGGTAATCACGCAGTGAGGCGCGCGCGGCGTCGAGCTGCTCGGGGCTGGTGGTGTAGATGGCGGAGCGGTACTGGGTGCCGATGTCGTTGCCCTGGCGCATGCCCTGGGTGGG
>CAYXWB010000467.1:0-3363 GCA_964468515.1 uncultured Bradymonadales bacterium | reverse complement strand
AGCTGCTCCACCGCCCGCGTGATGGTGCGCAGCACGATGGGCTGATCATCGGCGATGATGATCTGCTGTGGCGCGAGCGCCACCTCGCTGCTTTCTTGGTCGAGCGAGGCGCTTGGGGGGGCATGGCAGGTGGGCAGCTGCAAGCGCACGCGCGTGCCATGGCCCCGCGCGCTCTCTAAGCTGATGGTGCCATCAAGCTGGCGCATCAGCCCATAGGCGGTGGACAGGCCAAGGCCCGTGCCCTTGCCATGCTCCTTGGTGGTGAAGAAAGGATCGAAGGCGTGATCGAGCGTCTCTTGGGACATCCCGAGGCCGCTGTCGCTGATGTCGATCTGGACGAGCGGGCCATGACAGCTGAGCGCTAGGGTCAGATCGCCACCATGAGGCATGGCGTCGATCGCGTTGAGCGCGAGGTTGAGCAAGATCTGCCCAAGCTCACCGCCGCGCGCCCGCACGTAGAGCGGCTGATCGGGCAGGGTGAGCGTGATCTGCACCTGCTGGCGCTGCGTGCGTCGCAGCAGCGTGGTGGTCTCATGCAAGATGGCGCCGACCTCGACAGGCGCGCGCGGGGTGGGGTCATGACGACGAGCGAAGGACAGCAGGTTGTGGACGAGTTCTTGTCCGCGCTGCGCCGCCTGAGCCAGCGCGCCGATGTCCTCGCGCGCTTGAGGGGGCAGCGCGTCGCTGAGCTGAATCATGTCGGCCATGCCGACGATCACGGTCAGCAGGTTGTTCATGTCATGGGCGATGCCGCCTGCCAAGCGGCCGAGCGAGTCGAGGCGCTGCGACTCCTGGCGAGCGCGCTCGAGGGCCAGCTCCGCCGCGCTCGCGCGCGCGCGCGCGGTCACATCGCGCAAGGTCATCACATGCAGCGGCGTGTCATCGAACGAGGCTTGAGCGAGCGTCATCTCCAGGGTGAGGAGCTCGGCGCGGCGCGTCACCTGGAGCTTGCGCGGCTCCCCGAGCGCCGCGCTGTCCGCGCGCAAGCGCTCCCAGCTCTCAAGCGGCGGCGAGGCGCGCAGCAGCTCGACGATGGGGCGGCCGATGAGCTGGAGGCGAGCGTCATGGAGCAGCGCGCAGCCTGCGTGGTTGATGTCTTGGACGCGACCGCGCGTATCGAGCAGCAGCAGGCCATCTTGTGACAGCTCAAAGAGGCGCTTGTAGCGGGCCTCGCTGCGCCCGAGCGCGTCGCGCAGCGCGTGCTGGCTCGACAAGCTCAGCAGCGCCACGAGCACCTCATCGGGCGCGTCTTGCCCTGGCGAGATGGCGCGCAAGATGGCGAGGCCGTGGATGGGCGGCCCCGAGGCGCTGCGCAGCTTGAGGGGAGCGGTGGTGGGCTTATGGCGAGCGCGCTGGAGCAGGGCGTGGAGCGAGGCCTGATCCTCAGCGCTCAGCAGCACCGCCAGGGGGCGCCCACATAACATCGCGCGCTCTTCGCCGAGCATCCCGCGCGCTTGCTCGTTGAGATCTTGAATGATGCCGCGCTGATCGACGCTCAGGTAGGCCACAGGGGCGCTTGAGAACAGCGTCACATAGCGGCGATGGGAGCGCTCCAAGGCCATCTGGGCCTCACGCAGCTCATCGTTCTGGAGCTCAAGCTCGGCGCGATAGGAGCTAAGCTCCTGTAGGATCGCGTCGAGCAGCTGCGCCTCTTCGGGCTGATCGCGAAGCCGCTCACGCAGCGCGTCGATCGACGCGACGCGCTGACTCATAGGACCTCCTCATCGCGCTCAAGCGGGGCGACGCGCTGCTCTGGCAGCGCGTCGAGCACGCCTTGCAGGTGCTGCTGCGTCTGCTTGATCGGGGTGATGTCAATGAAGGTGGCCACCCCGCCGCCCTCGCCAAGGTAGGGCAAGCTGCGCATTAATGCGGCGCGCTCAGGGTTGACGATGATGTCGCGCTCGATCGCCAGCTTGGCGTCGCGCGCTTGGCGTAACAGCGCCACCCGCTCCAGGCCGTCGGGGTTGAGCGACAGGTGCTCAATGGGGCGGCCAACGTCGCGGGCGATGATGTTGATGAGCTGTGAGACATCGGGCGTGAAGCTGCGCACGGTGAGCT
Source organism: uncultured Bradymonadales bacterium (assembly GCA_964468515.1). Lineage (GTDB taxonomy): Bacteria > Myxococcota_A > Bradymonadia > Bradymonadales > Bradymonadaceae > CAYXWB01. Next base: position 1,305 of record CAYXWB010000467.1, on the reverse strand, counting down.
GCTCATCCAAGAACAGCGTGGCCCCATGGGTGCTGCGCAGCAGGTGCTCCATGTCATGACCCAGCTGGGTCAGCTCCTGGAGCTGGCGTGCCACGGAGCTAGACATGGCACAACGCTCCATGGGGTGTCAGGGGAGAGCTGAGCTTAGGCGAGCGCCGCCCCACTGTCACGGAGGATCAGCGAGGCGGCGTCGTCGCGCGCTCACTCGGCTGCCGCTGCGCCGCTGTGATGTGCTGCCAAGAAGTGCTCCGCATCGAGCGCGCCCATGCAACCTGAGCCGGCCGCCGTGATAGCTTGACGGTAGATCTTGTCTTGCACATCGCCCACGGCGAAGACGCCTGGGATGTTGGTGCGCGAAGAGCCGGGCTGGGTCACGATGTAGCCGTCCTCGTCCATGGTGAGCTGGCCCTTGAAGATCTCGGTGTTGGGGATGTGGCCGATGGCCAAGAACATGCCGCTGACCTCCAGCACGCGCGCCTCATGGGTCTTCAGATCGACCACGCGCACGCCCGTGACGCCGCGCTCCTCGTCGCCCAGCACCTCCTCGACGCCGTGGCTCCACAAGAACTCGATCTTGGGGTTATCCATCGCGCGCTGTTGCATGATCTTAGAGGCGCGCAGCTCGTCGCGTCGGTGAATGATCGTGACCTTGGAGGCGAACTTGGTCAGGAAGTCGGCCTCCTCCATGGCGGAGTCGCCGCCGCCGATGACGGCCAGCGGCACGCCGCGATAGAAGGCGCCATCACAGACCGCGCAGCTTGAGACGCCGCGGCTCCAGTAGGCGTCCTCGCTGGGCAAGCCCAGCTTGCGGGGCTTGGCGCCGCTGGCCGCGATGAACGCGCGCGTCTTGAAGCTTGTGCCATCATCCAGGTGGACCTCAAACGGATACACGTCGGTGTTCACGCGCGTGATCATGGCGATGTGAATCTCCGCCCCAAAGCGCTTGGCCTGCTCGCGCATCTGATCGATGAGCTGGTAGCCGTTGACCCCTTGCGTGAAGCCAGGGAAGTTCTCCACATCGGTCGTCGTGGTGAGCTGGCCGCCTGGCAGATCGCCCTCAAACATGATCGTCTTCAGCTCAGCGCGACAGCTGTAGATCGCGGCGGTCAGGCCAGCAGGGCCGGTGCCCATGATGGTGATATCGTAGAGGTCGTGTTGCAGCTTTGGCATGAAGGGGCGCCTCAGGAGGGTCAAGCGTGCAGCGAGGCTGCGACGCGACGAGCGTGATAGGGGCGATGCGCGATGTGTAAGCGCGACGATGTGGCCGACGGGCATTATAGTCACAGCAGCCCGCTCGCCAACCTC
>CAYXWB010000466.1:0-3364 GCA_964468515.1 uncultured Bradymonadales bacterium | reverse complement strand
GCTGTCTGTCGTCTGCTGGACCTCGCTGGTCCTCATGGCGCAGAGCTACCAGCGCTTGCAGCGCGAGCGCGCGCTCAGCGCCCTAAGCGCGCGCTGCTTCACCACACAGGCGAGGCGCGCTGTGACCTGTCACAGCGCGCCTCGCTTTGTCTCATCAGCTTGTCAAGTCAGGCTCTTTAATTTTGTAAGCGTAGCTTACAAAATCACTCAGTCAGCGAACAGGTTGGGGAACAGCCGCCCATTGTAGCTGATGCCGACCATGACGTTGAGCCCGCGCGCGATGAACGCGCCCTCGGGCAGATAGGACGCGCTAGCCTCCACGCCCCAGCCGCCATAGATCAGGCCGATGAGGCCGCCACCCACGGAGATGTACTGCTTGGTGGGGCGCTCAGAGTCATCGCTGAAGCGGCGCAGCACCTCGGCGCGTGCCGTGATGGCGATCCGCTCAGGCCAAACGAAGATGCCCGCCCCGAGCGCCGCGCGCACGCCCGAGCTGAAGCCGCGCGTGCGCAGGTTCAGATCCGCGTCGAGCGTCACCCAGCCGGGGATCGGGTAGAGCGAGCAGCCCAGCGCCACGCCGGGGTTAATGTCCACGCTGCCATCGCCCAACAGCGGGATGAAGCTGTCCTCAGCGATGCCTGGCAACGCGGCGTCATTGTTGCTCGGCACGATGCCGTCATACAGCGGCACGCGCAACCCCACCTGACCCGACGCCGCGCACGCGTCGCCGCGATAAGCTTGGCCTTGCAGCGCCACGTCCAGATCGCCGGGGCCTGAGTTATTATAGCGCAGCCGCTCGCCCACCGCGTTCGTGCTGAACAGCACGGGCAGGCTGAACGCCAGGCCGAGTTCAGGCAAGAGGCCGACCTCGGCGTAGGTGTAGATGGCGCGGTTGCTGTAGATGAAGGGTGGATCCACCAGCGTCCCATCGACGTCGAAGATCTGCTGGCTGTCAAATGCACCCCCTGAGACCTTCACATAGCCCTCACCGGGGCCTTTGATCCAGGGTCCAGCGGCGGCGCCAGCGCTGCTTATCGTGCAGGCCAGCGCCGCCGCGAGCGCGACGGCGAGTTTGGTCATGGGCGGTGAGGCTCCAATCGAGGGGGTCACTGCTGATGGTTGACGATGGGCAGGGTCGCGTCGCGCGACCACTCCACCCACGAGCCGTCATAGTTCTTCACGTTGGTGTGGCCGAGCGAGCGCAAGATGGCATAGATGGTGCCTGAGCGCACGCCCGTCTGGCAGTAGGGGATGGTCAGCTTGCCAGGCACATAGAGCCCATTCTGCGTCAGCTCGGCTTCAAGCTCGGCCTTCGGGCGCAGCAGCTTCGTCTCGGCGTCAAACACGTTCTCCCAGTGGTACCACACCGCGTTGGGGATGGCGCCCTGACGAGGATCACCGCGATCCTCAGTGCCCAGGTACTCTGCCTCACGGCGCGTGTCGATCAGCACCGCCTCGATCTCGCCAGCGGCCGCGCGGCGCACCTCCTCGGCGGGAGCCAAGATGCTGGGGCGTAGCGCCACCACGAAGTCGCCCTCAGGCGGCGTCACCTCGCCAGCCTCAGGCTCCTCCTCAAGCTGACTCAGCAGCGTCTCGTACCCATCCGCATACAGGTACACCTCGCCGTGGCCCAGGTACTCCAGCGTCCAGAACAGGCGACCCGCGCCCGAGCCGCTGCCCGCCTGCGCGCCGTAGATCACGATCTTCTTGTCCTTGCGTAGCCCCAGCTTGCGCGCCTCGCTCTGCAACAGCACCACGTCTGGGTTCACCAGGCCAAGATCCGTCTGGAACTCGCTGCCGCCGCGCGCGCTGAACGCGCCCTTGATGTGTCCCGTCTTGAACGCATCCACCGCGCGCGTGTCCAAGATGATCGCCTCGCCAGCGTCGCGCCACGCCTTCACGTCCGCCGCGCTCGCGAACACCTGCTTGTTCAGCGGCTGCGCCACCGCGTCCTGCTCATCAGGCGGCCTCGTGTCATCGTACTCCACCGACTGGCCACAGCCCGTCACGCTCAGCGCGGTGAGCGCGAACGTCAGTGAGATCAGCAGGGCGCTTAAGCGGCGGTTCAACAGCCTAGTCTTCATGGTCTATCTCTCAAGTCGATGGGGTGGTGGGGGCTGATCCGGCGCCTCGCAAAGGTCGCGCCTGATGAATTCAGACTTTAGTCATCTATCCCTACCAGTCAAGTGGGATTTATAGAAATGCCCGATCCTCTGCTCAGGATGCGCCCTGCGTTGCGCTCACACCGCCTCTTCAGGCAAGCTCTCCAGGGAGCACACGCCGCGCGCCGCGCTGGGAATGATGCGCGCCTGCGCTGCGTCTGTTGTGTGCCCTTGGCTGCTGCACCCTCGCCACCTTGAGCTGGAGGCCTCTCTCATGACCCTCACGCGCCGCGCCCTCATCATCTGCGCGCTCCTCGCCATCCCTACCCCCGCGCTCGCCCAAGACCCTCAAGCCCCACCGAGCGATGGCCTCAGCGCACAGCAGATCGTCGACAAGATGCTCGCCCGGGACGACGCCTTCGGCGTCAGCAGCGGCCAAGCCCAGCTCTCCCTGCTCATCGAGGGGCGCGATGGCGAGCGCAAGCAGCGCAAGCTAGAGGTCAAGTCGCGCCGCGCTGACACGGGCGCGCGCACCATCGTCCTGCTCACCGCCCCCGCCACCGTCCAAGGCCAAGCCTTCTTGTTCATCGAAAATAAGAGCAGAGAAGATGACGTCTGGATGTACCTGCCCGCCTTCAAGGTCTCGCGCCGCGTCGAGGGCTCCAATAAGAAGGGCGCGTTCCTCGGCTCGCACTTCACCTTCGCTGACCTTGAGTCGCGCGACATCAAGGCCGCCACCTATACGCGCCTGCCTGATGAGACCGTCGTCAAGGATGAGGTCTTCGTCATCGCCTCTACCCCCAAAGATCCCGCCAGCGCCGACTACGGCAAGGTCGTCAGCTACATCCGCAAGTCCGACTACATCCCCCTCAAGATCCGCTTCTACGCCAAGGACGCCAAGACCGAGGTGAAGACCTTGTTCGTCGATGTCGTCGCCAAGAACAGCGCTGGTGAGCCTTACATCAAGAAGTCCACCTTGAGCGCGGGCCCGGGCGGCTTCACCACCATGACCATCGACGCGCTTGACGACAAGGCCTCGCTCCCCGAGTCGCTGTTCACCCGCGAGCAGCTCGGCCGATGAGCCCACGCCGCGCACGCGCGCTCGCCGCGCTGCTCATCCTGCTCAGCCCCGCGCGCGCGGCCAGCGATGAGAGCTTCTGCGATCCTGAGCACCCCAGCTGCGCGTCAAGCCAGACGCCGCCCGAGGTCATGACCTCGGGCGCCTCATCGCCGCGCGCTAGCGCCTCGACCTCGCGCCATGC
>CAYXWB010000465.1:1510-3376 GCA_964468515.1 uncultured Bradymonadales bacterium | reverse complement strand
TTATGGAGAGGGGGCCGGGGGGTGAGGTCTGCGGCGAGCGTCACACCATGCCAACACATCACCTAAGTTATTGAATTTATTTGATATAAACTCAGAACTCACGTCAGCTGACGCTCGCCAAGCGCGTCTATCACGACGCGACGTGTCGCATCATAGACTTGCAACCCAATAATACACAGGAACAGCAACAAAATAGGAGCGATCAAGAAGAACATCCCGGCACATAAGTAAAAATACTTGGGCTCGCCCTCAAAGAAGAGCAAAGCGAAGCTGCCCCATAATGCGGCGAGGATGCATGGTATGCGGCCTAATCGGTACAGCTTGCCCATCCCATACTTGAAGGAGTCGCCTAGCTCTTGAAGCGCCGGGGGCTGCTGCGCGCGCTCAAGCGCGCCTTGGCGCGCTTGAGCGCGCGTTCTTGGCGCAGCTTGTCGGAGCGACGCTGAGGTTTACGAGCAGCCATGGCCGCCTCCTGGTGTGCGCGCTGTGAGACGCGTGAGCTCGCTCAAAGCCGCCTAGGATCAGGGCTCGTGGCGCACATAGATTCGACGCACGCGCGGCGCGATGTGACACAGCAGCTCATACGAGATGGTCTGACCGCGGCGCGCGATCTCATCGACGCTCAAGCGCGCGTCGCCCTGCTCGCCGAAGATCACCACCTCATCACCCACGGCGACGGCATCACCCAAGCCGGTCACATCGACCATGCTCACGTCCATGCACACGCGCCCCACGATGACGCATCGACACCCCCCGATCAAGACCTCGCCGCCCGATGACATGAACCTCGGCAGGCCGTCATTGTAACCCGCCGCGATGGTGGCGATGCGGCGACGCTCGGGCGCGATCCAGCTGCGCCCATAGCCCACCGACTCGCCCGCCTCGACCTGTGCCAGGTGGAGGATGCGCGTCGTAAAGCGAAGCGCGCCGCGCGTGTGGTGCGCGCGCGTGACGTCGCCCACCGCGTCGCTCGGGTTGAGGCCATACAAGCCAAGGCCCATGCGCACCATGTCAAAGCGCGCTTGGGGCAAGCGCCACGCGGCCGCCGTGTTGGCCGCGTGCACCACGCCCGGGTCGATCCCGCGCGCGCGCATCGCGTCCAGCGCGCCTTGAAAGGCGCTGAGCTGGGCGAGGGTGTGGGGGTCGGCGTCGGGATCATCGGCGCTGGCGAGGTGGGTCATGGTGCCCTTGAGGCGCACCCCAGGCTGTGTGGTCAGCCAGCGCGCGAAGTCAGCGGCCGCCTCGGGGCGAAGCCCCGCGCGGCGCATCCCCGTGTCGATCTCCAAGTGGACGCTCACCACGCGCCCCATCAGCTGCGCCTGGCGAGACAGCGCCTCGACCACGGGGCGCGTGTAGATGAGCGGTGTGAGGTCGTGGCGACACAGCTTGTCGGCCTCCTCGATGAGCGCGTTCTGCACGATGATCGGCAGCGTCAGCCCCGCCAGACGCAGCGGGATCGCCTCATCGGGATAGGCGACGGCGAGGGCGGTCACGCCCTCGCGCGCGAGCGTCATGGCGACGCGCGTGGCGTCATTGCCGTAGCCCGCGCTCTTGACCACCGCCAGGATCGGCGTGTGTCCGCCCAAGCTGTGGCGCAGCGCGTGGTAGTTCTGCGCGATGGCGCTCAGGTCGATCGTCAGGCGCGTCGGGCCGACGCTCTCAAGCAAGCGCGCGGCGGCGCGATCCAGGCCGAGCGCGCCGGAGCCCTTGAACAGCACCACGTCGCCCGGACGCAACGCCTCCTCAAGCAGCGCGTGCAGCGCGTCGATGTCGGGCACGCACATGCAGCGCGCAGGATCAAAGCCCGCGTCGCGCGCGGCCTCACCGATCCAGGCGGCGGCCTCACCGACGCACACCAGCATCGCG
>CAYXWB010000465.1:0-1410 GCA_964468515.1 uncultured Bradymonadales bacterium | reverse complement strand
AGCATCGCGCCCAAGATGGCGATCTTGCGCTGGGCGCCTGCGTGGTGCACCAGCGCCTGTAATGCCGCGCGCGCGCTCACCGGGTCGGAGCTGTAGGCGTCGTGGATGAGCGTGATGCCGCGCGGGGTGGTGTGCAGCTCCAGGCGCATCGGCGCGGGCTCCCAGCTGGCCACGCCCTCCAGGATGGCCGCGTCGCTTGAGCCTAAGCGCCACGCGGTGAGGATCGCGGCAGCGGCGTTGTGCAAGGCGTAGCGCGCCGCAGGCGCGCTCAGCTGGAGCGTCAGCGGCGGCGCGTCAGCGCGTCTAATTTGAAAGCGCCAGCGCGCGCCGTCATGCGTCGCGCTGTGCACGACGAGCGACGCGCCGTCAGGCGCGTCGTCCTCACCATCGCCCTCACACACCCACCAGGTGATGCGCTTAGGCGTGGGCGCGCTCAGCGCGCTGAGCGCGCTGAGCGCGTCCGCATCGTGGCCGGAGCAGACGACCCAGTCGGCGCCCTCAAACAGCCTCGCCTTCTCACGCGCGGTGATCTGTGGCGTGCTCAGGCCTGCCGCGTGGGCTGTGCCGATGTTGGTGAGCAGGCCCACCGTGGGGCCGATCATCGCCGCCAAGCGGGCCATCTCACCGACCTCGCTGATGCCAGCCTCGATGAGCGCCACGTCGTGCTCGGGTCGCAGCGCGAGCAGCGAGAGCGCCACGCCGATCTGGGAGTTGTAGCTGCCTGGGCTGCGATGCACCGTGCGCTCGCGCGCCAAGATCGCGCTTAAAAGCTCCTTGACCAAGGTCTTGCCGTTGGAGCCAGTGATACCGACCACAGGGGCGTCAAAGCGCGCGCGGGCTGCGCGCGCCAGCGCTTGCAGCGCGAGGCGCGTGTCTGGGACCGCCAGGATCGCCTCAAAGCCTGCGGCGCGCGCTGCGTCAACGTCGCTGACGAGGGCCGCCCGCGCGCCGCGCGCGCGGGCTTGGCTGAGGTACGCGTGGCCGTCAAAGCGTGGCCCTGAGAGCGCCACAAACAGCGCGCTTGGTCCTAAGACCGCGCGCGAGTCGATGACGACCTCCTCAAGCCTCAGGCCCGGATCGCCGCACACGAGCACAGCGCTGGCGTCGCTGGCGAGCACCGCGAGCTGGCTCATGGGCGCTGGTGCCAGATGGCATGCATGGGGTTGACGGGGGAGACGCCGCCGCCGAGCGCGGGCGCGCGGGCGATAGCGCCCGTGATGAACTCGCGCGCGAACGCGACCGCTTGAAGCAGCTCATCGCCCAGCGCCAGGCGCGCGGTGATGGCCGCTGAGAAGACGCAGCCTGAGCCGTGCAGCCGCCCTGTGCGCAGGCGATCGGCGCCGTACTCAGTGAAATCGCGGCCATCATAGAGCAGATCGCGCACGATGTGATCGAGGTGGCTGCCCTTGA
>CAYXWB010000464.1:0-3397 GCA_964468515.1 uncultured Bradymonadales bacterium | reverse complement strand
GTGAGGTTTACACCATGAAGATGCCGTTCAACCTGAGGCAGTGGGTCGAGGACAACCGCGACCAGCTCAAGCCCCCCGTCGGGAACAAGAAGCTCTACGAAGATCAGGACTTCATGATCTTTGTCGTGGGCGGCCCCAACGCCCGCAAGGACTATCACATCGATCCCAGCGAGGAGTTCTTCTACCAGCTGGAGGGCGACATGACGCTCAAGCTCGTGGTCGACGGCGTCAAGCAAGACGTCACCGTCCGCGAGGGCGACATCTTCCTGCTCCCCGCCATGATCCCCCACTCGCCGCAGCGCGCCGCCAACACCATCGGGCTTGTGATCGAGCACAAGCGCCCCGAGGGCGCCGAAGATGGCCTGCGCTGGTACTGCGAGTCGTGCGACCACGTGCTGTATGAGGCGTTCTTCCCGATGCAAGACATCGTGGGGCAGCTGCGCGACGCGATCACGCGGTTTATGGCGAGCGAGGACTTGCGCACCTGCGAGCACTGCGGCGCCACGATGCAGCCCTGAGCGCGCTTAGAAGTTAGGGCCTCTCCTCACTGACTCACCTTAGGCGCGAGCGTCTGGCATGAAGATCGACATCCACACGCACATCCTGCCCAAGAACCTGCCTGAGCTGCGCGAGCGCTATGGGTATGGCGGGTTCATCCGGTTGGAGCACGATGGCTGCGGCTGCGCGCGCATGATGCGCGATGGTGAGTTCTTCCGCGAGGTCGAGGACAACGTGTGGGACGCGCCCACGCGCGTCATCGAGTGCGACGCGCACCGCGTGGACGTGCAGGTGCTCTCGACCGTGCCCGTGATGTTCAGCTACTGGGCCAAGCCCGAGCACACGCACGACCTGTCGAAGCTGCTCAACGATGATATGGCGGGCGTGGTGGCGAGCGCGCCGCATCGCTTCGTGGGCCTTGGCACCATCCCGATGAACGCGCCCGAGCGCGCGGCAAAGGAGCTTGAGCGCTGCGTGCGCGAGCTTGGGTTTCGCGGCGCGCAGATCGCCACACACATCAACGGCGTGAACCTCGACGATGAGCAGTTTTATCCGGTGTGGGAGGCCGCCCAAGACCTCGACGCGGCGATCTTCGTACACCCGTGGGACATGATGGGGCAGTCGCAGCTGCCGCGCTTCTGGCTGCCGTGGCTGGTGTCGATGCCCGCCGAGACGACGCGCGCCATCTGCTCGCTCATGATGGGCGGCGTGCTGGAGCGCTTCCCAAAGCTGCGCTTCGCGTTCGCGCATGGCGGCGGCTCGTTCCCCGGCACGCTGGGGCGCATCACGCACGGCTTTGAGATGCGCCCGGACCTGTGCCAGACCCACACCCAGACGCCGCCTGCGGAGCTGCTGCGCAGGATCTACATCGACTCCTTGGTGCACGATCGCAAGACCTTGGAGTTCGTGGTGGACCTGTTCGGCGCGGAGCAGATCGCGCTGGGCACGGACTATCCCTTCCCCTTGGGTGAGCTTGACCCCGGCAAGCTCATTGAGACGACGGTGAGCTTCTCGCCGGAGCAGAAGGAGCGCATGCTCAGCGGCACCGCGCTGGAGTGGCTGGGCGTGGACCGCGCCCAGTTTGAGACGGCCGCCTCGCGCCGTCACTCCGAGGGGCTGTATTACGACCTCTGGTCTAGCGATAAGTGAGCGTGATGCTGGTGAACCTCACGATCGATGGCGAGCGCGTCTGCGCCGATCTGGCGCGCCCCTTGGATGTGTCCGTGCGCATGCGCTTTGACGGCGCGCCGCCCGAGGCGTTCGGGCTGCCGGGTGCGAGCGCCGCGCCTTATGTGAGCGGTGGTTTTATCGCGTCGGTGGCTGGGGGCGCGGGGTTTAACTGCGACGTGGTGCAGCTCGCGCCGCATGGCAATGGCACCCACACCGAGTGCGTCGGCCACATCACGCGCGCGCCCGAGGCGCTGGTGGATCATCTCGATGGCGCCATGCTGCCGTGCTGCCTGCTGACGGTGGCGTTGGAGCCGATCGGTGACAGCGGCGAGGGCTATCCGGTGTCGGTGGCGCCCGATGAGCTGGTGATCACGGCAGCAGCGCTCGCGCGCGCCTTTGGCGCGCTCGGCGCGCCGAGCGCGGCTTGGACGCGCGCGCTCGCTGTGCGCGCGCGCCCCGCCCACGCGGACGCGCCGCGCGTGGTGTACAGCGGCAAAAACCCGCCCTATCTCACCGAGGAGGCGATGCGCTGGGTGCGCGCGCGTGGTGTGCAGCACCTGTTGGTGGAGCTGCCCTCGGTGGATCGTGAGCAAGACGGCGGCGCGCTGCCCAACCATCACATCTTCTGGAGCCTGCCCCCAGGCGCGCATGTGGCGAGCGACGCGTCGCGCGGGCGCACCATCACGGAGCTGATGTATGCGCCCGATCTGCTGCTCGATGGGCGCTACCTGCTGAGCTTGCAAGCGCCGCCGTTCGCGCTCGACGCCGCGCCATCTCGGCCTATCCTCTACGCGATCGCGCCTTGTCCCTGATCGTGTCCCTCTCACTGCTGCGCTTGGAGGCGCTGAGACACCATGGTTGACGCCACGCTCGAAGGCGCGCGCGCGCTTGACGCCGCCGATCCGCTGACCCGTATGCGCGACGCGTTCCTCATCCCCAAGGCCGCCAGCGGCGCGGACGCGATCTACCTGTGCGGCAACTCGCTGGGGTTGCAGCCGCGCGCCACGCGCGAGGCGCTGGCGGTGGAGCTTGAGGACTGGGCGCAGCTCGGCGTGGAGGGCCACTTCGAGGGGCGCAACCCCTGGTATCACTACCATGAGCCGCTGGCTGAGCCGATGGCGCGGGTGGTCGGGGCGCGCCCGCACGAGGTCGTCGTGATGAACGCGCTGACGGTGAACCTGCACCTGCTGATGGTGTCGTTCTACCGTCCGACCCAGGCGCGCTATAAGATCGTGATCGAGGCGGGCGCGTTCCCCTCGGACCGCTACGCGGTGGCCAGCCAGGCGGCCTTTCACGGCTACGATCCCACTGACGCGATCATCGAGCTGCACCCGCGTGATGGCGAGCACGCGTTGCGCATGGAGGATGTCGAGGCCGTGATCGCGGCGCGCGGCGATGAGATCGCGCTCGTGATGATGTGCGGCGTCCACTATTACACAGGCCAAGCGATGGACGTGGCGCGCATCACCCGCGCGGGCCATCAGGCGGGCTGCGTGGTGGGCTTTGACTTGGCGCACGCGGCGGGCAACGTTCAGCTGCGATTACACGACGACGGCCCCGACTTCGCGGCGTGGTGCTCGTACAAGTACTTGAACAGCGGGCCGGGCGGGGTAGGGGGCGTGTTCGTGCACGAGCGCCACGCCCAAGACGCGACGCTGCCGCGCTTTGCGGGCTGGTGGGGCAACGACCCTGCCACGCGCTTTGAGATGGGGCCACGCTTTGAGCCACA
>CAYXWB010000463.1:0-3398 GCA_964468515.1 uncultured Bradymonadales bacterium | reverse complement strand
CAGATCAGCGCCACGCGCAGGCAGTTGGTCATGATACTCACTGGTCTTGCTCCATCATCCAGCACTGTTCAGAGACAACGCGCGGCCCCGCCTTTTGGGCGGTCCAGCGTCTCCCGGGGATCGTGACGTGCCGCGTCGCCAGGGTGGCGAGGCGGTGATCGTGACAACGTGAGCGCCCTTGGGTAAGATGAGCGGGCGCATGAGCAGGTCTTCATGCGGCGAGCGTGATGACATCGCCTCACCTGCGCGCCGTGCGCTCATCTGAAACCATGGACAACTCGACCCATGAGAAGTTCCACCACCGCGATCGCGACGCTCACTTTTTTCGTGGGATTGAGCCCATCGCAGGCGCAAGAACCGCTGCCGCGGTTTGACGTCAAGGAGACGCGCGTTGACCCAACTGAGGCGGCGCCTGCGCTTGAAGATCCGATGCGCGCCATCAAGCGGCCGCTGTCGTTGAGCTTGCCGCCGCGCGACAGCGCGCTTGAGGCGACCGCGCGCCGCATCGCGCCTGCGATCGTCACCGTGCTCGCGGTCAAGACGCCGCCGCGCCCGTTCCAGCAGATCCCGACCGTGACGCGCGGCCACGGCGTGTTCATCAGCGGCGATGAGGGTGAGCCGCCCGTGCTGATCAGCACCTTGGACTGGCTTGAGGGCGCCGAAGCCATCTATCTGGCGCCGCCCGTCATCCGCGAGGTGTATGACAACCGCGCGGGCCTCATCTTGCCGACGCAGACCACCGCGCGCGATGTCACCGTGGGCGCGATCGACGCGGACTTCTTGGAGGAGAACCGCGCGCAGCTCACGCCGCTGAAGCTCACGCGCCCCGATCGCTCGCGCAACCTGACGCAGCTGACCGGCGAGCGCGTGATCCCACCGGCGAAGGGGCTGGCGCTGTATGATCTCTCGAAGCCCATCGCGCACACCTATTCTTATACGCAGCTGGTGAAGCCGGAGCGCTTGGCGGTGGTGAACATCGCACCGACGCGCCCCGCAGAGGAGGGCGTCCAGTTCTACTTCCAGGTCAGCGCGTGCGCGAGCTTGGGTGCGCCGATCCTGTCGGCCAGCGGTGAGCTGCTGATGTTGACCGTGATGCGTCACCCGCAAGATCCCAAGCTCACGCTGACCATCCCGCCCGGAGCGCTGCGTCACTACCTGAAGCAGGCGACGAGCGCCGCGCCGTGAGCCCTCTGCTCGCGCTGGTGATGCAGGCGCTGCGTGAGCTGCCCGCGCCGCAGCGCGGCGTCTTGGTCGCGGTCAGCGGCGGGCTCGACTCGGTGGTGTTATTTCACTTGGCGCGCGATGCGGCTGACACGCTCGGCGTGCCGCTGGCGCTGGGGCACGTTCACCATCATCTGCGCCCCGACGCCGAAGAGGACGCGCGCCTGTGCATGAGGCTCGCGCACGCGCACGGCGTGCCGTACATGATCCTGGATGTGCGGCTCGATCCGCGCTTGGGGGTGCAAGCGCAGGCGCGCACCATGCGCTACAGCGCGTTGACCCAAGCCGCGACGCGGCTTGGTCTTGGCGCGGTGCTCACCGCGCACCACTTGGATGACGCTGTGGAGACGCTCTTGTGGCGGCTGACGCGCGGCGCCTCGGCGGTGGGACTGGCGGGGCCGCGCGCGCTTGCGCCGATGCCGACCGCGCCCGAGGCGCTTGAGCTGTGGGTGAGCCGCCCGCTGCTGAGCGCGCGCCGGGCGCAGCTTGAGGCGCTGGCGCTTGAGCGCGGGTGGGCGTGGCGCGAGGACAGCAGCAACGCGAGCGACGCGTACACGCGCAACCACTTGCGTCATCACGCGATGCCCGCGCTGCGCGAGGTCGGCGGCGAGTCGCTCTCAGGGGCTGCGCAGACGTTAAAGCACCTGCGCCAGCGCGCAGACCAAGTGAGCGCGCTAGCGCGCTCACTTGGCGATGTGGGGCGGCTGAAGCCGCCCCACATGGGCGCCCGCGCGCTGAGCGCGCGGGCGCTGCGAGGCGCTGACGAGGCAGCGCTCGCGCTGCTGTGGCAGCGCGAGCGTCAGGCGCTAGGCGTGGGCGAGTCGTGGGGCAGCGCGCAGGTGGAGGCGCTGGGGGCGCTGCTGGAGGCTGGCGAGGGTGAGCTCACGCTGCCTGGCGCGCGCGCCTCGCTGCGCGAGGGCGCGCTGACGCTGACGCGCCAGCTCACCCGTGAGCTGGCGCTCATCGGCCCCGAGGTGGCCCACCCGCTGACGCTGCCATGGCGCGCGGGCGATGGCGCGGTCAGATGGTTTGAGCATGAGCTAGGGTGGTGCCATGACGCGCCTGCGCCTGAAGGCGCAGACGCGTCGCTCGTGGTGCAGCTGGAGGAGCGCGCGACGTTGCAGGTGTGCGGCGCTGACAGCGCGCGTGAGCGGTGGGCGCGCGAGGCGCTGCGCGCTGCGCGCGTGTGTAAGACGCAGCGCTGGCGCTGGCCTTGCGTGATGGCGGGCGAAGCGGCTGAGGCGCAGACGGTGTGGGTCGCGGGTGCGCGCGCGCGCGCGATTTATAGGGATGAGGGCGCGCGCGCGCTCACGCTGTGGTGGCGAGGGCCGCGGCCTGGGGGGAAATAAACGCTCAGGGCCACGTCTTTAACCTGGGCCGCGCGGGTAGCCAAAGCGCCATTCAGGCGTTATGCTGGCCCCTGCGATACCTCCCAAAGCGCCCCTCGTTGCGAAGTGAGGCAACCCACAGTGTTCAAGCAATTCACCCCGCGGCCTTGGCTGTTCTGGCTCACCGTGGCCATCTTCGGCGTCCTCGCGGTCGTCATCCTGACTGATAATTCACGCGACGCGACGCGGATCGACTACAGCGCGTTTCGCACGGCGTTGCAGAGCGGCCAGATCGAGAGCGTGGAGGTCCGCGAGCTGGACATCCAAGGCAAGTTCAAGGCTGACGCTGCCAAGAAAGACCACAAGGGCCAGCTCGTCTTCAAGACGACCGGCCCTGTGGGCGAGGACATGCAGGACGTGATGATGGCCCAGGGGGTGAAGGTCGCCTTCGCCAAGCCTGAGGACAGCGGCAAGTGGCAGATGGTCATCGTGCAGCTCATCTTCGTGCTGCTGATGGTCGTCGCGTTTGTGTTCTTCATGCGTCAGTTTCAGGGCGGCAATGGCAAGGCCATGACGTTCGGCAAGTCGCGCGCGCGCATGTTGAATGAGCACCAAAACAAGGTGACGTTCAATGACATCGCGGGCATCGACGAGGCCAAGGAGGAGCTGCAAGAGGTCGTCGACTTCTTGCGTAACCCCAACAAGTTCCGTCGCTTAGGTGGCCGCATCCCCAAGGGCGTCCTGCTCATGGGCTCGCCAGGCACCGGCAAGACCTTGCTCGCGCGCGGCGTGGCGGGTGAGGCTGGCGTGCCGTTCTTCTCGATCTCGGGCTCCGACTTCGTGGAGATG
>CAYXWB010000462.1:0-3400 GCA_964468515.1 uncultured Bradymonadales bacterium | reverse complement strand
TTGGTCGCTTGCAGATCGCGATGATAGCCGCTCGGCAACGACAAGACCTGCTCAAGCTCCGAGGCCGCGCCCGCCACCGTCGCGTACGCCGCGCGCAGCAGCTCCACCACGTCCGGGTTGCGCTTGTTGGGCATGATCGAGGAGCCCGTGGTGTAACGATCGGGCAGCGTCACGAACGCGAACTCCTCCATCGTGAACAGGCTCAAGTCCCACGCCAAGCGGCGCACATCCAGCAGGGCTTGACCCAGCGCGTGCAACAGCTGCAGCTCAAACTTGCCGCGCGAGTTCTGCGCGTAGATGGGGTTGATCTGCGTGCGATCAAAGCCAAGCTCGGCGCTCACGCCGTCGCGCTCAAGCGCCACGTTGACCCCGTAGCCCGCCGCCGTGCCCAAGGGGTTCGCGTCCACCCAGCGGGCGGTGAAGGCCAACAAGGTAGCGTCATCGATCAGCGCCTCCGCCCAGCCCGCGAACCACATCCCGGTCGAGGACGGCACCGCGCGTTGCAGGTGCGTATAACCGGGCATCGGCGTGTTGGGGTCTTGCTCAGCGCGATCAAGGGCCACGCTCGCGGCCGCCTTCACATGACCAAGCGCCTCATTGAGCGCCTCGCGCATGTAGAGCCGCGTCGCCACCAGCACCTGATCATTGCGGCTGCGGCCCGTGTGGATCTTCTTGCCCACCTCGCCCAAGCGCTGCGTCAGATACGCCTCAATGGCTGAGTGACCATCCTCGTAGCGCGCGTCGAGCGTGAACGCGCCGCTGCGCCAGTCCTCATGGAGCGCGTCGAGCGCGTCGCACAGCTGGTTGACCTCTTGGTCGTTGAGCACGCCCGCGCGGCCCAAGCCGCGCGCGTGCGCGCGCGATGCGGTCAGATCGTGCACGAACAGCGCGCGATCCAACGTCACATCTTCGCCCGCCAAAAATGCCATGATGCGCGCGTCCACATCGGCCGCGCCCTTGTCCCAGATCAACCCGCTCATCTCATCCTCCTCAAGCTCAGCGCGGGATCCCGAGCAGCTCGTCGAAGCCCGCGGCCAGGTTCATGTTCTGGAGCGCTTGCGTGGCCGCGCCCTTGAGCAGGTTGTCCAGCGTGGTGACCACGACCAGCCGATCGCCCTCAGGGGCGACGGTGACGCCCCCCACGGCGACGTGATGCGCGCCCGCGTTATCGCGCACCAGCGGCGCCTCATCGCACACCCGCACCAGCGGCTCGTTCGCGTAGACCTCATGGTAGCGCGCCATGACCTCATCGCGGCTCACTGGGCGCACAAGCTGCGCGGCGATCGTGAGCGTGATGCCGCGAAAGAACGGCGCCACATGCGGCATAAACCGCACCGCGCGCCCGAGCTGTCGCGTCACCTCGCGCTCGTGCATGTGATCGACGAGCGCATAGGGCAAGAGGTTGTCGCGCAAGACCTCAGGATCGTTCTTCGGCGAGGGGGTCGTGCCCGCGCCGCTGTAGCCTGAGACGCCGAAGCAGTGAGGCGGCCCGTCGAGCAGGTCGAGCAAGGGCCACAAGGCCGTCTGTATACCAGTCGCGTAGCAGCCAGGGTTGGCGATGCGGCGCGCGCCCACAAGCGCCGCGCGCAACCGCTCCGGCCACCCATAGACCCATGTGTCATCAAAGCGCCAGTCGGCGCTCAGGTCGATGAGGGCCGCGTCGCTGGCGCTCGCGTCAAGCGCGGCCACAAACGGCGGTGACACCTTATTAGGAAGCGCCAGCACGACCACGTCCACGCCGCGCGCGGCGACCGCGTCGGCGTCCAGCGCGTCAAACTGGAGTGAGCCATCGCGCCAGCCCGCGATATGATCGCAGACGCGCTGCCCGACCAGCTCACGCGAGCTGACGAAGTCCACCTCAAAGCCCGGATGCTCGGCCAGCAAGGCCAGCAGCTCCTGGCCCACAAAGCCGCGCGCTCCCACGATCCCGACGCGTCGCATCTGCGCTCCTTGGCCCGCAGCGGGGCCGCTCAAAGGTCTTGGCCGACGCGATGATCCACCAGCGTGGGCGGCAGCTGCAAGGCGTGCTGCACGCACTCGCGCACATGATCGAAGCTCTCCAGCCCATACCAAAACACCGTCCAGTCGCCCTCGGAGTGGGTGCCCTCGGCCTGCTGAAAGTACCAGCTGTTGATAGGGTTCGCGCGGCGCGAGCGCCAGAACAGCACCGGGTTCTCCTGACGCATGCGCTGCCACAGCGAGCGCCCTAAGCCCTCGCCCTGCGCCTTCTGCGTGACGCCAAACTTGTCGAGGTACGGCACGCCAAGCTCAGTGGTCAGGATCGCGGTGGCGCGGTGCGACTCCGTAATATAGGTGCGATAGAACGGCTTGGTGGTGAAGTAGTCGGGGGCCAGCTGGCGCTTGAAGCAGTTCTCCAACAGCTGCCTGACCCGCTCCTGATCACACTGAGCGATGTCCTCGTAGCACAAGACCTGCTCGCCGCGTCGCACCAGCGTGCCCGAGCCTCGGTGCGTGAACAGCTCGCGCGCCAGATGCTGCGGCGTGGTGATCGACACCGACGACGCCAGCGGCAGACGATCCAACATCTGCTTGATTTCTTGCAGCTTGAGCCGCATCCCGGAGTGCACCCAGGGCTGCGTCATGAGCGCCTCGTAATCCTCCGCGAGGTTGATCGAGGGGATCAAGCGATCATGCTCATCAAGCAAGCCGCCCGTGGGCGTCAGGAAGATCACCTTATATGGCTCGCCAGCGGTGACCAGCTCACGCGCGGCGATGTCCGCATTAATGTTGACGATCTGGCCCGTGTCTGTCTCACCCAAGCAGGTCAAGATCGGCAGCGCGCCAGCCTTGATGCTCGATCGCACCACGTCCAGATGCACCGCCTTGACCTCGCCCACATAGCCCATGCGCTCGAAGTCCATCATGGTGGCCTCGAACACACCGCTCAGGACGGGGCGCGCGCGGGTGCCGAGCGCTTCCAGCGCGCCGACCAGGCGCAGGTTCTCCGACTGCAACACCTCACGCACCACGGCGAGCGTCTGCGCGTCGGTGACGCGCAGGCCGTTGACGCGCTCGGTCTCAATGCCACGCGCGGCGAGCGCGGCGTTGAGCTGCGGTCCTGCGCCGTGGATCACGATCGGATACAACCCCACCTTATGCAAAAAAGAGAGCGATGAGGCGAGGTTGTCGAGATCGTCCTGGAGGACACCGCCGCCGACTTTGACGACGGCGAACTTGCGGGAGTCCTGGCTGGCGAACTCTTTGAGGTACTGCTCCACCTCGGCGCGCGAGCCGAGGTTGTTGAGCAGTCGAATGATGACATCACGGGTGTCCGACATGGCGCCTATCACACGAGGGAGGTGGGAGGTCCGCCGCAGCGACGGTGCGTGCGGATAGCATTGAAGCGCCTGCGCGCTCAAGCGAAATACGCGCCGCACGC
>CAYXWB010000461.1:0-3406 GCA_964468515.1 uncultured Bradymonadales bacterium | reverse complement strand
ACAACTTCGTGCGCACCATGATCCGGCTCGCGCTCGCGGGCAGGCCGCTCAAGGTCGTCAGTGACCAGCTCGTCAGCCCCACCTGGGTGGCGCCGCTGGCGCAGGTCAGCGCCGCGCTCAGTGAGACGCAGGTGTATGGCACCTTCCACGCCGTCGCCCACGGTCAAGCCTCGTGGCACGCTTATGCGAGCCTCATCTTTGAAGCGCTTGAGCTGGAGGCCGATCTCACCCCGGTGCATCAAGAAGACTGGGCGGCTCCCGCCGAGCGGCCCGCTTATTCAGTGCTCGATAACGCGCTCTTGCGCCTGCTTGAGCTCGACACCTTCGCCCCGTGGGATGAGGCGCTGCGCGCCTTCTTAGCGCAGCACGGCCCGGCCATCTTGGCCGACGAGCGCGCCAAGCTGCGCGGCTGATCTGCGCCGCCAAGCCCTCGCCTTAGCGGGCTCATCCACGCGGCGGCGGCGAGGGGCGAGGCGGCCGCGCGGGCCATTGATACAGGCTGCGTCACGCAAGGTTAGGGGGTGTGTGGGGTGTCGTCCTTGAGGTCTTCGGCCTCGATCGTGGCGGCGCGCGCCGGCGGCGCGGCGCCTAAGCGGGCCAGCGCGCGGGCGAGTTCTTGTGCGTCAGTGGGGCGATAGCGGCGCGCGAGGCGCGACGCGCCGAGCGCGTCCAGGGCGCCAAAGAGCGGCCCGGTGAGCTTGCCCGCGAGCTGCTCCATGGGGCGCGCTTCGGGACGATCCTCGCCAGTGATGAGGCCCGGTCGCACGATCACATGGGCGAGGCCGCTGTCGCGCACCGCCTGCTCCGCGCGCCAGCGCGCTTGCATATAAGCGCCCGCCGCGTTGGGGCCTGCGCCCATCGCTGACAGGTAGACGAACACCGGCTCCACCTGGCTGGCCACGCTCGCGCGCGCCAAGAGCGCGGTCAGGCCATAGTCGACCGCCTCGTAGCTCGCGGCTTGAGGATCCTCACCGCGCGCGCCGAGGTCCTTCATGCGGGCGCGGGTGGTGCCGATGAGGCAGTAGACCACATCGGGGGCGTGCTCGCGCAGCGCCTGTGTCATGGCGGCCTCATCCCAAGGCGACAGATCGATCAACGCGCCTGCGGCGCTGAAGTGAGCGCTCAGCGCTTCGCGCTGAGAGGAGTCAGGGCGCAGGTGGGCGACGACCTCGTGGCTGTGCTCACGCAACACCTCGACCAGCGCGCGCCCTGTGTAGCCTGAGGCGCCTGCGATAAATGCCTTCATACCCGTCGCACCTTGTGCTCACTCAAGAAATCGATGACGCGCCCCGACCCGCTCGGGCGGGTCGGGGCGCGTCTTGATTGTGCGCGCGCGAGCGCGCAGGTCAACGCGTGATCAGAGGCTCACTCGTCCTCGGCCAAGAGGGCCTCGCGCGCGCCCGCGAGCTTGGAGAGCGCCTGCTCATCAAGCTCAGGGAAGTTCATGGACAGCCCGCGCAAGGTCTCGACGATGATGTCCGCGACCATCAAGCGCATGTGCGGCTTGCTGTCGGCGGGGATGGCATACCAGGGCGCCCAAGGCTTAGAGGTGGCGTTGATGACCTCCTCATAAGCCTGCATGTAGCTTGACCAGTGACCGCGCTCGCGGACATCGCTCATGGCGAACTTCCAGTTGCGGCTCGGATCATCAATGCGCTTGAGGAAGCGCGCGCGCTGCTCATCGCGCGAGATGTTGAGCCAGAGCTTGATGACGACGGTGCCCTGACGTGCGAGGTGCTTCTCGTGGTCCGCGATGGACTCGAAGCGATCCTGCCAGAAGGAGTCGCTCATCACATCGGCGGGCAAGCGCTGATGGTGGAGCAGCTCGGGGTGAACGCGCACGACGAGGGCTTCCTCATAGTAGGAGCGGTTGAAGATGCCGATGCGGCCACGCTCAGGCAAACAGCGCGCGGTGCGCCACAAGAAGTCGTGGTCAAGCTCCTCGGGGTTAGGCTGCTTGAAGGAGTAGACCTGACAGCCGGCTGGATTCACGCCGGAGAGGACCGCGCGGATGGTGCCATCTTTGCCTGCGGCGTCCATGGCCTGAAAGATGAGCAAGATGGCGTGATGGTCGTGGGCGTACAGGACTTCTTGGAGCGCGGCCAGCTCCTCAATGCGCGCGGCGAGCTGCTCGCGCACCTCTTTCTTGCTGAGGCGCTTCTTGCCCGGGGAGGTGGGCGCATCCGCGACGCGAAACGACCCATCGAAGGGGACTCGGTAGGGATGGGCGGGGGGATGAATCATGCTCACTCCTCAGGTTCGTGCGCGAGGCGGCGCTCAGGTCTTAAAGCGCTCGGAGATCTCCTCCATGGAGGCGCCCGCGCCGACCAAGGTGCGAGCCTCCTCGCTAGCGATGCCCAAGAAGACATGACGCGTGATCCGAGAGCAAGCCTCTTGTAGCGCGTCCCCTTGGCCGAGGTCCACATGGCCATTGATACACAGCACAGCGAGGCCATGAATGGTGGCCCAAGCGGTGGTCGCGAGCTCGGCGTGATCGCCGGACTTATAGATGCCCTCGCGCTGACCTTGCTGCAGCACCTCGTCCATGATCTGATCGGTCTCATGGGCGACGCGGCTGGCGTTGGGGAAGCGCGAGCTGTCTTGGTAGCGGCGCCCGTACATGACGCGGAAGTAGGCGGGGTTCTCGACGGCGAAGCGCACGTAGGAGGCGGCCATAGCGCGCAGCTGTAAGAAGGGGCGGCGCGGGGCATTATCACGCGCGTTGCGGATGTACTGGCCTAGCGTCTTGTAGCCTTCTTCAGCGACGGCGGCCAGCAGGTCCTCTTTGTCGCGGAAGTGGTGGTAGGTGGCGGCATGCGTCACGCCGAGCTGGCGCGCCAGCTCACGCAGCGTGAACTCAGCGCGCTCGCGCTCCGAGATGATCTGCACCGCCACGTCGATGAGCGACTGGCGCAGGTTGCCGTGGTGATAGCCTTTCTTCTTGGTCAGCGTCTCTGCGGCCATAAGGATTCTCTCCGGTCAAGGGAGGCGGCGCTTGCGACAGGAGCGACGCGAGACGGCGCGGCCTCATGCGATGTGGCATCAGGGGCGAGTGAGATGAACGCCAGAGCAGCGTTGCCCCTGCAACGTGGTGGGTGACGTTGGTGTGAGCGGCGCTCAGGATGTGACGATGGCTCTGTCATGCTCAGATTAGCGTACACTAGACGCGGTGGCAAGATCATCTTACACGACTTGATATTTTAGCATTATAGCGGGCTTTGCGCCGTTAACCTGTTCACTGAATGAGCGCGCTCTTGTCAACCACTTGCTCATGTTTTGTCAAGCAGTGAACGTTCTCTGCGCAGAGAGCGCCTTGGACGAAAACTTTCGTCACGAAATATTACGCGCCAGCCAGGCGAGCCGATGACCGCGCGCAAGAAAAAGCGAGGCCCGCTCGCGCCGTACG
>CAYXWB010000460.1:0-3416 GCA_964468515.1 uncultured Bradymonadales bacterium | reverse complement strand
CCGCCTCGCGCGGCTGGCCCGTTGACCCGAGAATGACGATGCTCAAGATCACCAACACCCGCCACGTCGCCAGCGACCACGGCCTCAAGATCCTCGTCCACGGCCCCGCAGGCGCAGGCAAGACGCGCCTGTGCGCCACCACGGGCGACCTCGAACACACCCTCATCATCAGCGCCGAGGGTGGCCTGCTGTCGATCCGTGACTGGTCCATCGACGTCGTGCAGGTGGGCACGATGGGCGAGGTGTATGAGGTCTATGAGTTCTTGAAGGCGCAGGATCATCACTATCAGTGGGTCTGCCTCGACTCGATCTCCGAGATCGCCGAGGTCGTGTTGCAGGGCGAGAAGCTGCGCAACCGTGACGCGCGCCGCGCGTATGGTGAGATGGCTGATACGGTGTTTGATCTGATCCGGGGCTTTCGCAACCTCCCCATCCACGTCCTCATGACCGCCAAGCAAGGCCGCGAGGAGCAAGAAGGCAGGATCCTGCACGCGCCGCTGTTGCCAGGGCGTCAGCTCACCCTCAACGTCGCCTACCTGTTTGATGAGGTCTTCGCGCTGCGCGTGGAGACCAACCCTGATGGCGAGGTCGTGCGGGTGCTTCAGACGGGCAAGAGCCGCGGCTATGACGCCAAGGATCGCTCAGGCGCGCTGGCCATGTATGAGCCGCCGGATCTGGCCGCCATCGCGCGCAAGATCAACGCCGCGCCCGTGCCTCTTCGGCCTGCCCACAAGCAAGACGTCGCTGAAGAGGGCGCGTCTGACGAGGGCGCGACCAGCGCGACAGCGCTGGTCGCGTCTGCATCGGAGCACCCAGCACCCGCGCCGAGCGCATCTCAGGCCGCTGTCGTGACAGCGGCCGCCGAGGTCTCTGAGGCGCCTGACGGCGCCGAGCCGGGCCTGGACGCTGGCGTGGCCAGCGCCCCGGCGAGCGTCGCGGCGCAGCAGACCGCGCGCGCTGAGCCTTTTGGGGCGGCGCCTGTGGCGCAGGCGCCTCCTGAGGAGGCGTCAAGCGCCGCGGCGCGGCGCAAGCCGCAAGCGGCGCCTGCGGTGCGCGTGGCCACCCCGGCGCTCGCGCCCACGCAGCGCCTGAGCGCGCCCGCTGGCGAGGTCGCGCAGCGCGTGGTCGATGGCGCCGCTCCTGAGGGGCAGCGCCTCACGGGTGACGCCGATGAGGTGCGCCTCAATGAGCTGCGGCGCAGGCTGTATGCCGGGTTTAAGCGCGCGTCGATCGAGCGCGAGCAGATCGCGGCTTATATTCAGGCGCGATGCGCGCAAGACGCGGGCGTGGGCGCCTTTGATCAGGTGCCGCTCGACACGCTGACCTTGTGGGCCAAAGAGCTGGAGGACGCCGCGACCCAAGGGCCAAACGGCGTGCGTGGTCATATCGCGGCCGTGATGCAGCGTCATGAGGACTATCGCCGCCGCGTCGAGGCAGCCTAAAGCGTCAGAACAGCTCGCCAGGGGCCAGGTCATCGACCAAGAACGCCCCGACCAATTGCAAGAAGGCGTCGCGGCCTTGGCCTTGGCGGATGTCAAGCTTGCTCACGTCAACCTCAAGCACGGCGTAGTCGTACTTGCGGCGCGCGACCTGGGCGAAGTTCTCATAGTAGTGGTTCAGACCGCGCAAGAAGGTCGGCGTGATGCCGCGCTCCTCCTCGCGCCCGCGCTCCGCGATGCGTCGCATCAGCACGTTGATATCGCGCGTGTGCAGCAAGATCACCTTGTCCGGCTGGCGTGACTGCGCGTGCAAGCGCTGAAAATAATCATAATACAGCGCCAGCTCATCGTCGCTCATGTGCCCCAGCCCGTGCAGGTACTTGGCGAAGATCTCAGGATCTTCGATGAGCGAGCGATCTTGCACGCAGGAGCGAGGCAGGCGCTCGATCTGCGCCTGATGTTCAATGCGCTTGAGCAAGAACTCCATCTGGAGGGTGAAGCTCCAGCGCGTCATGTCGTGATAATACAGGCGCAAGAAGCGGTTCTCGACGACCGGCTCCATGAACAGATCAAAGCCAAAGTGATTGGTGATCAGCTCTGCTGCGGTGGTCTTGCCCGTGCCAATATTACCCGCGAGCGCGACAAAGGTCTTGCGGTGCGCCATGAGTCCTCCTGACGAGCCGCGTGAGGGTGCGGCCGCGCGTGTGGACCTGTATGGATCGCGCCCTGCGGTGCATCAAGTCTTTTTTATCGCGCGGCGCATCAGCACGAGCGCCAGCGGCAGCAGCCCAAGCTCGATGAGCCCCGCGCTCAAGAACAGCCTCGGCGCGCCCAACAGGTCGAGGCCCACGCCCGCCAGCGCGTTGCCGCCGATGCTGCCCGCGCCAAACACCACCAGATAGAACGCCGCCTGACCTTGCGCGCGCATCGCGTCGGGGATCTCGCGCCCGAGCACCGCGATCGACGCCGCGAAGAACGCCCCAAACGTCATCCCGTGGATGAGCTGCAGCGCGAGCATCGCGCCCGCGCTCGTCACCACGCCCGTGGCGAGCCAGCGCGCGGCGCTGACCGCCACCGTCAGCGCCAAGAGCGGCTCAGGATCGATCCTGCGCATCAGCCGCTCCGCGCGCATCAGCACGACGACCTCGCAGCCCACCCCCAGCGCCATCCCCACGCCCGGCACCCACGCGGGCAGCGCGCGTGACTCACACAGCGCCACGAAGAACAGGTTAAAGGGCGCCTGCGTCCCCCAGTGCACCACCCCTAGCCCCAGCAGCGCCAGCAGCGCGGGGCGCCTCAAGAGCGCGCGCAGCGCGCCAGGATCCGGCGCCTGTGGGCGCGCGCTCGGATCGCTGGGCAGCCGCATCGCCAGCAGCGCGGCCATCACGCCAAGCGCGAGCATCCCCCACGGCGCCGCCGCGCTGAGCTGGGTGTAGCTCAACCACAACCCCGCAGCGCCCGCTATCAGCGCCACCAGCGCGTAGCCCACCGAGCCCCACGCGCGCACCGCGCCAAAGCGATGCGCGCCCACCGCGCGCATCGCCAGCGCGTCCATCAGCGGCACCGCGCAGCTCGCGCTCGCCCCAAGCCCTCCCAAGCACAGCCCCACCTGCCACGCCTCGCGCGCGAACGGCAAGCCCACCAGCGCCGCCGCCCCCAAGCCAAACTGCCAGCGCATCAAGCGCGCGGGATCACCCGCGTCTGCGGCGCGCGCCCACACCCCCAGCAGGCCAAGCTCCGCCGCCTTGCGAAGCCCCATCAACAGCCCCACCGTCGCGCCGCTCATCCCCATCGTCTCTAAGTGGCGTGGCAGCAAGGTCCAGCCGTAAGCTTGCGCCAAGATCACGCCATACAGCGCGCTCAGCGTCAGCGTGGAGGCACGCGCGGGCAGGGCAGGGGGAGCAGAGGAGACGATCGGGTGAGGGGTCACAGCGCGCGCTCATCAGTGGCGGTCACACGTCGCGTCGCTCACGACGC
>CAYXWB010000459.1:0-3430 GCA_964468515.1 uncultured Bradymonadales bacterium | reverse complement strand
TCGCGCACCTGCAAGTCCTCGCGCGCCACCGCCAACACCAGCTCCGGCAACAGCGCCAGCAGCTCGGCGCGCAGCGCCGGGCAGCGCGCCAGCACGCCGCCGCCTAACAACAGCACCTGCGGGTTGAGCAGCGTGCAGGCGTTGGCCATCACCAGCGCCAGCTGCGCGGCCGTCTCCTCCCACAGCGCGGCCAGCTCGGGACGCGCGCCGACGCACGCGTCGGCGCGCGCCAGGTCCACCCCGATCGGACCCTCGCCAGCCAGATCATCCCAGCCGTGCGCGCTCGCCAGCGCCGCGACGCGCCGCTCCAAGTGCACGCCGCCCGCGTAAGCCTCAACGCAACCGCGCTCGCCGCAGCCGCACAAGCGCCCGTTTGGGATCACCTTCACGTGGCCGATCTCACCCGCGTTGCCACCCGCGCCCTCGATGAGCGCGCCGCCCGCGATGATCGCGCCGCCTACCCCTGAGCCCACGAACACCGCCAGCACATCGCGCGCGCCCTGAGCCGCGCCCGCCAGCGCCTCGCCCCACAAGAGCGCGTTGAGGTCGTTGACCAAGCGCGCGCGCGTGTTGGGGAACGCGCGCTGCACCGCCGCCAAGAAAGGCTCCTCGCGCCAGCCCAGGTTCGGGGCGTTGCGCACGCGCTGGCCCGTGACATCGAGCTGGCCCGCGATCCCCACGCCCACCGCAGTCACCTGCGACGCGTCAAGCCCTTGGAGCGCCTCATCGGCCAGCGCGCGCATGGCATCAAGCACGCCCTGCGGGCTCAGATCATCGCGCACCAAGCGGCGCGCGTCGGCCACCACCTGATGCTGCGCGTCAAAAACGCACAGGCGCGCGTGCGTGCCGCCAATGTCAAAGCCGAGCTGGAGCATAGCCGTCGCGAGCCTCTGCGTGAAGGGGTGAAGGTCACGGCGCGGTTGGCTTGTGGCCACGCGCCAGTTGCGCTAAAGAGGGCGGGCTGGCAACTTGGTTGCCACGCCCGAGGATAGCCCTCGCCGCAGCCGTCATGCAACGCGCGCGACGCGCCCAGGATCAGAATCAGGAGCCCCTCATGAAGCGGACCTTAGCCCTCACTGCGTCGCTCCTCACGGCGCTTGTGCCCCTGATCGCCTCGGCACAAGACGGCCCCCCCAAGCAGCCGATGCCCGTGGACATCGCCGTGGGCCTCAAGGGTGGCTTGGGCGGCGTGTGGACCACGGAGGCCCCTAACACCACCGTGACCTACGCCGACGGCAGCTCCGAGCAGAACGTCGACCCCGACTACTTCCCCATGTTCGGCCTCGGCGGCGATGTGGGCTTGGCCGTCGACATCCGCTTCGCTGAGATCGTCGCCATTGAGACGGGCCTGCGCTACTCCTGGGATAACGCCAGCGGCTGGAACGATCAGAAGATCAACGGCAACTTGGCCGGGCGTGTCACGCAGTCGCAGAAGACCCAGTCCATGCGCATCCCGCTGTGGCTCAAGGTCACTGGCACCTCCGGCATCGTGCGCCCGTTCTTTGGCCTCGGCGCCGAGTTCGTGCTTCAACAGTCGAGCAGCATCGACTACACCCTGGAGCAGCGCGGCAACGGCACATGGCCCGAGTCCGAGGTCCAGAAGCTGCGCGATCGTAACCGCATTGAGCCCTCCAACTACGCGGGCCTCGGCACCACGATGGGCCTGGAGATCGATCTGGGCATGATCCGCATCCCCATCGAGCTTCGCGCGCTCTATAACGTCGGCTACGACGAGCAGTTCAACGAGCGTGTGCGCGTCGAGGGCACACGCCAAGCGCCTCGCTTCTTCTACAATGGCGCCTTCCAAGGCCACTTCGGCTTCTCGGTGGGCATCCTCTATAACTACGAGCTGCTGTTGGAATGACCCAGCGCACCTTTGGGAGTGAACATGTCAGGAATCAAGAAGTTCGATGAGACCCCCGCCGATTACGTCCCTGGTGAGGGCGCGCTGCACGCTGTGCTGCACACCAACCACGGTGAGATCGACATCCTGCTGTACGAGAAGCTCGCGCCCAAGACGGTCGCGAACTTTGTCGGCTTGGCCACCGGCAAGCGCGAGTGGACCGATCCTGAGACCTTCGAGAAGAGCAACAAGCCCTTCTATGATGGCGTCATCTTCCACCGCGTCATCCCCGGCTTCATGATCCAGGGCGGCGATCGCACCGGCACCGGGCGCGGCGGCCCCGGCTACCGCTTCGAGGATGAGTTCCACCCCCAGCTGCGCCACACCAAGGGCGGCCTGCTGAGCATGGCCAACGCGGGCCCCAACACCAACGGCTCGCAGTTCTTCATCACCGAAGGCCCCACCCCTCACCTCGACAACCGCCACGCCATCTTCGGCGAGGTGGTGCGTGGGATTGAGGTCGCCAATAAGATCGCCAACAGCCCGCGCGGCGCGCAAGATCGCCCCAAGCAGGACTGCATCATCCAGCGCGTCGAGATCAAGCGAGTCTGAGGCCCCATGATTCACCGCGCGCTCATAGCGTCCGCGTGCGTCGCGCTGCTGGCGCTGGCCTGCCCCGCGCAGGCCAGCGCCAGCGATCCTTGGCGCGTCGGCGCGCGCGCGGGGCTCAACCTCAGCCGCCTGTCTCAGCCCACCGATCCCGTCGGTGAGCCCACGCTGCTCTACGGCTCTGCGTTCTCTGGGGTGGGCTGGGCGGCGGGCTTAGGCATCACTGCCCCGCTCAGCGACATGAGCTTTGGCCTGCTCGCCATCCGCCTCGACGCCCTCTACAGCCGCCATCACGCTGAGGGCTTCGCCGCCGACAGCGCACAGCAGCAGCGCCAGAGCATCACGCTCGACGCCCACTTGCTGCGCGTCCCCGCGCTGCTTCGCGCTGAGCTCGCGCTGAGTCAGGCGTTGGCGCTGCACGTCGGCGCTGGCCCCGAGCTGCTGTGGGTCTTCGCCAGCGGCTCCACCACCACGCACGAGAACTTGAGCGCGCCGCCGCCACCGCTGCCCACGGCCAACACCACCCACGTCGGGCTCACCTTCGAGCTTGGCGTCAGCATACTGCTGAGCGACGCCTTGAGCCTGCCTGTCACGCTGCGCGTGAGCTGGGATCCGATGGTTCAAGGCTCCACCCGCGAGCGCTTTGAGGGCTTCCAGTCGCTGGAGCGACCAGGCCGCTATCAGGTCGCCTATGACCTCCAAGCGCTGCTGTTGACCGGCGTGGACTTCGACCTCTGATCTTCGCCCCCCATCAATCGCGCAAGATCGCTCAAGCTAGCCTGAGCTGCAAGTGACCCGCTCGCTTGGACGATCCCCGCTTAACATCAACGTGAGTTCTGAGTTTATTTTTAATAAATTCAGCAGCTTAGTTGTGGTTTTGACATGGTGTGACGCTAGCCGCAGACCTCACCCCCCGGCCCCCACTCCATAAATGGAGAGGAGGTGACTCCTTGGTAAGATTGGGGTTAGCTTGCGGAT
>CAYXWB010000458.1:0-3441 GCA_964468515.1 uncultured Bradymonadales bacterium | reverse complement strand
GCATCCTCAGCGGTGGCGTTGACCTTGATGTTGTCCTCTTTGTACTCGATCTTGGCGTCCTTGCGGACCTCCGCGAGGAACTTGGACATCCCCTCGCGCATCTCCTTGGCCCGCAGCTGCTCGTTGAGGCGCTCCTGGACCTCCTCAAAGGGCACGACGCGCGCGTCCTTGCGATCGGTGACCTTGATGACGTGCCAGCCAAACTGCGTGCGGACCGGCTCGGAGATGTCATTGACCTTCATGGCGAAGGCGGCATCGCTGAAGGGCTTGACCATGCGGCGCGCAGGGAAATAGCCCAGATCGCCACCACGCGGGCCGGTGGGGCCTTCGGAGTGCTCCTTGGCGAGCGCCTCAAAGTCGGCGTCCTTCTTGCGCGCTTGCGCGGTCAGCGCCTTCGCCTTCTTCTCGACCTCCTTGACGGTCTTGTCGTCAGCGGCGCTGTCGAGCTTGAGCAAGATGTGGCTGGCCTTGACCTGCTCCTCCTCGGTGAACTGCTTCTGGTTCTCCTCGTAGAACTTCTTGACGGCCGCCTCCTCGACCTTGATGTCGTACTTGGAGATGAGCAGCTTGTCGTAGGCTAAGCGGCGGCGCATCTCCTCGCGGATGAGCGCCTCATTGAGGCCCGACTGACCGATATAGTTCTGGAAATCCTCTGGCGAGGGGAAGCGGCCCACAAACTGGGCGAACTCTTTCTCCAGCTCCTCATCGCTGACGCTGATGTTGTTCTTCTTGACCTCAGCGTCGAGCAGGACCTCATCGACGAGCCGATGGAGCATCTGCGTCTTGTAATTGGCGAGCATGAACGAGGGGAGCTTGCCCTTGGTGATCTTGGCGAGCTTCTCAGCCTCGGCGTTAAAGCGCGCGGCGGTGATCTCTTGCCCATTGACGGTGGCGACCACGCCTGTGGCCTCAAAGGGAAGCTCTGCGGCGTCCTCGGGCTTCACCTCAGCGGGCTTCTCAGCGATCTGCTCAGCGGTGTTGCTGGTCGTCGGCGCGTCAGCCTTAGGCGCCTCTGCGCCTTGGTCCCCCTTGCAGGCGGCGAGCGGGAGGAGGGACGCGCTCAACGCGCAAGCGAGGAACCAATGACGAATCTGCATGCTCAAGTCTCCTTCACGGGATCAACCGCGCGTCGTCATGACGCGTGAGGCGGTGTAAACACACGGGCGCAACGTGACATGTCGCGCGACAAGATGTCAAGCAGCCCCGCGCCTGGGCGCCCCCGCGCCTGACCGCTCGATGTCACAAGAAGGAGGCGATGATCCCCGCGTGCAGGCGCGCGATGGCCTCAACCAGCGCGATCAGCAGGGGGAGGCCAGGCAGAGCATCCACCGGCTTGAGGGGCCAAGCCGGGTTAGCGTACAGGTTGACCATGAGGGTCCGTGGGCCAGACGCATGCGCGATGAACAGCAGCGCCAGCTGACACAGCGCCATCAGCTTGGGCGCGCTCAGCCCTCGCCCGTGGCTCGCCCCATACAGGGCGATAGGCACGCAGGCCAGCAGCGGCAGCGCGGTCACGATCAAACGGCCAGACACAGACAAGCGCGTGAAGAACTGCGCGCCCCAGACCACGAACGTCCAGCAGCACAGCAGCCCAAGCGCGCTATAGCCGAGCCAACGCAGCGCCGCGGCGAGGTCATGAGAGGGTGGCTTATCCACAGCGGGGCGCGGCGCCATGGCCGCGACCTCTTGGATGGGCGTCCCCAGCGCCTGCGCCGCGGCGCGAGGCGGCTCGGGGCGCACGAGCGCGGGGCCAAGCTCAGCGCCCGTGGAGGAGAGCAGCATGGTGGCGTCTAGCTCCACGGGCATCCCTGGCGCCGAGATGATCCCCGGGGGTTGGCCTGGCACGCGCTTGCCTTGAGCGCGCGCGAGCTCCGCGAGCGCGTCGCTCGCGCGCTGATAGCGCCGCTTCACGTCCTTCGCGAGCAGCCCGTGCAGCAAGGGGTGGAGCTGGGGCGGGATGCGGTGCAGCTCAGGCAGCGGCAGCGGCTCAGGGGAGACGTGCGCGAACACCGCCCCCTCAATGGTGTCCGCCTTGACCACGCGATCGCCGGTGAAGATCTCATACATCAGCAGGCCCACCGCGTAGAGGTCGGTCCAAGGGCCGACCTCTAGACCGCGCGCCTGCTCAGGGGCGATATAACGCGGCGTCCCCACCGCCACGCCCTCGCGCGTGAGCTGGACCATCGCCTCGCCGTCGATGGCGGACAGCACCTTGGCCATACCAAAGTCGAGGACCTTGATCTGATAGCCGCGCGGCAAGCGCTCGATCATGATGTTGGCGGGCTTCAAGTCGCGATGAATGACGCCCAGCTCATGCGCCTTGCCCAGCGCGCTCAAGAGCTGCTGCAACACCTCGACGCCGTGCGCCAAGGGCATCGGCCTGGCGTGAACCTCACGCTCAAGCGTGGTGCCGCCGACAAACTCCAGCACCATGAAGGGAGCGCCCGTGCGCGACTCACCGTAGTCATAGAGGGTGACGATGTTGGGGTGCACGAGGCTCTTGATGATCTTCATCTCACGCTGAAAGCGGCCCAGCGCGGTGCGCGAGGAGGACTCTTGCGCGGGAGGCAGCGCCTTGACGGCGACGCGCTCGTGCGTGACCACGTCAATGGCGGCGAAGATGGCCCCATAAGCGCCGCCGCCGACGAGCTGCTCGATCTGATACCGATTGAGCAGCACCTCACCAGGCTCAATATAGCGAGCGAGGATGTCACGGGGGGAGGTCAAAGCGCGCACCTTTGCGAGGTCAGCCCCAGGGCAGCGCCGGGCCAATCTGAGCGCACGCGCTGGCGAGCGTGTGCATCAGCGAGGCGGTCGCGGCCTTGAGGCTTGTCAGCGGGGCCACATCAGGGAGCGCCGAGAGCAGCCAGACGCCCTCGTGCTTGAGCGCGATCTCAGCGCGCCCGGGGAACACCAACAACGTGAGCACGACTGTACCAGCAAGCATCGCCAGACAGTAGAGCGAACTCGGCACCAGCCAGCGCGACCCAACACCGCCCGCGCGATGCGCGTGCGTCCCGGCGCTTAGCCCCACCGCCATCGCCCCTGGCAAGAGCCCGATCAGCACGCGCGCCGCTGCGGGCAGCCCGTCTGTCAGCGAGGTGAGCATCACCGCGCACAAATACAGCGCCAGCAGCGCCGCCCCATAGAGCGGCCAGCGCGACGCGTGGAGCGCGCCGCGCGGCTGCTCTTGCGTCACCCGCTCCATGGCCTGGCGCGCGCTCGGATGCACGGCCGCAGCCTTACGACCGCCTGGGGCGCCGCGACGCTTCACCTCACGCAGCGCGCTGCGATCAAGCTCGAGCGCCTCAGGCGGCAGCTGCGTCAGCGCGCTCGTGCTCACCGCGTTCGGCTCAAGCGCGCGCGGCCGCTGCTCACTGGGCGCCTCGGGGCGCGCCAGCGAGCGCGGTGCAGGCAGGGGCGCAGCCTGTGGCTGCGCCC
>CAYXWB010000457.1:0-3453 GCA_964468515.1 uncultured Bradymonadales bacterium | reverse complement strand
GCCGCCCTCGACGTCGAGATCGCCCGCATGGATCGCGCCGCCGCTGAGCCCCAATCCCAAGCCCGCGCCCAAGAACGCTGCGCCGATTATCTGCCCTCCGCCGAGCGCTGGGACGGGCGCCTGCTCGCCATGCGCGGCGTCGCATGCTTTGAGGCCGATCAGTTCGCTCGCGCCCTCGACTTCTATCGCCGCGCTCAGCAGCTCGGCGATGACCCCGTGCTCGACGCTGCCCTGGGCCGCGCTTGGGATGAGCTCGGCGCCCTCGACCTCGCCAG
The DNA here is from genome assembly GCA_964468515.1 of uncultured Bradymonadales bacterium. Classification (GTDB taxonomy): domain Bacteria; phylum Myxococcota_A; class Bradymonadia; order Bradymonadales; family Bradymonadaceae; genus CAYXWB01. Next base: position 3,178 of record CAYXWB010000457.1, on the reverse strand, counting down.
CGCCTACTACCGTCGCTACCTGCGCCGCGCCCCCCCACAAGACATCGAGTCGCGCGATCGCATCTGGTCCCGGCTGCGCCGCGTCGAGCTGATGTTAGGATCGGGCGCCTCCGTCGTCGATGTCGCCCTGTGGCCCTCCCAAGCCGACGTCTGGCTCGTCTTGCCCGACGCCCAGCGCGAGCTGCTCGGTCAGACCCCCATCCAGCTGCGCTTTAAGCCGGGTCGCTACGTCCTGCAGGTCGAGCGCCCAGGCTATTATAGCGAGCGCTTGGAGCTTGAGCTGTTCGCCTCACAACACCTGGAGCTGTCGCGCTCACTCATCCCTCAAGATCAGACCTTCCAAATCGAGGATCGCTCCTGGCGACGCGCTGGCTTGCTCACGATGGCCGCTGGCATCCCCCTGCTCGCCAGCGGAGGCGTGCTGTGGGCCACGGGCCGCAGCAACATTCAGCAAGCGCGCGAGCCCTCGCAGCACCCCTCACGCCTTGAGACAGGCTACACCCAACAGCGCTGGGGCGTCGGCTTGCTCATCGTCGGCGGTGCCACCTTGCTCACGGGCGGCGCCCTGTGGCTCGTCGGCTCCGGCGATGACGCGCGCTTTGAGCCCACCATCGCCCCCTCCTCCTCAGAGTCCCCCTCGCTGAGCGTCGCCCCGGGCTGGGTTGAGCTAGGCTGGGCCTTCTAAGCGCACGCTCAATCATCCAGGTCTTGTGCATGTCCGCACCGCGCTGCCCTGGCGCGTGAACATTGGCGCGCAGATCACGTCGCGTCGATCCACTGGCACATCAAGCGGGCAGGGGTCCGCGCCGATCGGGTTGCCATCACCACATAACAGCGAGCAATAATAGTTGCCCTGCGTCAGCTCTACACACGCGCTCCCCGCAGGGCAGCTCGTGCTGTCACACCGATGCACGCAATGCCCCATCTCATAATAACCCCTCAAACAGTGCCCCCCCAAGCACTCCTGATCTCCCACGCACGTCTCGCCGATCTGGCGCAGCCCAGGCGGCATACACGCCCCCTCCCACGCGAGGCTCCCGCCCGCATCGCGCGTCGGGATCGTCTTGCAAGACAGGCCCGCCAGCGTGCAGCTTCCCTGACATCGCGTCACGCAGTGATTGTAGTTCGCCAGCTGGCTGCCCTGGCGATGCACCGTCGCGTCCAGGCAGACCTCATTGTCATTGCAATCGCTGGAGCGCTCACACGGTGCAGCGCAATAAGCGGGGGCGAACAGCGCTGCGCACCCCTCCGCCGTCTCAGCGCCACAGTGACACTTGCCCCCCGCGCATTCATCATGATCCGCGCACGCCGCGCCCGCAGACGCGCCCGCGCGACATTCGCCACGCACACAGCTCTCCTGCGCCCCGCACGCGCTCTGCGAGAAGCCCGCGCCGCCCGGGCGACACACCAGCCGCGTCTGCCCATCCAAGCAGCTCGACTCCCCATCCTCACACACCCGAGGCGCCACGCAGGCCGCCGCCTCACACACCTGCGGCGCGGGGCAGGGGGTCGTGTCATAGCCCGAGCCATCCTCTCGACATACCTGCACCGTGTCCGCTGAGCCGCAGCGCTTGTCGCCAGGACAGCACACATCACACGGATCGGTGGGGAGATCCTCCTGCGCGTCGGCCTCCCCGGGCTGATCCCGGGGGAGGTCTGGCGTGTCAGGCCCCAGCTCTGCTGGCGCATCTGGCGAGGGGGTGGACGGCTCTCCGCCCAGCTCGCCGCTGGCACAGCCGAGCACGAGCGCCAGCAGCAGCGGCGCGAGGTGATGAGGCAAGCACGGGGTGTTCACGAGGGTGGCTCCGACTTGATGCGAGCGATTCATGGCGGCTAAAACACACCATAGCGCCGCCTGGGCTGCGGTTCAAATCAGAACCTCCCCGCTCATAGCACCGTCGGTGGGCGCGTCGCGCCCGCCGCGTCAGCGTCAAGCGCCGCCAGCGCGTGCTCCAAGATGACCGTCTGCTCCATCAGCGTCACCACCGCGTCACGCTGACGCACCAAGACGCTCTGCCCATACATCCAGCCCCCCAGCGCCCCCAACACCGCCCCCGGTAGCCGCCCGCGCCATAACGCCCCCTTGCCTGACAGGAAGCCCACGTTGATGCCCGCGATGATGAACTCCATCGGCAGCTCCAGCTCCTGGCGATAATACTCTAGCTCCTCCAGCAGGCCGTTGAGCTGCGCGCGCGCCGCCCGCCGCTCGGCACGGCGCAGGTGGACCTCAATGCGGTAAAGCCGCGCTGCATAATGATCGAGCCGCTGACTCTGATTGCTCTTAAGGGCGATGAAGTTGGACACGAGCGCTCCTTGTGCGAGATGCTGGGGTCACGATGGCGGGACAGGCGCTGTAGGTTGGCGTCTGGGCTGTCTGCCAGATGAGGTGATGAACATGGCCACCAATGCGCCACAGAGCAAGGGCTGTCAGCAGGGGCGTCGCATCATCGTCGCGATCATCGCGCTCGCGACCCTCTCCAGCACCCCCGCGCTCGCCTATCGGCGCTGGAACACGTGCATCTTCTCCCATCAGATCGACCCGCTGGCGCCCTCGAACGCTCGCCCTTGCGGCGCCAACCAGAGCCCCTATCCGCTGACTTGGCCTCAGCCCGAGATCACCTACCAGATCGCCCGCTCAGGCAGCGCGACCGTGGGCGATGATGACGCCCTGCTCATCGCAGCGCGCGCCTCCTTTGACGCCTGGAATGCGGTCGACTGCGCCGCCTTGCGCTTCATTGAGGGGCCGCGCGCTCAAGGCGCCGATAACCCGCGCGATGGCCAGAACGTCATCGCCTGGATCGGCCAAGACTGGCCCGACGCCTCCGACGCCTTCGCCGTCACCCTCACCACCGCCACCGCCACGGGCGAGATCGTGGACAGCGATATAATCCTCAACGAGGCGCTGTATGCGTTTGGGGTGGGGGGGCAGCCCGATCGCGTCGACGTACGCAACACCCTCACCCACGAGGCGGGACACATGCTAGGCCTCGATCATTCGCCTGAGCTTGACGCCGTGATGGCCGCCACCGCCGAGGTCGGCGCCACCAACAAGCGCGCGGTTCACCCCGATGACGTTGAGGGCGTCTGCGCCATCTTCCCGCTGACTGTCACGCCGCCACCGGCCGACGCGCCCCAAGACGAGGGCTGCTTGTGCAGCAGCGCGAGCAGGACGAGCGGC
>CAYXWB010000456.1:0-3454 GCA_964468515.1 uncultured Bradymonadales bacterium | reverse complement strand
AGCGTGATCTGATCCACATGCGCGCGCGCGGCGTCGATGCTCATGGCCGTGAGCGCCGTGATCGACTCCCCGGCGAACCGCACCGCGCGGCTCTCCGGGCGCAGCCGCGCGCCCTCACAGTCGGCGCACGGCGCGCGCTCCACGAACTCACCGAAGAACTCGCGCACCTGCGAGGTTGAGGCCTCATCGAGGATCTTCTCGATGAGGTGCGCCACACCCTTATAATTGACCGCGCGCTTGCGCCGCCCGCGCGTGCTGCCATACAGCAGGTAGTTGCGATCCTCGGGCGGCAGCTCCGCCCAGGGCGTGTCGAGGTCGATGTTTTGGCGCGACGCGGCCTCCTCCATCGCCGCCCACACGGGCTTGACCTCGGCCTTGTGCGCGAACTTCAACCCCTGTGGTGAGTGCGGCTCGGGTCCGATCGCGGCCAGCGCGCCCTCATTGACGCTCAAGCTGTCATCGACGATGAGCAGCCCCTCGCTGGTCTGCGAGGCGAAGCCTAAGCCCTTGCAGCTGGGGCACATCCCCATCGGGGTGTTGAACGAGAAGCTCTGGTGCGTCAGCTCCCCGAAGGCCTGATTACACGGCACACAGGCCCGCTCCAGGCTGTAGAGCCGCTCCACCTCCTCAGCGCCCTCCTTGGGCACGAGCGCCAAGCAGCCGCCCTCACCGACGCGCAGCGCCGCCTCGACGCTCTCGCGCAGCCGCGCCTCAATGTCGGGCTTGATGATGATCCGGTCGATCACCACGTCGATGTCGTGCTTGTAGCTCTTGGTGAGCTTCTCGACGCCCTCCAGCTCGATGAGCTCACCGTCGATGCGCGCTCGGGTGTAGCCTTGCTTGCGAAAGCCCGCCAACAGGTCGCGAAACTCACCCTTGCGCTGGCGCACCTGTGGGGCGAGCAGCATGAGCTTGGTGCGCGCGGGCAGCGCCATCAGGTCCGCCACGATCGCTTGCGCGGACATCGCGCTGACCTCGCGCCCGCACTGATGACAGTGCTGCGTCCCGAGCTTCGCGTACAGCACGCGCAGGTGATCATAGATCTCCGTCGTGGTGCCCACCGTGGAGCGCGGGTTGTGGCTGGTGGTCTTCTGCTCAATGCTGATGGTCGGGCTTAAGCCGATGAGCTGATCGACGTCGGGCTTGTCCATCTGGCCTAAGAACTGGCGCGCATACGTGGACAAGCTCTCCACATAGCGGCGGCGCCCCTCGGCGTAGATGGTGTCAAAGGCGAGGCTCGACTTGCCCGAGCCCGACGGTCCCGTGAACACGACGAGGCTGCGCTTGGGCAGCGTGATGGTGAGGTTGTCGAGGTTGTGAACGCGCGCGCCGCGCACGATGAGCTGGCTCTGCTTCATGTCACGCTTGGGCTGACGGGAGAGGTGGGGTGGGCCACACGCATCACACGCGCAGCGCTGAACAAAAGTACGGCGATTGTGTTAAAATACAAGCCCGATGATCGGACTCACACCGATGCACACGCTTGACGCGCAGGTGCGCGCGAGGATCTGCGCGCGCATGCGTTGAGGATGCGCGCGACGGCCCTTGTGTCACGCGCCCCCAGGCCGCTATGCTCGCGCGTCTGACACCTTGAGGGGCCTCGCGCGCCCCCTGACTCACCCCTCACCCTCACTTGAAGGAGCGCTGATGACGATCAAGCTCGTGCTGCTGCGCCATGGCGAGAGCACCTGGAACTTGGACAACCGCTTCACCGGTTGGACCGACGTGGACCTCAGCCCCCAGGGCGTCGAGGAGGCTATCGCCGCAGGCAAGCTGCTGCGCGATGAGGGCTACACCTTCGATCACATCTACACCTCGCTGCTCAAGCGCGCGATCCGCACCAAGCAGCTCGCGCTCGCGCAGATGGAGCTGCACTGGCTGCCCGTGACCCGCTCCTGGCGCCTCAATGAGCGCCACTACGGCGCGCTGCAAGGCCTCAACAAGAAGGAGACCTCCGAGCGCCACGGCGACGATCAGGTCTTCGCTTGGCGCCGCAGCTACGACGTGCCGCCGCCCCCCCTGGCGCGCGATGACGAGCGCCACCCCGCCAACGATCCCCGCTACGCCCAGCTCGCCCCCGATCAGATCCCCGACACCGAGTGCTTGAAGGATGTCGTCGAGCGCATGCTGCCGTTCTGGCATGACAGCATCGTGCCCGCGCTGCGACGCGGTGAGCGCGTGCTGATCGTGGCCCATGGCAACAGCCTGCGCGCGCTGGTCAAGCACCTGTCGGGCGTCTCCGATGAGGAGATCCCCACTCTGAACATCCCCACTGGCATCCCGCTCGTGTATGAGCTGGATGACGACCTGCGCGAGGTCGGCCGCTACTACTTGGGCGATGAGGAGGCCGCCAAGGCCGCCGCACAAGCCGTCGCCAATCAGGCCAAGTGAGCGCGCGTCGCTGTGATTCGGCGCACACTACCTCCATCTGCTGTTTTCTTGAGCCAAGCGAGAGGCGCTATGTCCGTTCCTTCCCCCGCTTCATCTGCCCCCGACACCACGCGCCGCGCCATCACCGTCGCCCGTGGCGACGGCATCGGCCCCGAGATCATGGACGCGACCCTGCGCATCATGGACGCCGCTGGCGTTGAGCTGGATTATCACTTCATCGAGGTCGGTGAGGCCGTCTACCGCGCCGGTCACAGCTCCGGCATCATGCCCGAGGCGTGGGACACCCTGCGCCAAGATCGCGTGCTGCTTAAGGCCCCCATCACCACCCCACAAGGTGGCGGCTACAAGAGCCTCAACGTCACCTTGCGCAAGACCCTCAACCTGTTCGCCAACGTGCGCCCCACCAAGTCCTACATGCCGTTCGTGCCCTCGCTGCATCGCGGCATTGATCTGGTCATCGTGCGCGAGAACGAGGAGGACCTCTACGCGGGCATTGAGTACCAGCACAGCCCCGAGGTCGTGCAAGGCGTCAAGCTCATCTCGCGGCCCGGCTGCGAGCGCATCGTGCGCTATGCCTTTGACTACGCGCGCGCTTATGGTCGCGAGAAGATCACCTGCATGACCAAAGACAACATCATGAAGCAGGCTGATGGCCTGTTCCATCGCGTCTTTGATGAGATCGCCCCTGAGTATCCCGAGATCGCCACGGATCACCAGATCATCGACATCGGCGCCGCCCGCGTGGCCGCACACCCGGAGCAGTTCGACGTCATCGTGACGCTCAACCTCTACGGCGACATCCTCTCCGATATCGCCTCCTTGGTGGCGGGCTCGGTCGGCTTGGCGGGCTCGTCAAACATCGGCGAGGACATGGCGATGTTTGAGGCGATCCACGGGTCGGCGCCGGACATCGCAGGCAAGGGCATCGCCAACCCCTCGGGGCTCTTGGTCGCAGCCGCTGAGCTGCTCGTGCACGTCGGTATGCCCGACAAGGCCGCCCTCATCCACAACGCGTGGCTGCGCACCTTGGAGGATGGCATCCACACGGGCGACGTCTACCAAG
>CAYXWB010000455.1:0-3459 GCA_964468515.1 uncultured Bradymonadales bacterium | reverse complement strand
CGCGCAGGCTCGGTGAGGAGGCGCTGACCTACCTCATCAACCCGTTCATCGCGGGCACGTTCGGGGGCAAGCCGGAGCATTTGTCCGCGCAGCGCGCGCTGGGGCGCCTCGTGGCGCTTGAGCAGCAGCACGGCTCGCTGATCCGAGGCGGCCTGCGCGCGCGCAAGACGGCCGCTGCGAGGCCCGGAGGGCGCAAGCCCGGCGCGCTGATCAACTTCGAGCGCGGCGTGCAGTCGATGACCGACGCGATGGCGCGCGCGCTTGGCGACGACCTCAAGCTCGACTGCCCCGCGCACCGCCTTGAGCGCGACGCCCACGGCCTGTGGACCGTCACCCACGCCCAAGGCGCATCCTGCGCCCGCGCCGTCATACTCGCCGCACCCGCATGGGCTGTGCCTCAGCTGGAGGTCTACAATGAGGATCATCAGCTCGACCTCAGCGCGTTCCACCAGGTCGAGTATCCGGCGATGGTCGGCATCGCGCTCGGCTTCAAGCGCGATCAGATCGCCCACCCGCTCGATGGCTTCGGCGTGCTGGTGCCCGAGATCGAGCGGCGCGACATCCTCGGCGCGATCTTCGCCTCCACGATCTTCCCGCGCCGCGCCCCAAAAGATCACGCCCTGCTGATGGTGTTCATCGGCGGCGCGCGCAACCCCGAGCTGACCGCGCTCGATGATGAGGCGCTGGTGCAGCGCGCGCTGCATGACCTCGAAGCGCTGATTGGGGCGCATGGTGCGCCCGTGCTCAAAAAGGTGCGGCGCTGGCGTCAGGCGATCCCACAATATGAGGTGGGCTATGGGCGCATCCAAGACGCGATGATGGCCATCGAACAGCGCGCCCCTGGTCTGCTGCTGACCGGTAATTATTTAGAGGGCATCAGCGTCTCAGACACCATCGCCCACGCCACCCGCGCCGCTCACCGCGCGCGCGCGATGTTGAACCAGCGCGACGCCCGTCTCCCCATCGCCCCATCGCCAAAGGTCTAGCGCCATGTCATCCGCCACATCACCCCGAGCGCCCAAGCGCGGCGTCTTGTTGTTAAACCTCGGCTCCCCCGACTCGACCAGCACCCGCGACGTGCGCCGCTATTTGCGCGAGTTCTTGTCGGACCCGCGCGTGCTCGACGCGCCCGCGCCCGTGCGCGCCGCCGTGCTCAACCTGTTCATCTTGCCATTTCGCCCCAAGAAGAGCGCCGAGGCGTATGCGTCGATCTGGCGCCCCGAGGGCTCCCCGCTGATCCTCATCACGCAGCAAGTCGCCGCCGCGCTGCGCCAAGTGATCGACCTGCCCGTGGCCGTGGGGATGCGCTATGGCAACCCCTCCACGGAGGTCGGCATCCGCGCGCTGCTGGATCAGGGCGTCAACGACATCCTCGCCATCCCGCTCTACCCGCACTACGCGATGTCGAGCTATGAGACGGCCGCAGCCCACGCGCTGAGCGAGGCCGAGCGCATCGCGCCGCACGTCAAGATGACCATCCAGCCGCCCTTCTACGCCGCTCCAGACTACCTCGACGCGATCACTGAGATCACGCGCGAGCACCTGCCCGAGGGTTTTGATCACCTGCTGTTCAGCTACCACGGCGTGCCCGAGCGACACATCCGCAAGGGCGATCCGTCGGGCGTCTACTGCCTCAACTACGAGGGCTGCTGCGATCGGGAGCACCCGGCGCACAGCATGTGCTATCGCCACCAGGCCTATGAGACGACGCGTCAGGTGGCCGCCCGCTTGGGGCTTGAGCCTGAGCAGTTCTCCGTGGCGTTCCAGTCGCGGCTGGGGCGAGATCCTTGGCTGAAGCCGTATACGGACAAGACATTGGAAGAGCTGCCCACGCGCGGCGTCAAGGACGTGGTCGTGATCTGCCCAGCGTTCGTGTCAGACTGCTTGGAGACCTTAGAGGAGATCAACGAGGAGGCGCGCCACAGCTTCTTGCGTGCAGGCGGCAAGCGCTTCACCTATATTCCGTGTCTCAACGACCACCCGCGCTGGATCGCCGTGCTGCGCCGCTTCGTGCGCGACTTCGAGGCGGCCCGCGAGGTGATCGACGCGCCCGACGCCGCCGCCGAGTGAGCGCGAGCGCGGCCTCACCCATCCTATGTTCGGCACGAGCCAGGAGCCTGAAGCGATGACCACAGCCAACAGCGAGCGCTTGTTCGAGCGCGCCCGCGCCGTGATGCCCGGCGGCGTGAACTCCCCCGTGCGCGCCTTTAAGGGTGTGGGCGGCACGCCGCGCTTCATCAAGCGCGCCCAAGGCGCCACCATCACCGACGCCGATGACAAGACCTACATCGACTTCGTGCTCACCTGGGGCCCGGCCATCTTAGGCCACGCGCACCCCGACGTGGTCGCCGCCGCCCAAGCCGCCACCGCGCGCGGCTCGTCGTTTGGCGCCCCCACCGAGCTTGAGATCGAGCTGGCCGAATTGCTCATCCCACGCGCGCCGGGCCTTGAGCTTGTGCGCCTGGTGAACAGCGGCACCGAGGCGTGCATGACCGCCGTGCGCGTCGCGCGCGGCGTCACCGGGCGCGACAAGATCATCAAGTTCGAGGGCTGCTACCACGGCCACGCCGACGCCTTCCTCATCGGCGCAGGCAGCGGCGCGCTGACCTTCGGCTCCCCCGACTCCCCCGGCGTCACGCGCGGCTGCGCTCAAGACACGCTGCTGGCCCAGTTCAACGATCCCGACAGCGTGTCGCGCCTGTTCGAGGCCAACCCCGATCAGATCGCCGCCATCATCGTGGAGCCGATCTGCGGCAACACGGGCTGCATCCCGCCCATGGACGGCTTCTTGTCCACGCTGCGCGCCCTGTGCGACCAGCACGGCGCGGCGCTGATCCTCGACGAGGTGATGACAGGCTACCGCGTCGCCTATGGCAGCGCGGCCTCGATCTATGACGTCACGCCGGATCTGTACTGCTTCGGCAAGGTCATCGGCGGCGGGTTCCCGCTGGCGGCCTACGGCGGCAGCGCGCGCTTCATGCGCCAGGTCGCCCCCGACGGCCCCATCTACCAAGCGGGCACGCTCTCAGGCAACCCGGTCGCCGTGAGCGCAGGCATCGCCACCTTGAAGCACCTCACCCGCGACGCTTATGTGCGCCTGGAGCAGCTCGGCGCACACCTCGACGCAGGATTACAGCGCATCATCGACGCCAACGGCTACCCGTTGAGCCAGCACCGCGTCGGCTCCATGTTCGGGCTGTTCTTCCACCCTGGCCCGATCCGCACCCACGCGGACGTGCGCCAGTGCGACTTCCCCAAGTTCAACGCCTTCTTCCACGCCATGCTCGATCGCGGCGTCTACCTCGCCCCGAGCCAATACGAGGCGGGCTTCTTGAGCCTCGCGCACACCGAGCCGATGCTCGACGAGGTGATCGGCCACGCTGAAGAGGTGCTCAAGCAGCTCTACGCCTGAGCACAACCTCAAGCCCGAGCTAGAGGCGGGCCGCGCGCAAAGCGCGC
>CAYXWB010000454.1:0-3460 GCA_964468515.1 uncultured Bradymonadales bacterium | reverse complement strand
GAGCACGTCCTCGCGCACGCCGTCGAGCTGCACCCAGAGGTAGAGCGTGTCGGGCTGCTCGTCAAAGGCGATCGTCAAGGTTCCAAAGTGCTTGCGCACCGGCGGCGTGGGCTCAAAGCTCAGCCAGATCCCATCCTCATCGGCCCCTGTCTCGCTGAAGGTGAACCCAAACTGCGTGGTGATCACGCGGTAGACCGCGTCCGTGATCGGCGACAACCGCACGCGCACTGGCATGGTGTGGTTCACATCACCCGCGCCCTTGAGCACCGCGCGCGCGTCGAGCCGATAGGTGAACTTGCCGATCGAGGCGGCGACCTGCGGCGGCAGGTTGATCATGAAGCTCTGATCCACCGCGTCTTGCGCCTTCACATGGATGCGCTCAGCGAGCGTCATCGACTCCACGACCTCCTCATGGATCACCTCTTGCTCCGAGTAGCCATCGAAGTGAACCTCGGGGAAGCTGTGCACGAGGTCCAGCTCCAAGCGAAAGACGTCAACGTCCTTGAGCGCCTTGAAGGTGAGCACGCCCTCCATGGCGCCGCCGACGTGCAGCCCCTCGGGCTGCACCTTGATCTCGAGTGTGCCCGCTGAGATGCCGAGCGTCTGCTTGACCTTGTCAAAGAACCCCATCGCTCACCTCACTGTTGTTGCGATCCCATGATGCATCGACAACGCGCGATGCTCGCTCAACCTCAAGCCCTGCGCTCACGTGATGTGCTGATGCGCCCCACAAACGACAGCCCGATCACGATCGCCACGCCTAACAAGCAGACCCCGAGCGCCGACAGCACCTCGACGCCGAACGTCGCGGGCCAGACGTTCACCTCGACGCCACCTGGCATGAGCTTTCGGAAAGGCCAGATGCCGCGCAAACACCCGATCATCAGCCCCACCAGCGCCCCGAGCGTCGCCGCGCTGTGACGATGCAGCAGGTAGCTCAGCACCCGCGAGAACCCCAAGATCCCCACCGCCATCGCTGCGATGAACACCCCCAAGTACATCACATGCTGCGTCGGGAAGCTCCCCGAAGCCAGCAAGGAGAGCGCGCCCTTGAGCGCGTTCAGGATGAAGAAGTAGACGCCAAAGATCAGCAAGATGTACGAGCCGCTGATCCCGGGCAGGATCATCGCGCAGATCGCGATAGCGCCCGCCACGAACACGAACCACAGCGCGGGGCGCGGCAGCGACACCGCCACCTGCGCGGGCAGCATCACCTCCTCATACGGCGCGTTGCGCGCCTTGAGCGCCGCCTTATCAGCGACCTCCTCGCCAGACGAGGCGCGCAGCGCCTCCAAGCGCTGATGCACCTCAGGTTGCGTCGCCGCGATCGTGTCGCGCAGCGCCCCGTTCTGGTCTGCCCAGTACACCTGCTCCCCCGTGCCCGCGCTCGGTCCGCGCCGCATCAAGTCCTTGAGCGACTCCTCGCGCGACTCCAGCGCGCTCCACGTCGTCGCCAGCTGCAGCTGGCGCGACGGATCGGTGACCCAGTAGCCAAACACCGTGCACACGAGCGCCAGCACCAGCGCGCCGACGAGCTGCCCGTTGCCGCGCGCCGACGCGCGGATGAGCTGCGCGGGCACCATCACGCTCGCCAAGATCAACCCGAAGAAGAACGCGCGCATCAAGGTGGGATACGCCGCCATCAAGGAGGGGATGATCGCGCTGCCCACCACGATCGCGGTCGCGATGCCCGCGCCCAGCGTGAGCAAGAACGGCAAGTTCAACGCGCGCAGCGCGCTCACCAGCGCGTCTCGATCAGCTCGTGTGCGACCGCCGCGCAGCCACTTCATCAGCAGCCCCACCCAGCGCAGGTTCAACCCTTTGATGCTGTCCACGAACTCTTGATAGATCCCCAACACCAGCGCCAGCGTGCCGCCGCTGACGCCAGGGATGACGTCCGCGACGCCCATGCACAGGCCCTTCGCGAACAAGATGACGCGCGCGCTCATAAGCTGTTGTCCTCAAAGCTCAAGGGAGGTTGCCAGCGGGCCGCGTCGCGCGCGATGATATCCCGCGATGACGCACCATGATGGCCCAGACAGCGGGCTATCTGTATGAAAAAGCCCCCCACGGCGCAAGCATGAACGCCCGGAGCACTCGCATGGCCCTCCAGCCCCACCCTGTCCGCATCACCCCGCTGGTCGAATCCCGCTTTGGCCTCGACGGCGGCGCCATGTTCGGCATCATCCCTCAGCCGCTCTGGTCCAAGACCAACCCGCCCGATGAGCGCAACCGCATCGCCATGACCGGCCGCTGCGCGCTCATCACCTTCAGCGATGACACCCACGCGCTCATCGACGTCGGCCTCGGCCAGCGCTTCAGCGACAAAGAGCGCGACCTCTACGCGCTGCGCGACCAAGATGACGGCCTCACCGCCTCGCTCGCCGCCCACAACCTCACCCCGGGCGACATCAACCACGTCATCCTCACCCACCTGCACTTCGATCACGCGGGCGGGCTTCGCGGCCCAGACGCGCCTGACGGCGCGCCTCGCGCGCGCTTTCACAATGCCACACACTGGGTGCAGCGGCGCAACTGGAGCTGGGGCCACAGCCCCAGCGCGCGCGATCAAGGCAGCTATCGCCTCGACGACTTCGCCTTCTTAGCGCGCGCGGATGCCCCCCCGCTCCAGCTCGTGGATGATGTTGCGGAGATCCTGCCCGGCGTGGAGGTCTTGCCCATGCACGGTCACACCTTCGGCATGCAGGTCGTGAAGATCACCACGCCATCAGGCGTCGCGCTGTTCACCGCCGACCTCATCCCCACCTCAAGCCACCTGCGCGACCCCTATGTGATGGGCTACGATCTTCAGCCGCTCATCACCGTGCAAGAAAAGCGCGCGCTGTTGCACGAGGCGATGCGCCACGACTGGACGCTGCTGTTCTCGCACGATCCTGAGCGCGCCAGCGCGCGCGTCGAGCGCGACGCGCGCGATCAGCCGCGCGCGGTGCCCGACGACGCCCCCTGAGCGAGCTCACTCAGGCTTCTCGGTGCCACCCATCGCAGGATCAGCGGGGGAGCCGACGCGCGCGTCGATCCCCTTGGGCTGCTCCACGACCGCGCCCTCGATCGCCTGCGCGCCCTCGGGCGTGATGCCACACCCAGCGCGCGGGATCGTAAAGAACAACGCCAAGATGAACACCAGCACGACCAGCTCGCTGGGGTTCTCTTTGCGCCAGTCCCAGTTGAGGCGAGAGTTGATGAGCTTGAGATGTGGTGGCACACGCTCAGCCATAGGGGCGCTCCTTGCGACGTTGAGATCAAGACTTAACCATAGCGGCTCAACCGCTCGCTGCTTTATCAGCTCTGCGCCCGCGCCTCAAGCGTCACCCGCCTTGATACGCTCGCTAGGGGCGCGGCCAGGGGGTCCCCCCGGGGCCCCGCGAGGGTGTCAAGCGCGAGCCCAGCCGGCGCCCGTGAGCGCAAAGACACGTAAAGTGGGGGGGCCCAAGGCGCGCTT
>CAYXWB010000453.1:0-3480 GCA_964468515.1 uncultured Bradymonadales bacterium | reverse complement strand
TCGCCCGCGTCACCAGCGGCCTCATCGCCCTCACCACCCGCTGGGCCAACGCGCCTGAGCGGCCCTGACCCCACGCCCGCAAGACCTGCAACCCACGGGCTCGCTTAGACGATCACCGCTTATCATCAGCCTCATCGACGCACCGTGCGGGAGGTTGTGTGAACGCGCGCTCTCAAGGGCGCGCTGCAACGCTCTACCTCACAACGTGGTGCTCATGCTTGGAGCGCTTCCAAGCGAGTGAGCCACTGGTTGAAGTGAGCACATCGCTGGCGCAGGGTTGGTATGCCAATGCGGGCAGCGATCTCTGCGCCCACGGTCTTGTCACCCTCGTATTCGGGGATCTCTTTGATGATGCGCTTGGAGGGTGCGGTCTCACGAGCATGATTGATGAGCTCAGGGTTCTGGTCGCCCACCATCGTGATCAAGCGCTTGATAGCGGCATCATGCTCCAAATACTCCCAGTCCAAGCGCTGAGGAGCTGCCAGGATCAGCGCCTCAAACTCGTGCAGTTGGATATAGGGGATGAACTTTGGGTGGTCGATGTCATCTTTGAGCGCGCCCTCTAGGGCCTCAACGCGCGTATAAGGCTCCATCGTCTCTGGGATTTGAGTATATGCTGGAAAATCTTTAGGCAAGGCGTAGAGGTCAAACATGGTCGTAAAGCGACACTCTGGAGCGCTGTCTTCTTTGATCCAGCGCAGAATATCATTGCGCGCCTTAATATAGGATATCAACCCGCCTCGATACTCCATATGAGTACGATTATCCTTGCTCGTCATGACACACCTTGAGTCCACAAAAATTTGCCTCTCAGCCAGATAAGGGGCGAGCGTGCTGGTGGCGAATCTCTGCTCAGTTTGGCCCTCTGCGATGATGTGTAAGCGAATCATGGCTGACCTCCGAGCACGTTCTTCTCCCATAGCTCAGAGAGGCTATAGCGAGCGAGCCACTCGCTGAGGCGTTGTGTGTCCAGGCGTCGAAATGAGCTGGCGCCGGATTGAGGATCTCGTTCCACAACGATGATCTGTTCGGGTGAGAATTCGTCAATGAGGCGAGTGGATTGGGTGGCGATGATGATTTGCGTGGTGTGGGCGATGCGCTTGATCATGCCTGCGAGCTCGAGCGTGGCGGCGGGATGCAAGCCCAGCTCGGGCTCATCAAGAACGATGACGCTGGGCAAAAGCTCAGGAGGCTGCAGGAGCAGCGTCGTCAGCGCCATAAAACGCAGCGAGCCATCCGAGATTTGATCGGGGCCAAAGAGGTGATCAGGCCGCTGGCGATCGCGCCAGTTCAGCCTCACGAAGCGATCATTGCCTGGCAAGGTGTTCAGCTCAAAGTCTTCGAGCTGAGGCATGACGTGCTGAATGTGGCGAACGATGCGCTCATAGTAGGGGCGAAATCGCGCTGTGTCTTTGAGATTTTTGAGAAACGCTGCCAAGTTACCTGCATCACTACGCAGGTAGGCGGCGTCATCAATATAGCAACGATCTTTGATCCGTGAGGTCTCCGAAGTATCATGGAACTGAAACGTCCTGATCTTCATCAGCAAGCCGAGGATCAGCTCACCTGTCTCGCTATCATCTTGGATGAGCGCGGCCTCAGCGCCGCCACCTCTTAAATCATAGCCTTGCGCGTATGACCCGTCTTTATGGCGACAAGCGACACGCTCACCGCTGACGAAGAGACGATCTGGCAAGCCATATAAGAGCCTCGCAGAGTAAACATCCACATCATTATCATCCTCTAATGTCATCTCAAAATCTACAGACTCTGTGTGCTTTGGCCCATAAAACAAGAGCTGACCTACGCCATACTTACCTATGAACTCTTGCAGGACCCCCGTCGTCATAAACCCGAGCATGCGAAAAAAAGAGATCAGATTACTCTTCCCAGCTCCATTAGCTCCGATCAAAACAGTCACATCGCCAAAGCTGATCGTTTGACCTTGATCGTCGATCGACTTAAACCCCTTAATAGATAGCTCAGTGAGTTTCATTGACGCTTCTCATAACTTCTGATGTTTGACAAACTTTACTGAATGGGATGCACGCTATCAAGGCTCAACAGAGCGCCCTGCGGGCTATACCCACCTCGCGCGCAGCACGCCAAGCACCCTCGCGACAGCCACGCTATACTTCAAAACCTATGATACAACAACACATTGAGCACATCTCAGCGCGCCCTCGCTGAACACCTACGCCTCGCCTCTCAGCGCTTGCATCAAGCCCTCTCAAGGCTTTAACCCCCTCACTTGTTCGCCCCATTCCGCCTCACCCCACCTGCAAGCACCACGCTCGCTTGGACGATCCCCGCCCAGAATCAGCCTCATCGACGCACTGCGCGGGAGGTTGTATAAGCGACACCCCTCATCTACCGCGCCGCATCGCTCAAAAGTGCGCGTGGCACAAGCGCCCGCTCTTGCAAGGCACCACCCTCACCGCCACGCCTGCTAAAAATCACCGGCGCGCCACGCACGATCGCGCGCGCTGTGGCCGAAAACACCCCTGGCCGTGACCGCATCACCCCCAGGGAGACACCTCATGCACAGCGCCGGACCGCCCGCCAAGAACGGTAACAAGCAAGCCCTCATCATCGTCAGCGTCATCATGGGCTGCGGCGCCGTCTGCTTCAGCGCCTTCTGCTGCCTCAACCTCAGCCCCCTCGCGCTCGTGGGCCTGGTCGGAGGCACCGCCCTCGTTCAACAAGAAAAGCTCAAGGCCGCTGGCGCCCCCAGCTCGCCGCAAGAGGCCGCCACGCGCTGGCTCACCGACTACCGCGCCGCTGGCACGCTCCCCTCGAACACCTCCGTGCTCATCAAGCACAAGCGCGCCGAGGCGACCATGTTCACCCCGGGCACGCGCGTCTCGTGGCACATCGACGAGCAGACGAACACCTCGGCGAGCGCCACCTTGCGCGGCCCACAGACCGACCCGCGCGCCGTCCACGCGAAGCTCACGATCGGCCCACCCCTCAACGGCTACCCTATCCCAGAATCCGAGCTCACCCTCACCCTCGATGGCGCGCCGCTGCCTCAGGACAAATCCTGGCCCGCCTATCCTGTGGAGGGCGCCGATCCCAAAGATGCCATGGGCCTCATGAGGAAGAGCGCTCACACCACGAACGCGATCTTGGCGCACTACCTCAAGAAAAACTTGCCCGCCATCCACGCCAATCAAGCCGCCATGGGCGGCGTCAAATACGATGACGCCGCCCTGAGCGCGCTCGTCAACCCGCTCCACGCCATGCTCGCCGACATCACCCTCGCCACCGATAACGCCACCATCATCTGCCCCGTCCTCCCCGATGAGGACGACAAGATCACGCGCGAGCTGTGGGCCAGCGGGCGCTCCTCCCAACAGTGCACGCTCGTGATAGAAGGCCAGCGCCCCGCACCCAAGCCCGCCAAAGGCAAAAAGGCCAAGCCGCAGCCTGGCGCCAAGGTCACCTTCAAGATCGACGCGCACCTCGTCTTCAAGCTCA
>CAYXWB010000452.1:0-3529 GCA_964468515.1 uncultured Bradymonadales bacterium | reverse complement strand
GCAGCCGCGCGGGCGCGGGCGCGCCGTCGCTGGTGAGCACGCGCGGGCGCGCGTCCTCGCCAAAGCGCAGCGTCACGCGGACGCCCTCGCGGCTGGCAAGCTCGATCGGCGCACAGGACAAAGCGGCAGCAGACAACATAAAGACTCCTCCACAGAGCGACGCCACGCGCGCGCGCATGGGCTCGCGCGCGTGGTCTTGAAAGGGCGGCCAGCGCGCGCTCGCGCTGACCGACAGACCATCGCCTGCGCGCCCTGACACCACCACCCCTGCTTTGTGCTCCTGATACATGCTGTGCGGAAATAGGTGAGCGCAGGACAAAATCCTGTGCATCAACGGGGCTTTCGCCAAAAGCTCGCCCTTGCATCTTCGGAGAGATATCTTTTAGATTAACAATAAGCGCCTCTTTAGGCATATCCCCCTCGCTCAGGAGCGACGATGCGATCACCGTGGGCTGCTCTCCTCGCCATGAGCTTGACGCTCGCCATGCTGGGCTGTAGCGATAACACCAACCCCTCGCTAGGCGGCCCACCGCCCGATCAGGGCGGCGGCGCAGGCGCCGCGTGCGCACAGCCGAGCGATTGCGCGCCGTGGCTGAGCTGCGTCTCAGGGCGCTGCGCGATCTCGCAAGATGGCCCAGACTCGGGACCTGACGCGGGCGATCAGCCCACCGATGGTGCGGACATGTCCCCCGATCAAGACAGCGCGCCTGATGTGCCTGTCGAGCATCCTCCGCTGGGCCAGCCGAGCGATGACCCGCGCTGCGTCGACGCCGATGGCGATGGCTATTATGCGGGCTGCCCTGCGGGTAATGACTGTCATGATGCCGATCCGTCGGTGAATCCGGGCGCCACAGAGGTCTGCGATGACAACGTCGACAATGACTGCTCAGGCGGCCCTGACAACACCTGCGCTTGCCCCGAGGAGGGCGCCTCGCGCGCTTGCTACACGGGCCCCTCAGGCACCGGCAACGTCGGCGCTTGCAGCTTCGGCGCGCAATCGTGCGCGGGCGGCGTGTGGGGCGCCTGTGATGGCGAGGTGTTGCCGCGCGGCGAGCTGTGCAACGGCGTCGATGATGACTGCGATGGGGAGACCGATGAGGGGGTCTTGAACATGTGCGGCGCCTGCGGCGCGGTCGAGGCCCGCGAGGTCTGCTTTGATGAGATTGACAACAACTGCGATGGCAGCGTCGATGAGGGCTGCCCCTGCACCGATGACTCGCGCTGTTATCCGGGACCCGCGTCGACGCGCAACATTGGCGCTTGTCGTGAGGGGCTGCGCACCTGCCGTGGCGAGTTCTGGGGCTCGTGTGAGGGCGCGGTGATCCCGTCGCCGGAGCTGTGCGGCGATGAGATCGACAATGACTGCGATGGTGAGGTCGATGAGGGTTGTGGCTGCGTGCCGTCCTCCGAGATCTGTGATGGGATCGACAACAGCTGCGATGGCGTCATTGATGAGGGCTGCGTCCCCTGCTTGCGCGTCGGGCGTCCAGGCGGCACCACCGCGTGGGAGCTGCACGAGGGCGAGGCGCCGCTGTGCTGGGGCGTGGACTATGGGCGCCACGGTGATCCGCGAGAGTATGATCACGCCACGATCCCGCCCGCCCTTGATCAGGCTTGGCAGCCTGAGCCTGATGACAGGATCAGCTTCGATGATCCCTCCACGCTCTGCGGCCAGAACGGCCAGCCCGATCTTTGCGCCTGCCGCTATGGCGGTGACTTCACCTACTTCCAGACGTTCTTCAACGTGCCGCCCTCACTCCAGGTCAACTCGCTGGCGATCGAGATCGACGCGGTCGATGATGGCGCGCGCATCACGATCTTCAACGACACGCACCCGCAAGGCATCGTGGATCCTGGCTCTTATGCCTACTACCCTTCGGGCTCCACCACGAACCTCGCGCAGCACATCGTGCCGGGACAAAACCGTGTGGTCATCACGCACGTTGATGACTGCTGTGCGGTGCGCCGCATCGCCAACGTGCGCGTGACGCTCAACGATGAGGAGATCCGGCTGTGTGAGGACTGAGCGCGCGTTGACGCGGCTTCGCTAGCGCAGCCGCGTCAGCGCGCGGCGCGCGAGCGCGCCGCCCACGCGCAGGGCGCGGGCCTTAGGCGTCATGGGCGGCGTCAGCGCGGGCGTCAGCGCCATCGCCTCAAGCCACGCGCCCGCGTCCTCTCGCCCCACCAGCCCCTCCCAGCAGAAGAGCGCCAGATCCTGCACGCCTGCGGCGCGGGCTGCGGCCGCGTCAAGGCCAAGCTGCGCGGGGCGCGTGTAGACGGGCTCATCGCCGAGCTTGCCCACGCCCGTGACCCCCAGCGAGGCGTGCGCGCGAGCGCCAAAGTGGCGCGCCAGATGCAAGAACAGCCGGTAGTGGATCGCCCTCGCGTCGGCCTCGCTCAGCCAGCCGCGCGAGTAGCCTGACACCATCGAGCCATACGCCATGATCCCCGCGCGATCCCAGCCGATCTCGGCCCACGGCGCCTCGAACATGTCCTGCCACAGCGGCACCCCGTCGCGCAGGTCGTGCGCGGCCATCGGCACGGTGACGGCTAAAGTGCGCGCGCCGCGCGTGTGCAGCATGTGCAAGCTGGCCTCAAAGGTGCGCGTGGAGGTCTCAAAGCGCGCCGCGTCGAGGTTCTCACGGCCTAAGGCGGTGGTCACCTCCCACCACGCGTCGAGCCGGTGCTTGAGCTGCGTGACCTGCCACAGCGGCGGCTCCAGATCGACGGCCACCCACTGCGGCTTGGCCCCAAGCGACGCCAAGTCATCAAGCAGCGCGCTGACGTGCTCTAAGTAGCGCGTGACGTTGCGCTCGCTGGGCCAGTAGCCATCGGCGTCGGGCAGCAGCGGCCAGATGCCCGCCTCAAGCCCTGCCTGCTGCGTGTCACGCAGCAGGTGGGCCAGCGCGTCGAGATCGGCGCCGTCGCGCACAGCGTAGAGCGGGTGGACGCGATGACGCGCGAGCAGCGCGAGGTGGTCTTGGTCGCGCGCGATGTCAAAGGGCAGATGCTCGCTCCAGACGCGCAGCATGAGCGCCTCCTGGGGGTGGGGGAGGGCGAGTGGCGTCTAGGTCGGCGCGAACGGCGCGCGCGTGGCGCGCGCTGATGAGGCGTCGATCAGTAGCGGTAGGCGTCGGCCTTGAACGGACCCTCGACCGGCACGCCGATGTAGTCGGCCTGCGGCTTGGTGAGCACGGTCAGCGTGGCGCCGAGCTGCTCAAGGTGCAGGCGCGCCACCAGCTCATCGAGGTGCTTGGGCAACGTGATGACGCTGGTGCCATAGGCCTCAGCGTTGGCGTGCAGCTCCATTTGAGCGAGGACTTGGTTGGTGAACGACGCGCTCATGACGAAGCTGGGGTGGCCAGTGGCGCAGCCCAGGTTCACGAGGCGACCCTCGGCGAGCACGAGGATGCTCTTGCCCGTGTCCTTGAAGCGCCACTCGTGGACTTTGTGGGTCTTGTTCTCGTTATTCTCTAACTATAAATTGGACAGCAGCTCCTCCATGCCTTCCTTGTCGTTCTGGTTGTGT
>CAYXWB010000451.1:0-3544 GCA_964468515.1 uncultured Bradymonadales bacterium | reverse complement strand
GGCAGATCAAGACCTTGAGGCTCATCGCGCTCCAGCGAGTGTGAGGTGTGAGCGCAGCGCAGGCTGCGGCGAAGCAGTGTGACGCAGCGACGGCGCGCGCGCAAGGGGTCAGCGACGCTCCTCCAGCGCGAGCCAGCGCGTCATGGCGTCTTCGAGCTTCGCCTCCAAGGCCACGCGCTTGGCGCTCAACGGCTCAAGCGCCGTGTAGTTGGCGGCGCTCAGCGCGATCTGGGCGTCCAGCGCCTCAAGCTCCGCCTCAAGCTCAGTCACCGGGTCGCCCACGCGCGCCCCCTCGCGCCCCTCAAATTAAGACCGGCGCTTGCGCGCGGGTGGCTGCGCGGCCACCGGTGCGGCCACCGGCGCGGCGGCCACGACCACAGCGGGCGCGCCTGTGGCCGCACCTTTGGCCTGGGTGGTGGCGCGCTTGGCTTGGGCGTTGGCCTCGACGCGGCGCGCCGCGTCGTCTTCTTGACGCTGCGCCTCCCATGCGGAGTAGGTGCCGGGGAACTCGACCAGCCCCTGCTCGGCGTCGAACACCAGCAGGTGCTCCACGGTGCGATCAAGGAAGTAGCGATCGTGGCTGACCACGATCAGCACGCCGCCGTACTGATCGAGGTAATCCTCCAGCACGTTGAGCGTGTCGAGGTCGAGGTCGTTGGTGGGCTCATCGAGGATCAAGACGTTGGGCTGCGTCATCAGCACGCGCAACAGGAACAGGCGGCGACGCTCACCGCCCGAGAGGCGCCCGATGGGGCTCCACTGCTTCTCGGGTGAGAACAAGAAGCGCTCCAGCATCTGCGACGCGCTGAGCGAGCCTTGCGAGGTCTGGATGTCGTTGGACAGGCGCGTGATGTAGTCGTGCACGCGCGCGTCCATGTCGAGCAAGGTGGCGTGCTGATCGTAGTAGCCAAAGGCGACCGTCTGGCCTGTGTCCACATCGCCCGAGTCAGGCTGGAGTTTGCCGGTGAGGATGTCCAGCAGCGTGGACTTGCCCACGCCATTAGGGCCAATGAGCCCGACGCGCTCGCCAGGGGCGAAGGTGTAAGAGAAGTCGTCGAGCAGGCGGCGGCCGCCGCGCTCGATGGTGATGTGCGACAGCTCCACGACCTTCTTGCCCAGGCGCTGCGTGAGCAGATCGACCTCGACCTGCTGCGGCTGCGCGCTCTCCTGGCTCACTTGCAAGGCTTGGGCGCGCTCGGTGCGCGCGCGCGACTTGGTGGTGCGGGCCTTGGGGCCACGACGCAGCCACTCCAGCTCTTTCTTGGCGAGCTGTGAGCGCCGATGCTCGCGGCGCGCTTGGTGCGCCCAGCGCGAGGCGCGCGACTCCAAGAAGGCGGCGTAGTTGCCCTCATGGCGAAACAGCGTCTGCTCGGCCAGCTCAAAGGTGACGTTGGTGACGCGCTCCAAGAAGTAGCGATCGTGGGTGATGAGCAGCAGCGCGCCTTGGCGCGTCTGCAAGTGCTCCTCCAGCCACGCGACGGTGGCGATGTCGAGGTGGTTGGTGGGCTCATCAAGCACGAGCAGATCGCAGGGCACGAGCAGCGCGCGCGCGAGCGCCACGCGCTTTTGCTGGCCGCCGGACAGCGCGTTGAGCTTGACCAAGGGGTCATGGATGCCGAGGCGATCGAGCAGGCGGCTCGCCACAGACTCGATCATCCAGCCATCGACGCGATCCATGGACTGGCCATGCTCCGCGACGCGGGCCAGGGCTGACTCATCATAAGGGTCGGCGTCGAGCGCGAGGGCGGCCTCGCGGTAAGCGCGCGCCACGCGCAGCGGCTCCGGATCGCCCGAGAGCATGAAGTCCATGGCGCTGTCATGCGAGTCAAAGGCGGGCTGCTGTGAGAGCACCTCCAGGCGCGCCTCACGGTTGAGCGAGATGACGCCTTGATCGGGGCGCTCCTTGCCGCTCAAGAGCCGGATCAAGGTGGACTTGCCCGCGCCATTGGCGCCGATGAGGCCGACGCGATCGGTGTCTGAGATGCCAAAGGAGACATCCTCAAACAGCGGCTTGACGCCGTAACCCTTAGAGAGACCCTCGACGGTGAGGATGACCATGCTGCTGTGCCCTCGCGACCGGCGCGATGCGGCGACATGCCGACGCGCGTGGTGTGCAGTGGCGTACCTGATCAGCGGGGCCGCTGGCAAGGCCAGCG
Source organism: uncultured Bradymonadales bacterium (assembly GCA_964468515.1). Classification (GTDB taxonomy): domain Bacteria; phylum Myxococcota_A; class Bradymonadia; order Bradymonadales; family Bradymonadaceae; genus CAYXWB01. The sequence continues at coordinate 1,388 of CAYXWB010000451.1, read as the reverse complement.
CTCAGGGATCTGGAGGTTCTGACATCGATGTCATGCCCTCACGGCGCTGCGGCGCGTCTGCGCGCGCACCTCAGGGCGTTATTCGCTATTTTTGATCGTCATCCATCACAAAATCCACCTTGAGCACCCCTGAGCGCGACCTCGCAGGCTTGGCATACACCGTGCATATGTAGGTCATCGTCATACGTTCGGCTAAAGCCCAAGCCCAGGAGCATCCCCATGAACCTCGCCTATCTTGAGATCGACTACAATCGCGCCGCTTACGACTCCATGCCCGCCCATGTGCGTGACGCGTTTAACGAGCGATTGATGTTGTCCTGGCTGTACCACGAGCACGCGCTTGAGGGGGTGGTGCTCACGGGCCAAGAGATCGACCGCGCGCTGACCTATCAGCCCTGCCGCAACTGGTGCGACAGCATGACCCACCGCTCGCTGCGCGCGCTGCGTGACGCGTTCATGGCCATGATGGCGGGCCCCAGGGACTTGGGTGAGGCGGTGAGCTTGGAGTGGTTGAAGGCGATGCACCAGGGGATCAGCCCCGGCGGTGAGGAGGCAGGGCGCTATCGCAAGCGTGACACCTCCCCCGGCGTCTACAACTTAGAGGTCGCCCCCGCCTCCAGCATCTCCTACTACCTGCGCAAGTTCTTGGAGCTGTACCACGCCGAGCTGCGCCACGCGCACCCAGTGCGCGCCGCAGCCATCGCCCACTGGGAGCTGATGCGCGTCTTCCCCTTTGATGAGCGCACCGGCCTCGTCGCGCGCCTGATGATGAACTACATCCTGGTCAGCCACGACTACCCCCCGGCCATCATCCACGCCCAAGATCGCCACCTCTACTTCGCCGCGCTCAACGGCCACCGCGCCGATCTGGTGCCGATCATCGTCGACGCCGTCAGCGCGACCATCAACGCGGCGCAGGCTTACTCCAATCAAGCCTTTGGCGAGCGCTACGCGCAGCGCCTGGCCGCTGGCGCGCGCTGAGCGCGCGGTGGGTCAGCTTGAACGCGCGCAGGGCGCGCGCGGCAGCCTGGGCTGCCGCGCGCGCCCTGCGCGCGTCTGGCGTGACGCGCGCGATGGCTCAGCGCGCTCGTGCGGAATCTTTAGCGCGCCACGCGTCTTTTGTCTCAGAGTCGCATCTTTTGATGTGCGTCCTGCGTACAGCGTGCTTGGCAACCGCCCAATGTTGCGCATAGTTTCTATGACGACCTGCGCCCTATGGCCAAAGTGGCCCACGCGCGGACCGCACTGACACGCCCACTGCTGGAGGCACATGCGATGAGCGTCCCCGCTCATGACGCGCGCCTGCGGTCTCGTGGCCAACGCGCCGCCTTGAAGGTGGCGCATCGCGCCCTCTATGCATCAGGAGATGTGCCACTATGCAACGCTCC
>CAYXWB010000450.1:0-3547 GCA_964468515.1 uncultured Bradymonadales bacterium | reverse complement strand
AAAGGAGCGTGTCACCGCCTGCGCCCTCGCTCGCTGTGGGGCATGCGCCACCTCGGCGGCGCGCGTGGTCTCAGCGCTTGGCGCTGCTCTTCTTGGTGGTCTTGGCCTCAGCCTCAAGCTCCTTGACGCGATCCTTCATGCGCTGGATGAGCGAACCCCAGCCCTCGTCCTTGATGATCTCGGTGTAGGACTCGCGGTAGGTCTCCTCCAGGCTGATGTCATCAATGACAATGTCATAGACGATCCAGGACTTATCGCGCTGGAGCAGCTTGTATTGGACGGGCTTGGACTCACCGCTGGCGATGATGTTCACGCGCAAGACGGCCAGCTCACCGCGCGTCTTCTCGGCGCCATACTCCACGGTGTAGTCCTTGCCGAGCTGACGGCCAGCGAGCTTGTTCGCGTAGTTGGCCTGGAGCATCTGCTGGAGCAGCGTGAGGAACTCTTGTTGAGCTTCGGGGGGCTGATTCTCCCAGTAGCCCTTGAGCGAGCGGGCGGCCAGCTCGCGAAAATCGATGGATTTTTGGACGATGGCGTTCAGCTCAGCGGCGCGCTTGTTGGACTCCGGCTTGCTTAAGACGGCGGTGACCTCAGCGGTGCGCTTCTTGACAAACTCGGTGGGCTCACCGGCAAAAGCGGCGGTGGCGCTCAGCGAGATGAGGGCGAAGGTGAGGCAGGCGCGAGCGATGCGACGCATAAGTTGACTCCGTGAAGAGAGGCGTCAGAGGGCGCCAAGACGAGCATCACCTCAAAGCGAGGTGATGATGAGGTGAGGTGAGGCCCAAGATATGACAAGAGGCCAGCAGCCTACAACAGATGAGACGCGCGCCTGAGGCGCGCTATTCACGTCAGCTACTCACGAGGGCCCTGTTCAACTGCGCTATCAGCATCATCGAGGGTGTCGACGCCGATCGCGCGAGCCAGCTCCGCGCGCGCCATCTGATAGTTGTAGAGGGCGGTGAGGTGGAGCAGGCGTGCTTCATAATAAGCACGCAAGGGCTCGATGGCATCTGTGGGATCAGCGCCTTGTTGTGCGCCGAGGCCGAGCTGATCGCGCCAGCGTCGTGCGGCGGTGAGGCGATCTTGTGCGATGGTGATCTTCTCAAGCGCTTGGGCGGCGTCGAGGTGCAAGCTCTGCAGCTGCAGCTCCAGCGCGCCCGTGGCCTGTCGCCGCTGCGCCTGCGTCTGAGCGAGCTGCGCCTGTGCCTCGCCGAGCTGACCGCGCAGCTGCCCGTAGTCGAAGCTCCAGCGCAGGCCCAAGATGGCGGTGAAGCCGAGCTGGCGGTAGGGGTTGAGGAAGGGGCGCGCGAAGAGGTTGGTGTTGAAGTCGCACTCAGCGCCAGCCTCCGGCCTGCGACACACGGGCTGGGGTGCGACGTTCTGGTTCGACCAGCCGAAGGTGAAGTCAGCGGCCACGAACAGGTTAGGGTAGAACTCGCTCTTCTTGAGCTCGACGTTGAGACGACGCGCCTCCTCGGCTTGATCGAGCTGGATGAGGTCGGGCCGCTGGCGAGCGGCGATGGCGCGATAGGAGGCATAATCGCGCAGCGGCTTGGGCTTGGCGCTCGGGTCAAGGGCGCTGACCTGCTCATCTTCGAGGCTGTCTGAGCCCGTGAAGTAGCGCAAGCCCGCGACGCTGACGGAGGTGAGCTTGGCGTTATCCAAGGCGCGCGTCTTGAACTCGGCCTCAAAGATCTGGAGGCGGCGCAGGTCGCGGATCTTGAAGTCGGCCTCGCCGAAGTCACGGGCATCTTCCATGCGCTCCAGCTCGCGCGCGAGCATGGTCTGACCCTCATCAATGAGAGCTTGGAAGGCGCGGGCGAGCTGGAGGCTGAAGTAAGCGCGCTGGACTTGGTAGGCGACTTCTTGGCGCGCGCGCTGGCGATCCACGCGCGCGCGCTCGACGCCTAGCTCAGCTAGCTCACGGGCCAGTGAGATGCGATCGAAGGTGTAGATGGGGATGACCACGCGGACCGTCTGGCGGATGAAGGGGCCGATGTTAAACTCGGAGAACTCATCCAGGTTGGCGGTGACGCGGTTGGGGTCGGTGTTGGCGGGCACAGGCGCGAGCGTGGTGTTGGTCTCGATCTTGGGGGTCCAGGCGCGATCGGCGCGGTAGCGCTGCCAGCGGGCGTGTTCGGCGCGGGCGCCCTCAACCTGCATCGCGTCAGCGCTCTTATAAGCGCGCCGCAACAGGGCGTTGAGGGTGAGCTGGGGGCGAGCCTGGGCGCCCTGCCCTTCAGGCGCGCTGTCCTCGACCTGCGCTGAGGAGGCGCCTTGGCGCGCCGGGCCAGCTTGGGCCATGGCGCTGGCGCCGCCGAGGCAGATCATGAGCGCGATCAGGAGGGGGCTGAGACGACGCATGCGAGGAGGCTCCACGATCAGAGGCCTGAGGTGAGGCGATACTCAACGGAGGGTGTGGAGGAGGCGCGCGCGCGCTGGGCGACGCCGCTCATGGCGCTCTCGACGCCCTGCTGAAGCAGCGCGCCGAGCAGGCCCAGATCATCCTTCTCGGGGTAGACGAGCTTCACGTCGCCCTCGATCTTGGCTTGTTTGGCGACATGATCGACGGCGTCTTGGAAGGAGCCGAGCTGATCGACGAGCTTGTACTTGTGTGCTTGGCGGCCTGTGTAGACGCGCCCATCAGCCAGCTCGCGCACGGTCGCAAGATCGAGCTTGCGACACGCGGCGACGGCCTCGACGAACTGCTCATAGATGTCACCGATGAGGGCGCTGAAGTAGCGCTCATCTTGCTCGGTGAAGGGCTTAAAAGGGGAGCCCGCGTCTTTGTAGGGGCCGGTCTTGATGGTGTGGACGTCGACCTTGGCCATGGCCAAGATCTCCTCCACGTTGAACAGCTGGGTGATGACGCCGATGGAGCCCGTGACGGTGCCGGAGTTGGCGAAGATGGTGTCCGCGCCGCAGGCGATATAGTAGCCGCCGCTTGCGGCGGTGGCGCCCATGGAGACGACGAGCGGCTTGAGCGCCTTGGCCTTCTTGACCGCGTCGTAGATTTCTTGGCTGGGGCCAACCGAGCCGCCAGGGCTGTCGACGCGGATGACGAGCGCTCTGATCTTGTCATCCTTAGACAGCTTGCGGATCTGCTCGACGGTCTTCTTACTCTCCATGATGGGGCCCGTGATCTCGACGACGCCGACGTGGGGCTTGTCGTCATCACTGAGCGCGCCCGTGCTGGAGAGCATCACCAGAGAGAAGCCAAACAGCAGCACGAACAGGCCAGCGAAGATGACCAGGATCGTGATCAGGCCACGCTTATTCATGAGGCAGCTCACAGGCAAGAGAGGTCACACAAGGATGCCACGCGAGGAGCCCCTCGCGACGCGACACGACCCTAAACTGAAACGCTAACAGATACCAGCGGCGCGGGACGACAACCTCAATGCAATCGTCGCATGTGCTCATCGACGGAGCGATAGCGGCGCACGCCAAAGATCATGATGGCGATCCCAATCGCAGCCAACAGCACGCCCACGACCAAGCTCCACAGCTCGCCAGGGCTGACAAGCTTGAACAGCGTGGCGCCCGA
>CAYXWB010000449.1:0-3556 GCA_964468515.1 uncultured Bradymonadales bacterium | reverse complement strand
GCCCGAGTTGCCAGGGTTAATCGCAGCGTCCGTCTGGATGAAGTCCTCATAATCGACGATGCCCACGTTCGAGCGGCCCTTAGCGGAGATGATCCCCATCGTCACGGTGCTCGCCAGCCCGAACGGGCTGCCGATCGCCAACACCGCCTCGCCCAAGCGCAGCTGATCCGAGTCGCCAAACGCGATCGGCGTCAGCGGCCCCTCGTGCTCCTTGATCTGCAAGACCGCCACGTCACTCTGCGGATCGGCGCCCTTGACCTCGGCCTCGTAGACTTGGCCGTTGGAGAGTGAGACTTGAATGGAGTCCGCGCCGTCGATGACGTGGTTGTTGGTGAGGATGAGGCCATCGGCAGAGATGATCACGCCCGAGCCCATCCCCTCTTGCTCGCGCTGCTGCAGCATGGGCGGCTGCGCGCCGCGCATCATAGGCGGCATGCCAAACATGCCTTGGCGCTGGCGTTGCAAGGTGAGCGTCTTCTTGGTGGCCACGCCGACGACGCTCGGCATCGCGCGCTCGACCACATCGGGCACCAGCCGCAGCGTGTCCACGCCCACGCCCTGCGCGTTCGTCAGCGGCGCCGTGGGCGCGACGGGTGGGGTGGGCGCGATGGGGATGACCGGCACCCCAGGCGCGACCGCATCAGGCGTCGCCGCGTTGTCAGCGATCGGCGCGGTGGCAGGATGGGCGGCCTCAGGTGGTGCCGTCTGTGGCGTCTCAGCGATGTTGGGCGCCTTATCACAGGCGATGGCGCAAACACAGAGCGCGGCGGCGATGGCCGCGCGCCTCATCTGACCCCTGGCTCTCATCACGTCATAACCTCCCACGTTGAAGATGGCGCGAGGTGCTCGAGCGCGCCACCATGATAGGACACATCGCGAACAAGCGGCGATCGAGGCGCTCGCAAGCGCCCAATCGTGCGCACCACGCGACCCTGGGTCAAGCGTGACGAGGCCTCGCCTTATTCCGCCCGCATCAGCCCCCAGGCGGGAAGCCGAAGCTGAGCTTCACGGCGTCATACTCCGGATGCAGCACGCCGTGCGCGTCGCGCACGATGAGATCGGGCTCTCGCCAGCTGCGCGGATGCATCAGCGGCGGCAGATCCTGCGCGCGCCACATGCCAAACAGCGCGAGATCAACGCCCTGGCCTTCGCGGAAGATGACCTGACGCCAGCGCACGATGATGAGGCCAGCCGCTGCCGCTGCCGCGCGCACCCGCTCCAGCTGCGCCACCTCACGGGCGGGGAACACGCACGCGAACATGCCGCCTGGAGCCAACATCCGCGCGGCGGCCTCACAGTAGGCCTCGACGCCGCCGCGCACCTCAAAGCGACACGCGATCTTTTGCGGATGATCGCCATGCACGCCAGCGTCCATCAGGAAGTAAGGGGGAGAGCCCATGACCAGATCGAAGGGCGCGCAGTCGGCGAGCGCGTCGGGGTCGCGCAGATCACCATGTCGGATCTCATAGCGATCGAGCGCGCCATTATAAGCGGCGCTCTTGCGGGCGAGGCGGACGCTCTCGGCTTGGGCCTCCAAGGTGACAAAGCGCGCGTGAGGCAAGCGCCACGCGGCGGTGAGGCCCACAGAGCCGATGCCGCTGCCCAGATCGAGCACGCGTGAGGCGCTGGGACACCAGCTCGTGGCGTACCACGCGGTGAGCAGGTCATCGGTGGAGAAGCGGTGGCCATCGCGCAGCTGAAAGATGCGCCAGTGACCACAGAGCGCGTCAAGCGACTCGCCCTCCTCCAGCGCGAGGGTGTGCATCGCGTCGAGGTCGGGCTTGGGGCCGGGCTTGGTCCAGCCCCGAAAGGTGGGCTGGATGTTGCGGATACTCTGCGCAAGTGAGGCGCGCATGATAGACTCTCCCTCTAGGCTCATGGGATCGCTGCGATCTCACAGCGACAGGATCACCGCGATGCATGTAATCGCCTGCGCGCTCCACGTCCAGCCTGTGCTCGCCATGATCGAGCTCATCCCGCTGGGCGCGATGGCGATCGCGCTGCTGGTGATGGGAGGTTATGGGGTGCTTCAGCTGTGGCCAGGCCAGCAGGCACGCCGCGCGCCGCCGAGCAGCGTGGCGCCGCTCATGACGCTGCTCCAAGGCCTGAACCTGGAGGTGACGCGCGTGAAGGACGCGCTGCATGCCACAGGCCAGCTCCAAGGGCTCGCGCTCACCCTGCGCGTGGAGGCGCTCACCGAGCAGCCCGTGCTCCATCTCACCTACCAGCTCGACTGCGACGCGCTGCGCGCGCTCACGATCGTCGCGCATGACACAGGGCTGCCGCTGCTGGCCACCGCGCAGAGCGACGCCAAGGCCGCCTTGCTGCCCGCCTTAGACCTCTGGGGTGAGACGCTCCTGTCGCGCGATTACATGCTCCTTGGCGACGCCGAGGTCGCGCTCATCGCGCTGACGGAGCGCAACCGCGCCACGCTCATGGACCTGCTGCGCTCCCCCATGGAGCCGCGCTGGCGCGGGGTGACGCTCTACGAGGGGGCGCTCAGCGGCGCGCTCCCGCTCAGCGGCCGCCAGCTGCTGCTAGAGCAGCGCGCGGTGCGCGATGTGATCGCCTACTTAGGCGCCGCTGGCGCCGCGCTGCGCGACAACATGCGCGCCCCCCTGCTCGCGCTCCAGCACGCGTGGCGCCACGATGACATGACCCCTCAGCTGCGCGCGCGTTACGCGCAGCTGATCCAGCAGCGGCTGGCGGATGATCCCGACGCGCTCGAACGATTTATGAATGAATGCAAATCGGATCGTTCCTGTGAGGTGCAGCTGTGGCACTTCGAGCAGACGCCTGAGGCCTGGAGCGCGCCCGAGCGTGAGACGCTGTTGCAGCGCGTGGTGACCGATCACAGCGTGGCGAGCGCGCGTCAGCGCGCGCTGAGTCGCTTGGCACGGGAGCATGGGCTGAGCTTGCTCGTCGACGCCTCACAGCCGCTGCTGCCGCGCACGCTCATCTTGCCGCTGTGCCCCGCGCACCACCCCGAAGACGCGCTGCTCGACGCGCTCAGCGGCGTCTTCGCGCGCGAGCCTGCCCAGGTGCGACAGGCCTTCTTGCTCACCCTCAAGCAGATGGCGTGGCAGCCCGCGCTGGCGCTGCTGGCGGTGCGCGTCGCGCGCCATGATCTCAACGACCATGAGCTGGTCCTCACCCTCGACGCGCTGGCCGCGCTGCGAGGCCCCGAGGTCCACGCGCTGCTGGGCGCGCAGCTCATCGCGCAGCCGAGCTTTGAGGCCAAGCGCAGCTGCTTGTTAGGGCTGGAGGCGCATGGCGCAGTGGCGAGCGTGCCGCTGCTGCGAGAGGAGCGCGCGCGATGGCGTGACGCGGCGGCCTCGCACGTCGAGGCGCGCGCGCTGGTGCACACCATCGAGCGCACCATCGCCGCGATCCACGGCCGCGCGGGGCTCGCACAGCGCGGCGCGCTCAGCTTGCCCGAGGAGGCGCACGAGCCTGGGCATCTGTCGTTGAGCGATCAGCAGGGCCAGCTCCACTTGATCGATGAGGCGGACGCGCCTGCGCCCGAGCCTGACGCTGCCCGCGACTAGTCGCGGGC
>CAYXWB010000448.1:0-3559 GCA_964468515.1 uncultured Bradymonadales bacterium | reverse complement strand
CTTGATGATCCGTTCGTCTCGCGCTGGCATGCGCAGATCACCACGCGCCAAGGCGCGCTCATGTTAGAGGATCTGGAGAGCCACAATGGCGTCTACCTGCGCATCGCGGACGCCTTTCAGCTCGAAGATGGCGATGAGATGATCATCGGCCAGCAGCGCTTCATCTTCCACGACAAGCGCCCCCCACCCGCGCTCCCAGGCTTTGAGAACGGCCGCAGCGCGCGCACGCTCGGCGGCCCGCGCGTGGCCACCTACCCGCACCTGATCCACCTCAGCGAGGATGGGCACATGGCGGGGCTCTACCCCATCGCCGAGATGCTCCACATCGGGCGCTCTCAGGGCCTCATCCGCTGCCCTCAAGATCCTTGCCTGGAGTATGAGCACGCGACCATCGCCATGCGCCATGTCGCCTATTATATCGAAGATCATAACACGCAGTTTGGCACCTACATCCGCGTCAACAGCGCCGTGGAGCTGTTCCATGGCGACTGCTTCATGCTGGGGCGCACCCGGCTGACCGTGACGCGCGCTTAACCTCCCCCACCCTCACCCACGACGCTCGCCAAAGGCGCGATCCATGTACAGGCCCCGACGCCTCGCCAGGCCAGCGCGCATCGCGGCGCTGGCCTGTCTCTCGCTCACAGGTTGCGCCTGGAGCCAGCCCCCGCAGCCGCGCGACGCGCTCATCGCGCCGTCTGAGATCAAACGCCCCCTGTCATCCACGCCCCAAGGCCAGCTCATGATGCTGCCCGAGGGCGACTGGGCGCTGGTCCATGACACCCGCAGCGGCGACGAGCCTCAAGCGCTGCCTCAAGGCGCGATCGTGATCACCTCGCGCGGTGAGGGCGCTCAGGCCAACGTCTATGGCGTGCGCCTGCAGCGCAGCTGGGGGGTCGTGTTGCAACGCCTGGACGCGCGCCGCGTCGCGCCTGGCACCACCCAACAGCTCGCCGCCCTCGCCACGGACAGCCGCACCTTGGTCAACCACGGCGTCTGCGCGGGCGACGGCGACCCGCGCGCCAATGACTGCCTCCAGGCCGCGCCCACGGGCACCCGCTTCAGCCTCTTTGCGCTTGATGCCCAAGGCGCGCTCGCCGGGCTCAGCGACGCGCGCCAGGGGTATCTGCTCGGCCACACGCCACGCATCGCCCTCGCGCAGCGCGGCTTCGATGACGTGACGCTCCATCACGAGGGCGCCACGCCCAGCCGCTGGATCGCCATCGCGCACCCGCACCCGCGCCCGCGCACTGCGCGCGCCGCCGTCGCCCTCGATCCTGCGTGCCCCGCGCTCAGCGCGCCGCCGAGCGCGCAGCTTCGCGTCGTGCGCGCCCCCGTGGCGGCCGCTGACAACCCCGTCACGATCGAGCAGCTGACCTTGCGCTTAGGCGTGGACGCCGCCATGCGTTGTGACGGCGATGAGGTCGTGGCGATGACGCCGACGTGGTGGCGCGCGCCGCTGCGCGATCCTTGGACGGGTCAATCCCAAGGCCCCGGCGCGCTCGGGATGATGCCGCTGCGCGCCCACGGCCTGAGCGACGCCCAGCGCGGTCTGCTCGCCGCAGCGCAAGCCGCCCACGCCACAGGCGATGTCGAGCTCGCCGCCTTCTGGCTTGAGCGCCTGCTCGCGCGCTTGGCCTCCTCCTCGCGCCACGACGCGCTCGCGCTTCAGAGCGCGCAGGCCCTGGCGCTTGGCGGGCGCCCTGAGCTCGCGCTACATGTCGCCACAGCCGCCACGCGCGCGCGCTGGAATCGCGCCCAGGATCTGCTCTATAACCTCACCGGCGAGGCCGTCTATCGGGGCCTGGGGCTGGAGCGCGAGTCGCTCAAGATGCAGGGCAAGGCGGCGGCGCTGGCGGCGGCCGATCCGCGCCTCGTCAGCAGCGGCTGGTACGTCTGGCAGCAAGCCCTGCGCCAAGGCGTCAAGCGCGTCTTCAGCTCGCCCTCGCGCCAGACCGAGCAGACCGCGGCGCGCTCCGATCCTGACGCGAAGCTCTGGGTGCTGTCGCTGTTTGATGAGTGGTTGATGCCGCCTCATCAACCTGATGAACACTTCAGCGCGATGGAGCGCGAGGCGCTGCGCGAGCGCCACCAAGCGCTCGACCTGCTCACCTTGTGGGAGGCGCTTACAGCGCCTCCTGCGCCGCTCACCGACGCCACCACAAGCGCCACGCTCGACAGCTACGGGCGCGGCCTCAGCGCGCTGGCAGAAGACGCGCGCTGGGAGGCCATCGCCCAAGTCGCCACGCTGCGCGTTCAGCCCAGCTGGCTCGACGCGCTGGCTAAGAGCGATGATCCGCTATGGCGCGCCGCCCTCGTGATGACCTCCTCAAGCCTTGAGCTTGATGAGGGATCCATCAGCGCGCTCGGGGAGGCGATGGGTGGCGCGGGCTGTGAGCGCGCGCAGGCGCTCAGCCGCATCGCGCATGACGCCCTGCTGCGCAGGCGCGCCATCGCGCCCGGCGCCTTCGCCGACGCCCAAGAAGGCGCGCTCTGGGTGATGGAGCATGGCCTCACGCGCGCTTGCCAAGACATGGACACGCTGTGGGCCGCCGTCGAGGCGCTGCCCCCGCGCGCGCGCGCGCTGGTCGCCCCGCACGCCGCCGCCTTGTTTGAGGGGTGGCTGCGCGGCGGCGCGGGCGCGACGCAGCAGCGCGTGGCCCTGCTTGAGCGCGCCATGCGCGCCTCATCCGCAGGTCCGCGCTGCGCGACCTGGGGTTTGGCCTTAGCCCTGGCCGCGCTGCGCGATGGCGAGCTTGAGCGCGCGCGCGCTGGCGCCACGCGCGCGCTCAACTGTGGCGGTGAGGACGCCGCTGCGCGACGCCCCGACGGCGAGCTGCTGCTGGCGATGATCGGCTACGAGATGAGCGGTCAGTATGTCGGCGCGGGCTCCGATGAGGCGCTGGCCGCGCGCCTGCGCGCCGCCGCCAAGCCTGACCCCGCGCTGGCATGGTGCCCTGGCCTGCAAGATGATCGCCCCGCCCTCAAGCGCGCCATGCCCAAGACCCTGTGGCGCCTCGCTAGCAGCCTCAGCAGCTCAAGTGAGGTGGACGACGCGACAGACGCGGCGCTAACCCAGCCCGCGCGCCCGCGTGATGGCAACGATCTGATGGGCAGCAGCGCCGTGATCGCCTTGGCGATGGAGGATCTGGCGCAGGCGCGCCACGCGCTGGAGCGCGGCGATATCCCAGCCACCAGCGCGACGCTTGAGCGCGCCCGCGCCGCGCTCGCCCAAGCGGGCCACCACGCCGAGGCGCGGCGCGCCGACGCGATCTTGCGCGGCCTGTTCGCCCGCGACGAGCAGACGCTCAACGGCCCGCTCATCGCCCCCGCCCCCTGGGCGGCACAGCTGGCTAAGCCCGGCGGCGCGGCCGCCGCCCAAGCCGCGCTGCTCACGCGCCCCAAGCTCTCCCCCCAAGAGGCCGCGCTGCTGACGTCGCTGACGCTGCTGCGCAGCGCCCCCGACGCCTGGCGCTCGCTGCGCGAGCGCCAGGATGTCGCCCCCGCCTGGGAGGCGATCTGCGACTGAGCCACCCAGGAGGGGGCCAATCGCGCGCGCGCG
>CAYXWB010000447.1:0-3561 GCA_964468515.1 uncultured Bradymonadales bacterium | reverse complement strand
GAGGAGACGGCGACGCGCACGGGGACCTTGGTGAGCGTGTCGGTGCACTCGGCTTGATCCTCGGGGTCGCCTTGGCAGACATGCTCGGGGCGCAGCAGGTAGATGATCTCAAGCTGGGTCTGCGACTCAATGTTGGCGTCGATGAAGACGTGCTCGTTGAGGAAGCTGACGAGCTGCTGGGTGGGGCCGCTCAGGTCCAGGTCGATTGAGACGGGCTGATCGTCGCAGACCTCGATCTCAGTCGGCTCACCCTGCTCATTAAAGGAGACATCAGTGTAGCAGGACTCGCGGCTCAGGCTGTCGTTGAGGAGCTGGCTCTGCTCTAAAAAGGCGAGCGATGCGCTGACGCTTTGGGAGACAGGGGGGATGTTGGCGGTGATGGCGGCGCGCGCGCTCTGGGCGTCGACGGGCTGACCCTCCTGCTCGCTGGGGCCACAGGCGACGAGGCTGGTGGAGATGAGGGTGAAGCCGAGCGCGGTGATGAGCTGGTGATTGCGAGAGATCATGGCGATAGACTCCTGAGTGAGTGGGGTTGAGCGCGCAGCGACGCGTGATGAGCCGCTGGAATGTGCCGAGATGATGCAGGACTCAAGCCAGCGCCGCGCAACCGCCTTAAAAAAGCGCGCAGACCCGCATGATTGCTACAAGTGAGAGGATCAACGCGTGGCCCAGTGCGCGCGTGGGCTGGTCAAACGATGCGCGCAATGTTACGCCATCGCGAGGGCTGTGTTGGAGTAAGCGTAGACCAACGCGCGCTGGATCGATGAGGCGCGCCCCACAGCGCAGACGCGCCTTGGCCTCAAGGGCGCTCCTATCTCAGAGGACACTGCTGATGACGATGACGGCGGATGACTGGGGCGCGCAGCTGCGCGCCTTTATCGCGAGCGTGCGCAAGCCTGAGCCGCTGCGCGATGGGCACATGTTGGACGCCTTGAGCGGCTGGCAGCGCCGCATCACAGGCGGCGCGCTGCTGGACTTCTTAAGCTTCGCTGGCGAGCGCGCCCACGCGCAGTATCCGCGCCTGGGGCAGAACCCGATCACGGAGCGGGTGTTCGTGTGCATCACGGATGAGCCGGGGGCGGTGGCGGCGCGCGAGCTGATCGATCGCGACAGCCCGCGCGCGCTCTGGCTGTTTCGCAGCGAGTGGTTGAGGTTCTTGGAGGCGCCCGAGCAGGATCAAGATGAGGCGATGGCGCACCACTTCGAGTTCTGGAGCGTGTGGCATCGCAACATCCCCGACACCTGGCAGCTGCCGCGTGAGCAGTATCGCCAGCTGTGGGTGCATGAGGAGGGCTTCGCGCTGGATGAGGGCTTGGGGCGAGGATCGCAGCATGTGTGGGGGTGGGACGGGGCGACGTTGAGGCTCGTGGAGCAGGACATCACGCGCTGGGTGGAGGCGCCCGATCCTGAGGAGCATCATCACCATTGAGCGCGAGCTCGCCGACCGTGTGATCGTCATATCATTAAAAATCGACAAGTTGACGACCTTGATGCGCATTGCACGATCGCGGGTGAGCGGTTAGAGTGTGCGCCACTGTAGGGCAGGGTCCGTTCGGGATCATGAGGGATCATCGCGAGCCGCGATGACGAGCCGACAGGTAGCGCACACGCCTAGGCCAGCTGGCCTCAAGCGCGCTGCACATCGCCAAGACCAGCAAATTCGGAGAATCTAGATGTCTGTTGCACTGAACTCGCGCGCCGCGCTATCGCCCCGTCACCTCTTCATGGTGGGCGCCATCACGGCGCTCGCGCTCACTGGCTGCGACAAGAAGGGCGAGATCCCCAAGACGGCGGATGCGCGCGTTGAGGACTTCGCCAGCCGCCTGCCGGCGACCGCTGAGGGCGCCGTGTTTGTGGGCGACGTCGACAAGCTCGACAAGACCCTCGCCACCATCAAGACCAGCGCTGGCCCCGCCGCGCAGCAGCTCGACGTGGCCCAAGAGCAGCTCGCCGCGCAGGTCGGCGTGGACCTCTTGAAGCCCGCCAGCTGGGGTGAGGCGGGCCTGTCGCGCTCGGGGATGGCCGCAGGTGTCGTCGGCAAGCAGATCACGCTGATGGCCTATGTCGAGGATCGCCAGAAGTTCGACGCGCTGTTCGCCGAGAAGGCCAAGGGCGCCATCAACGCCACTGAGGCGCCCAAGTCAGAGACCATCGACGGCAAGCAGGTCAAGGTGTTGAGCGGCGCTGAGGGCAAGCAGCTCGCGTGGCTGCACGAGGGCAAGCTCGTCATCATCGGCACCTCCGCGATGGAGGGTGAGTCGCCCGTGAGCGCAGGTCAGCTCGTCGCGTCGATGGCCAAGCAAGACGCCAAGCAGAGCGCCGCCTCCACCGAGGCCTACAAGCAGTTCACCTCGGGCCTCAAGGGCTACGACATCACCATCTATGGCAACCCCACAGCCCTCATGCAGAACCCCGAGTTCGCCCGTGCGATCGCGGATGAGAGCGACCCCAACGCGCAGAGGACCGCCGACTGGTTCAAGGCCAACGCCAAGAGCCTCGGCATCGGCATCAAGACCGAGGATCGTGACGTCCTCGTGAGCGGCTTCTTTGGCTCCACCAAGGACTTCAACGACAAGATCGCCGACCTCGGCAAGAGCGCCAGCAAGTCCCCCTTCGAGGGCTTCGCCACCGAGGACGTCGCGCTGGGCCTGCGCATGTCGGTCAACTTCGAGAAGGGCTGGGCCTTCTACAAGGAGGCCATGACCGAGGAGCAGCGCAAGGAGATCGATCAGGCCATCCAAGAGGCCGGTCAAGCGCTTGAGATGAACGTCGAGGAGGAGGTCCTCAAGAACTTCGACGGCCAGCTCGGCGTCTTCCTCTACAGTGTGGACCTCGCTGGCGCCATGGGCGCGACGCAGAACCCCAACGCGCTGCCCGAGGCCATCAACGCGGTCATCGCCCTCCAGTTCAAGGATGCCGACAAGGCCAACGCCATGGTCGGCAAGCTCGTGGCGAAGGCCACCCCGCCGCCCATGCCCCCGATCAACGAGGATGGCACCTTGGGCGAGCTGCCCGCGCCTGTCGCGGTCGTGCCTCGCGCGCTGGAGGGTGACATCAAGGGCTACGCCATCGGCGGCGACGCTGCGACCATCTTCGTCAAGGACGCGCTCGTCGTGATCGGCACCAAGGCCGTGCCCGACGCGCAGATCATCGCCGCGATCGCGGGCAAGCCCGCCAAGGCCAAGCTCTCCGCCTCGGCCAACCCCCAGGGTAAGGACTTCGGCGACAGCGCGCCCTATAACGGCCTCTACCTCAACGTCCAGCGCGTCGGTCAGCTGATCGGCCCCATGGCCGCGATGGCAGGCCCCGAGTTCGGCCAGCTCGTCAAGAGCGTCGACTCGATCTCCGTCGTCAATGACGCCAACAGCGACGGCCTCTACCTGCACCTCAAGGCGCGCCTGATGGCCAACGCGGCTGCTCCCGCCGCTGCGCCCGCGCCGTGATGCGCTGAGCGCGCTCAAGCGCGCTCACTCTCACCTGACGAAGACGCCGACGCACGCGCACCGCGCTCGCGTCGGCGTCTTCGCGACGCCTCCACGCCAGGACGCTATGCTGCGCGCC
>CAYXWB010000446.1:0-3562 GCA_964468515.1 uncultured Bradymonadales bacterium | reverse complement strand
GCGCGCTTAGCGCGCCGCGCCCCGTCGCGTTGAGCTTGGCTCGGGTCGCAGCAGATCAGACCTCGAACAGGATGCGCTCCGGATCCTCGACGCACTGCTTCAGGCGCACGAGGAACGAGACGGCCTCGCGACCGTCGATGATGCGGTGATCGTAGGTCAGCGCCAGGTACATCATGGGGCGGATCTCGACCTTGCCGCCCACGGCGATCGGGCGCTCGATGATGTTGTGCATCCCGAGGATGCCGGACTGGGGCGCGTTGAGGATGGGCGTCGAGAGCATGGAGCCGTAGACGCCGCCGTTGCTGATAGTGAACGTGCCGCCGGTCAGCTCTGCCAGTGAGAGGGCGTTGTTCTTGGCCTTCTCGGCCAAGCGCTGAATCTCAAGCTCGATCTCGGCGAAGCTGAGCTGATCGACGTCGCGCACGACCGGCACGACCAAGCCCTTGCCGCCGCCAACGGCCACGCCGACGTGGTAGTAGTTCTTATAGATGATAGAGTCGCCGTCGATCTCAGCGTTGACCGCCGGGAACTCCTTGAGCGCCTCAACAGCGGCCTTCACGAACACGGACATGAAGCCGAGCTTGGTGCCGTGGCGCTTGACGAACGCGTCCTGGTGACGCTTGCGCAGCGCCATCAGGTTGGTCATGTCCACCTCATTGAAGGTGGTGAGCATGGCGGCGTTGTGCTGGGCCTCGACGAGCCTGCGCGCGATGGTCTGGCGCAGCTTGGTCATGCGCACGCGCTCTTCTTGACCGCTCGTGACGGTCGCGGGCGCCTTATCGGCCTTGGGCTTATCGTCTTGGCCCTTGTCGGCCTTAGGCTTGTCAGCCTGCTTGGCCTTGGGCTTGTCCTTGGCTTGCTCGATGAAGTTGAGCACGTCCTCTTTGAGCAGGCGACCGCTGGGGCCCGTGCCCTTGATGTCACTGGGGTTGAGCCCGTGCTCCTCGACGAGCCGATGCACGGCGGGGCTGAGCGTCTCATTGCGCTTGCTGTCGCCCTCAGGCTCAGGCGCGTTCTCGGCGGGCTCGTCGCTCTGCGCTGGCGAGTTATCCGTGCTGGTCTTCGCCTGCTTGTCGTCCTCGCCCTTCTTCTTCGTCTTCTTGTCCTCTTTGTCGCCGCTCTCCTCAGCACCACCGGCCGTGGCCTCATCACCGGGCTCGATCACCGCGATGACATCGCCCACATTGACGGTGTCATCAGCCTGGGCCTTCAGCTCGGTGATGGTGCCGGAGACGGGGGAGGGCACCTCAGCGGTGATCTTGTCGGTCTCCAGCTCGACGAGGATCTCGTCGACCTTGACGAAGTCACCGACTTTCTTGTTCCAGGAGATGATGATCGCCTCAGTGATCGACTCACCAAGGGAGGGGACCTGCACAGTGACACTCATGAATATAGCCTCGTGGATCGCGAACAGTCACAGGGGCGTATGGGGCGGACGCCGCGTCAAGCGGCCAGAAATGTAGCACGTTGGGTTGTAGGCGCAAGGCGAGGAGGGCGACATCGGCGCGAACGTTCGCTGGCAGGGCGCGAGGCGCTCACCACCAGCCCTGGGATGCCTCGCCAGGCTCAAGCTCAGCGAGCGCTGTCAGCACCTTGACCGTCTGGCCAGCGGTGACGAGCTGTGCGGTGAGGACGCCTGTCTGGGTGGCGAGCACATCGGCGACGATCTTGTCCGTCTCGATCTCGACCAGCGGCTCATCCACCTCGACGCGCTCACCGACCTGCTTATGCCAGCGCAGGATGCGCGCTTGCTTCGCATCACCGAGGGCGGGCAGGGGGATCTTCACGGACGTCACGCGTGGCCTCGTCGTGCCTAGGGCGTCGCGCGGTGCGGCGCGGTCTGTGTGAGATGAGGCCGCCAAGCGCACGCGCTTGGCGGCCTCAAGGTGGGGTGGATCAGCGCTCGAAGGCCTCGCGCATCAGGGCGCGCTGCTCAAAGGCGTGGCTCTCCGGGTCGCCCGTGGCGGGCGAGGCGCTGGCGGCGCGGCCCACGAAGGTGGGCTTGAGCTTGTCGCCGAACAGCTCCAGCAGCTCGGGCAGGATGTAGTGCCAGGAGCCCATGTTGCGCGGCTCCTCTTGCACCCAGAGCAGGCGCTCAGCGCCAGAGAAGGTGTGCACGGCCGAGCTCAGCGCCTTGGCGTCGAGCGGGTAGAGCTGCTCCACGCGCACGAGCGCGGTGTCGCTGTGGCCATGCTCGTTGGCGTAGTCGAGCAGGTCATAATAGACCTTGCCGCTGCACAGGATGACGCGCTTGACGGCGTCCGGGTCGAGGTCGCGCTGATCGGGGATGACGTGCTGGAAGCCGCCCGTGGCGAGCTCCTCCATGGAGGAGGTGGCGTGGGCGCTGCGCAGCAAGCTCTTGGGGCTCATGATGATGAGCGGCTTGCGCTGCTTGAGGTGGACCTGACGGCGCAGGCAGTGGAAGTACTGCGCGGGGGTGGTCAGGTTGCACACGAACATGTTGTCCTCGGCGCACAGCTGCAAGAAGCGCTCAAGGCGCGCGCTGGAGTGCTCGGGGCCTTGCCCCTCATAGCCGTGCGGCAGCAGCATCACGAGCCCGCTCAGGCGCTTCCACTTGTCCTCGCCGGAGTTGATGAACTGGTCGATGAGCACTTGGGCGCCGTTGACGAAGTCGCCAAACTGGGCCTCCCAGATGATCAGCGCCTCGGGGTAGTCGAGCGCGTAGCCGTACTCAAAGCCGACCACGGCGGCCTCGCTCAAGAGGCTGTTGTAGATCTCAAAGCGGCCCTGCTGGTCGTGGATGTGACGCGCGGGCCAGTACATGGCGCCGGACTCGACATCCCAGGCGGCGGCGTGGCGGTGGCTGAACGTGCCACGGATGCAGTCTTGGCCGGTCATGCGCACGTTGGTGCCCTCATCCAGCAGCGACGCGAACGCCAGCGCCTCGCCCATGCCCCAGTCCAGCGGCTGCTCGCCAGCGGCCATCTTGGCGCGCGTCTGGATGATGCGCGCGATGGTGCGGTGCGCGTTGTGATCCTCGGGCAGCGTGCCCAGGATCTTGCCAAGCTCTCGCAAACGGGACAGCGCCACGGTGGTGTCGGTGCCATGAGCGCGGTCATAGCGACCGCCCCGGTACTGCTTCCAGAAGCCGTTGAGGCTGTCGACCTTCTTGGGGTAGGGCTTGCCGTGGACGGCCTCAAAGGCCTCCTCATAGCGGGCCCAGCGCTTGTCCCAGAGCGCCTGCACCTCGTCCTCGGTGAGCACGGACTGCTGCACGAGCTGGCTGGCGTAGCGCTCGCGCACGGGCGTGAGCTTGTCGATCACGGCGTACATGGTCGGCTGGGTGAAGCGGGGCTCATCGGCCTCGTTGTGACCGTAGCGGCGATAGCACACCAGGTCGATCACGACGTCGTGGTGGAACTGCTGACGGTAGCGCATGGCGAGCTTCATCACGCGGACGCACGCCTCGGGGTCGTCGCCGTTGACGTGGAAGATCGGCACCTCCAGCATCTTGGCGATGCTGGTGGCGTAGCGCGTGGAGCGCGAGTCCTTGGGATCGGTGGTGAAGCCGACCTGGTTGTTGATCACGACGTGGATCGTG
>CAYXWB010000445.1:0-3571 GCA_964468515.1 uncultured Bradymonadales bacterium | reverse complement strand
GAGGCGTCAGCGCCATGTCGGGCGTCTCATCAGGCACGTCATCTGGCACGTCATCTGGCGTGTCGATCGGCGCGTCCGGCGTGGCGTCCGCGTCATCAGGCTCGTCCACGGGCAGATCGTCCTCTGCGTCAGCGCTGTCGTCTGGCGAGGCGTCATTGGGGAGCGGGGTGACAGGCGGGTCAACGGTGTCTTCACCGCAACCTGTAGTGAGCGCCATGGGGACCATGAGCGACGTCACCAAGAGGAAGCTAAGTATACGACGCGTCTCACTCATCGTGATCTACTCAACACAGAGGAGGGTGTGAGAGGTAGACGCTGAGGTGTGCTTGGTGTCAGAGCCCGTTGAAGGGGTCATTATCATGGCACCTCAGCGACATACCCCGGCCATAGTGTACACCATAACATAACAGGCGAGCGTGTCACCTCTGGATCAAAAGCTGCGCTGGCTGCCTGGACCACCGCTGGGCCTCGCGCTCCACGCGCTTTTCGGCGCGATGCTCTTGTTGAGCGGCGCCTTCGCGATCGGCTGGCGCACCCGCGCGCTGATGCCGCTCTTTGTCGCGGGCTTCGGGTGGATCGAGAGCTTTGATAGGAGCACCCACCTCAACCCCTATGACTTCATCACGATCCTCGCGCTGCTGATGTGCCTGATGCCGATGGACGCCGCCCTGTCATCGCCCTGTCATGGCGCGCGCGCAAGCGCGGCGACGCCGCGCGTCCGCGTGGTGCGTCTGGACGCTGCGCGCGATGCTCGCGATCGTCTACTTCCACGCGGGCGTGGCCAAGCTCAACACCGACTGGCTGCTGCACGGCCAGCCGCTCACGAGCTGGCTTGGCGCGCGCGCCCGCTGGCCGTTGGTCGGGACGCTGCTGGCGCAGCGCCCCACCGCGCTCGTGATGAGCTGGGCAGGCGCTCTGTTTGACCTCACCATCTGGGCGCTGCTGCTGCTGTGGCCACGATCGCGCGCGCTGGCCTACCTCACCGCGCTCAAATCCCACCTCGTGACCTGGTGGGCGCTGCTCCCCATCGGCGTGCTCCCTTGGGTGATGATGGGCGCCACCACGCTGTACTTCGCGCGTGATTGGCCGCGCCGCCTGCTCGGCCTGCCCAGGCCCAGTGAGACAGCGGCGCGCGGCCAGAGTCGCCTCTGCGCTGCGCTCATCGATCCTCATGTCGACCTCGCCGCGCAGCGCGACACGCCGGCCACGGGGCCTTGGATCTTGCCCGCGCCGACGCGGTGAGCGCGCCGCTCAGTCGCCCTTGGTGGTGGTGTCAAACGCCCAGTAGTGGATGGCGAGGTGGGCCGCTTGGGCGTCGCGGCGGCGCTGCTCATAGCTGCCATTGAGCCAGATGAGCGCGCGCGCGCCATCGTCGCTGAAGCCCTCTTCATCATGGCGCGGCACGGGTGTCCCCTCGGTAGGCTGCTGCGTGGTCGAGAGCACGATCGACAGGCTGCTCGTCATCAGCGCCACCCCCAGCGAGACAGGGCGCGGCGGCCCAGCCAGCACCCACTGCGCCAGCTGCGCTCCAAGCGTAGGTGAGCACAGATCGAGCACGAGGCCACGGGCCGCTTGTGCGACCTCACGGTAGGCGGCCGCATCGGCCCCACACGCGTCGCCTTGGCTGATGAGCGCCGCCACGCTCGGATGACGCACAAAGAAGTCGCGATACGTGTCAAGGAGCGCCGCCCTGGGCGTCCACGGCGCGTCAGGCAGCGGCTCTCGCTCATCGGCGACGGAGCGATCTTCCTCATCCGTCATGAAGATCGTGATCAGCTGCGCGTCCTCACGCAGACGCAGCGCGCGCGGCGTGCTGACATCGCGCATCGCCTCAACCCCCGCCCGCGCGCTGTACAGGCCGTGCTCTGCATCACGCGCGCGCGGGCCGCAGCCTTGACACTCGCGCACATAGGCTTGCACCTCCTCATAGAACGTCTCCAGCGTGTGATGCCACCCCGTGCGCGCGCGCAGCCGCCCCTTGAGCGACGCGTCTGTGTTCGTCACGCCCAGCTGAAAGGGGATCCCCGCCAGCGTCAACGCCTCGTACACTGGCCCCACCACCTGCGCGATGTTCTCCATCGCGGCGCGCATGGACTCGGAAGGATCAAGCACCCAATACAGCGCCAGCGGCTGGCGCCGATACGAGGCGGGCAGCAGCAAGCAGCGCGCCCGAGGCAGCGCCGCCGCGCGCGCGAGCTGCGTGGTGTCTGTCAGCTCGCGCCCGCGCGCGCGCGTCTGCGCGTCTGCGCGCCAGCGCGCGCTTGGCGCCAAGGCGACCAGCGTGAGCAGGCGATCATCGCGCTCCACCACGACCACGCGCGCCGTATAAGTCATCGCCCCATCACGCGGTTGAGGCGCTGGCGCGTCGCCGCGCAGGCTAGGCTCAAGCACGCTCGCGAGCACATCGCGCGCCGTCGCCGCCGAAGCCTCATCTGTGGCGAACGTGAGCGTCAAGGCATGCGCGCGATGCTGATCGTGCGTCATCCAGCTCGCGCCTAGCTCCACCGCGGCGCCGAGCTGCTGCGCGACGTTCGCCGCATAGACGGCCACGCGCGCTTGGCCCGAGCCACGGCGCGCCGTGGTGAGCACCACCCCGTACACCCCCGCGTCAGCCCCATCAAAGCGCTGCGCGTTGACCTCCTGCCCGCTCGCCACACCTGACGCCTGCGCCACCGCGCTCAAACCCGCGCTCAACCCGAGCCGCCAGTCCCCAGCGTCGCTCATATGAAACGTCAGCGGCGCGGGCGTTGGCGTGTCACACGCGCGCGCGATAAAACGATCCCCATCAAGCGTCTGATCATCGTACGTCGCGCTCAGCAGAGGGTTGAGCCCAAGGCGCAGCTCCTCCCGGTCGCTGAGGCCATCCCCGTCCGTGTCAACTCGCAGCGGGTCCAGGCCGCGCTGTAGCTCCTCCAGATCGCTGAGCCCATCCCCATCGCTGTCATGATGGTACGGATCGGTGCCGAGCACCCGCTCCACATGATCAGGGATCCCATCACCGTCGCTGTCCCGCTGCGGTGGGGCGGGAGGCTGCTGCTCAAGCGGCAGCTCCTCGTCGGGCTCATCCTCACCAACCTCGCTCGGGGGCAGCGTGGGGAGCGTCTGCGTCGTCTGCGGCAGCGTCTGCGCGCTGGTGCTTGGAGCAGCGCGCTCGACCGCAGCATCGCCGCAGGCGACGAGCGCGAAGCTCGCGAGCCATAAGGCGCTCAACGCGCGCATAAAGACCTCGTGGGGCGGCATCGGACCTCCCCTGCGCGACGCGCCACCTGACGCGTCGCGCGCTGGGCTCAAGGGTTGCCCTCAGCGGGGTCAGAGGGCGCCTTACTGCGCAGGCGGAAGACCTGATAGTGGACGGCGATCTGGACGCCCTCATCCATGCCCGAGGCGGGGCGATAGTCGCCGAAGAAGGCGATGGAGTTGGACTGCGGGAAGTAGTCAAACCCGCTCTGGCGGCTTCGCGGCACCCAGCGCCCCACCGTCGGGTCCTCAGGATCGCCCTGATACACCCGCAGCGAGCTTGACACCGGCGTGCTCGGCAGACGGAACGTCGACGCGCGACCCGCCACGATGT
>CAYXWB010000444.1:0-3574 GCA_964468515.1 uncultured Bradymonadales bacterium | reverse complement strand
GGAGAGACGCCTTGTGAGGGAGGCCGCATGAGGGAGCCGCTGACGCTGACGCTGATACGACCGCTGCTGGCGCAGACTCGCCGGGAGGGTGGCGAGCTGGTCTGCACATTCTTATGTCCGGCGACGGGGGTGCAAGTGGTGGCGTCGGCGAAGCTTAGGGCGCGGCGCTGGCGCGGGGTGGAGGTTGCGGCGCAGCGGGGGCTAGAGCGCGGTGTGTTGGGAGCGATTGTGCGTCAGCTGGGTGAGTCGAGGCTTGGGCGCGTGGCCCAGACGATCGCGCGTGATGTGGTGCGGCATGGGGCGAGTCGTGTGCCGAGGGCGCCCTCGTCGCAGGGGGCGGTGGAGGCGGCGACGCTTGATGCCTTTCGCAGCGTGGCGGATCAGTTCTGCTGGTCAGACGCTCATCAGAGCTATGTGATCGCGAGCGCCATGCGGTGAAGATTGGCCGCTGTGGCGCGTCTATCGGGCACGCGCTGGACAGTGAGGGGTCGCTTATGCGAGCCTCGCGTGTGAGATAAACCGAATCATGGGTCGCTCTTGAGGTGTTCGAGGGGGCTCGTGGGGCTGATGATCATTGATTTAAGGAGTCGTAATGCGCCCTACCCGCTTGATCCTGATGACCGCGCTGCTGTGTGGGGCGCTGCCGAGCTTGGCGTGGGCGCGAGGTGACGCGCTGTCTCGCGGTGAGATAACGTTGAAGACGCAGGATGTGAAGGGCTCTGACACGCCGCGCGTGATCGTCAAGGCGGTGGTCGACGCGCCGATGGAGAAGGTGTGGCGGCTCATCGAGGATTGCGCTAACTACAAGCGTTACTTTGACAATATCGCGTCATCAAAGCTGCTCAAGCGTGAGGGAGATCAGTTCATCTGTGAGGTGGAGGTGTCGCTGCCGTTTCCGTTCTCGAACCTGGTGGGGGTGACGCGCGCCACGCACACGATCACCCCCACCAAGCGCTCGCGCAGCTGGACGCTGATCCGTGGCGACTACAAGGCCAACACCGGCAGCTGGGTGTTGGAGCCTTATGGGGAGGGCGGCACACGCACGCTCGCCACCTATACAGTGCACGCGGATCCGACGACCTCGGTGCCGGACTGGCTGCGGGTGAAGGCGCAGAAGAAGTCCTTGCCTGGGATGATGGAGCGGCTGCGCAAAGAGACCAAGAAGCTCAAATGAGGCGCGCTGCCAAGGCGTGGGCCAAGCGCTCAGGTGCGTCGGGGTGGGCGCGCAAGAACAGCTCGGGCTCGATCAGCTCAAGCTCCATCAGCTCAAAGCCTGCATCCTCGCGCCAGATGCCGTCCACGCGCGCATAGAGCGGCGCGGGCTCGGGGCAATGAGAGAGCGCGTGGTGGGCGGCGTCGATGAGGGATTGGGGAGGATTGGGCTCGAAGTGGACTTGGCCGTGGAAGTCGTCTTGGACGCGAAAATCACCACGCGCGGGCACCTTGCGCACCGCATGGCTGAACGCGCCGTTCAAGCAGATGAGCGACCACTCGCCGCGCGCTAAGATCGCCTCGCGCAGCGGTTGAATCAGCGCCTCGCTGTGGCCCGCGATGGCGCGCAGGGCGGCGCGTGCGTCGTCGACGCCGCGCGAGCGCGTCGTCTTGAAGGCGCCAGCTGAGACGGCGGGCTTGATGACGACCTCGTGCCAGCCGAGCGCGGCGAGCTGCGAGAGCGCGGCGTCGAGGTAGGCCGGGTCCTCGACCCAGCAGGTGGGGATGATGGGGACGCCCGCGTCGCGAAGCTCAAGCAGGTAGCGCTTGTTGAGGTTCCAGCGGATGAGCCGCGTGGGGTTAGCGACCGTAGCGCCGCATAGGTCTAAGTGATCGAGCCACGCCATGAACTCGCGCAGGCGGGCGAAGTAGCCCCAGCATGAGGCGATCCAGACGAGCTTGGCGTCGTGCCAGGCGATGGTGGGGTCGTCCCAGCGAGCGACGCGCGCGTCGAGGCCGAGCGCGAGGAGCGGCGCGAGGGCGCGCTGATGGTCAGGGGAGAGGTCGGGGAGCGTGGGGTCGGTGGCGATCCAAAGATCCGGCATGGCGTGCCTCGCGGTGGGGGTGCGGGGCGAGGAGAGCACGTGGCGAGGATGGGCGCAAGATGGCGGCTTGCAAGGGGGTGCGCTTCGGGGCAGACTGCGCAGTCGGTTATGGCGCCTCGTGGGGCGTCGGCCCGGCTCCTCCACCGCAACACCTGTGAGCCTCGCATGTCCGCTAGCGCCTTTCGCGACGTCCCCCGCACGGGGGTGATCTTTGTGATGACCGAGGCGGCGCGCGCCGGTTATCGCCCTGAAGATCCGGCCTGGACCAACTTCGGCCAGGGTCAGCCCGAGGTCGGGCCGCTGCCCGGCGCGCCGGAGCGCATGAGCGCGTTTGGCGTGGACGGGATGGATCATGAGTATGCGCCTGTGGCGGGGCTGTGGGAGGTGCGCGAGGCGGTCGCGAGCCACTACAACCAGCTCTATCGTCGCGGGATGCCGTCGCAGTATTCGGCGGAGAACGTCTGCTTGTCGGCGGGCGGGCGTGTGGCGCTGACGCGCGTTGCGGCGAGCTTGGGGCCGATCAACTTGGGGCACTTCTTGCCGGATTATACGGCGTATGAGGAGCTGCTGGGGTTGTTCCGGTTGTTCTCGCCGATCCCGATCCTGCTGGAGCCCGATCGCGGCTATGATTTCTCGCTGGAGGAGCTGCGTCGTGAGGTGCAGGGGCGGGGCTTAGGGGCGCTCTTGATCTCGAACCCGTGCAACCCGACCGGGCGCGCGATCAGCGGTGAGACGCTGCGCGGCTGGACCTCGATCGCGCGCAAGTTTGACTGCGCGCTGATCCTCGATGAGTTTTATAGCCACTACGCGTGGACCTCGCTGGAGGATGACTCGCCATCGATCACCGCAGCGCGTTATGTTGAGGATGTGAACGTTGATCCTGTCGTGATCGTGAATGGGCTGACGAAGAACTGGCGCTATCCGGGCTGGCGCGTGAGCTGGACGCTAGGGCCGCGCGATGTGATCGACCGGTTGAGCAGCGCGGGCAGCTTCTTGGATGGTGGCGGCAGCCGCCCGATGCAGCGCGCCGCCCTCTCACTGCTTGAGCCCGATCACGCGATGGCGGAGGCGCGGGCCATTCAGCGCGCGTTTCGCCCGAAGCGTCAGCTGCTGTTGAGCCGCCTGACGGCGATGGGTGTGCGCGTGGAGCGTCCGCCTGAGGGCACGTTCTATGTGTGGGGGAACGTGGGCGATCTTCCTGATCCGGTGTCAACCGGCATGGCGCTGTTTCGTGAAGCGCTCAACCATCAGGTGATCTGTGTGCCAGGTGAGTTCTTCGATGTGAACCCTGGGCACAGGCGTCACGCGACGAGCCGCTTCGCCTCACATGTGAGGTTCAGCTTTGGCCCCTCAATGGACACCCTAGAGACGGGGCTGGATCGCCTGGAGGCGATGATCCGCGCGGCGGGCTGAGCTCGGGCTAGCGCGCGGCGCGAAGCGCCGTGCGCGCCGAGTGGCCAGAGCCTCGCGCGCTGGCACGGTTCAAGCGCTGCGCGCGAAGCGCGCGGCGCGACGACTCAACCAAGCGCTGCGCGCGA
>CAYXWB010000443.1:0-3577 GCA_964468515.1 uncultured Bradymonadales bacterium | reverse complement strand
ATCGACACCTCAGTGCTCAAAGATGTGGATCTGTTCCGCAAGCTCAGCGAGCGGGGCTTGCAAGAAATCATCGTCCTGATGACCACCCTCGACTTCAAGACGGGTCAGAGCATCTTCGAGGAGGGCGCCGCTGGCGATGGCCTCTACCTCATCCTCGATGGCGAGGTCCGCATCTCGCGCACCATCCCCGGCGTCGGTGAGGAGGCCCTCGCTTTCTTGCCGCGCGGCTCCTGCTTCGGCGAGATGTCACTCATTGATGGACGCTCCACACGCAGCGCCAGCGCCGTCGCGAACTCTGACTGCGAGGTCGCGCGCCTCGATCGCCAAGACTTCCTAGAGCTGATGGGCCGCGATAAAGACTTCGCCATTGAGATGCTCTGGGGCTTCGTGCGCGTGCTCTCTAATCGCCTCAGCAACAGCAACGACAAGGTCACCTTCCTCGCCATGTCCAGCATGTTTGAATGAGCGGGGCAGGGGGGTGACCTTCGGCGCGCGCTAACGCGGTTGCTCCAAACGGTGACGTGCGCTACTCTAAGTAAGTGAGCGCTTACTTCGTATCGCGCGCCCCATCACCGCTCCTGGAGGTCTTCAATCATGTCTGCATCCACGCACAAGTATCCGCAGTTCCAAGAAGAGCATGACATGCTGCGCAAGAGCCTGCGCAGCTTCGTGGAGCGCGAGCTGCGCCCCAACCTAGAGGCCTGGGAGCGCGCGCAGCTCATCCCGCGCGAGGTCTACCAAGAGCTCGGCCGCCTCGGCTTCTTCGGCGTGCGCTACCCCGAAGCGGTGGGCGGCAGCGGCGGCGACATCTGGCACACCGCCGTCTTGTGTGAGGAGCTGCCGCGCAGCGGCATGGCGGGCCTCACCATGGCCATGCTCGTGCAGTCGGACATGGCCACCCCCATCATCAATGAGATCGGCAGCGCCGAGCAAAAAGAGGAGTTCTTGGCCCCGGCCATCGCGGGCGACAAGATCGCCGCGCTGGGCGTCTCGGAGCCCGGCGCGGGCAGCGACGTGGCCGGCATCCGCACCACCGCGCGCCGCGACGGCGACGACTACATCATCAACGGCCAGAAGACCTGGATCACCAACGGCACCCAGGCCGACTTCATCACGCTGGCCGTGCGCACTGGCGAGGATCGCTACGGCGGCATCAGCCTCGTGCTGTTCCCCACCAACACCCCCGGCTTCCATGTAGGCCGCAAGATCGAGAAGGCGGGCAATCACTGCTCCGACACCGCCGAGCTGTTCTTCGAGGACTGCCGCATCCCGCGCCGCTACCTGCTTGGCGAGGAAGGGCATGGGTTCTATTACATCATGCAGAACTTCCAAGGCGAGCGGCTGGTGGGGGCGCTCAGCGGCACGGCCGGGGCGCAGCTGGTGCTGGATCAGACCATCGCCTACTGCAAGGACCGCGCGGCGTTTGGCCGATCGCTCGCGGGCTTTCAGGTGGTGCGCCATCAGCTCGTGGACTGCGAGACGGAGCTTGAGCTGTGCCGCCAGCTCACCTATCACGCCGCCGACCTGTTCCAGCGCGGCATCCCCTGCCAGCGCGAGATCTCCATGGCCAAGCTCATCGTCGCCGAGCGCGCCATGGAGGTCATCGATCGCTGCATGCAGCTGCACGGCGGCATGGGCTACGCTGAGGAGGCCGGCATCGCCCGCGCCTGGCGCGACGCGCGCCTGCTGCGCATCGGCGGCGGCGCCAGCGAGATCATGAAGGAGATCATCACCAAGTGCATGGGCCTGAGCTGAGCTGACCTCCCGGACGCGGCGCGCGAAGCGCGCCCCGCCCCACGCACGGGCGGGGCGCGGGCACCCCCCACGCGGGGGGGCCCGCGCCCACCCGCCGGGGGGGGGCCCCCGCCACTCACTTGTGATCTTGGCAGTGTGAAGCGCAGTGCGCCTTGCAATGATCTGTGCAATGGCCGTTACAGTGGCTTGTGCAATGGGTCTGGCAGTGCGTCTTGCAATGGCCTATGCAGCTTGTTGGGCTCTTGGGTGCGCTTACGCTATCGGGTGCAGGTGAGCATGTGCTTGGCGTGAAGAACCAGAGCGTCTGCGTGGTCTCGTTCATATCAATCAATGAACGGTCGATCACCTCAAGGTTCAGGACCCGTCGCTCGCTATCCGTGGTCTCAAGCGTGATGTCCTCATCACCTACTTTGAAGTAGCTAGGGTGGAGCAACGCCAGTCCGAAGGTGTTTTGCACCTCAAGCTCAAGCGCGGTGAGGGCGAACTCTTCGAAGAACGCTGGGGCCTGCTTGAACGCTTCTTGGATGTTGACTAGCTCATCTGGGCGCTCTTGAGGGCCGAAGAACTCCAACGGATGGTAGATGATCTGACCACCGCTCATCACAGGCTGCCAAAAGTAGGCATCTGCTGAGTCGAAGCGACGCACAGGACGTATGGTGCCCGCGCGCCCATCTTTCAAGCGTCGTTTGATCAGCTGCTCATCAGGCAGCAGCGCAAAGTGTTGATGGAGCAAGTTGACGCCAAACTGCTCATTCATCTTGTGACGACAGATCACGCGACCCAAACCTAGCAGGGCATCCCGCGCGCGATCCAGCTGGGCCTTGGCTGTGGGGAACTCAGGGAGCCTGTCGAAGACTTTGGGACTGTAGTGCTCAGCCAGTGTGACTTTCACAACGCTACCCTTCGCTTAATGCCTCGCCCCTTGAACCCAGATGAGCCTATCCCACCTGCTTAGACGTGAGGTCTATGTCCTTATAGAACCTCATTTTAATGATGCAATGTTTGCTCGTCAAGTCATCTGACCAGTTTTTGCGCTAGCGGGCCGACCTGTCCTATTGAGGCGCATCCAAGCGCGCCAGCAGCTCCTTGGTCAGCGCCTCATAGTGCTTCGCGCCCCGGCTCGACGGCGCGAAGTCAAACAGCACCTCGCCGCTGTGCTGCGCCTTGCTGATGTGGGTGCTGACGCCGATCTCGGTGGTGAAGATGGCGTCGCCCCAGGCCTCTTGAGCGGCGTCGCGGATGGCATCATTCATCGTGATGTTGCGCGCGTCCACCCGCGTGAACAGCACGCCCAGCACGCTCAGCTCGTGGTTGAGGCGCGTGTTGATGGTGAGCGCCGTCTCGATGAGCTCCTCAGCCCCTTGCATCGACAGCGGCGACAGATCGCACGGGATCACGACGTGCTCCGACGCCATCAGCGCGTTGATCGTGAGGTTGCCCTTGTTGGGCGGGCAGTCGATGATGATGTAATCATAGTGGGTGCGCGTGATGGTCAGCGCGTCGCGCAGCAGCAGCTCCTTGCCGATCTTCTGCGAGATGCGCCCCTCGGCCTCGGCCAAGCCCGGATCGGCTGGGGTGAGGTCAAGCCCTGACAGCTGTGTGCTGATCACGGCGTCGAGCACCTGCGGGTGCCCCTCCCCGAGCAGCAGCTCGCTCAAGGGCTGGCTGACAGGCTCCTCGGGCAGATGCTCGCGCAGGCTGGAGGTGCAGTGGCCTTGGGCGTCAAGATCGATCAGCAGCACGCGATGGCCTTGGCGGGCGAGCTCTGCGGCGAGGTTGACGGCGGTGGTGGTCTTGCCGACGCCGCCCTTGACGGTGGCGA
>CAYXWB010000442.1:0-3582 GCA_964468515.1 uncultured Bradymonadales bacterium | reverse complement strand
GCCGGTGTCCGGCGCGGCCGGCGCCCACTTATCTGCCAAACCAAAAACGGCCCCCCCCGTCCCCTCTCGCTTGTGCAGCATGAGCGCCTTTGTGGCCTACGCTTTGATAAAAAGATCGCGAGACGATCGGTGGGGCCCCTGACATCGCGCGCGCGCGCGCTACCATGAGGGCGAGTGGCGCGCTGAGCGACCGCTGAACATATGACCAAGAAACAGAGTTGAACGCTGTCATTAAGTGCAGTATTTATGTGTTCAGTGATTTGACGCGACGTGGCCTTCACCACCACCGCCATGAGGTTCATCATGCTCCCGCACCCCGCCAGCAGCTCCATCCGCCGTCGCCCGCGCCGCGCCCTTGAGGAGATCCTCGGGCGACAGCAGTCGCGCCAGCGTGACTGGCACGAGATCCTGGCCCCTGACATGATGCATGGCGCCCTCCAGATCTCCTCCATCTACGACACCTGCGCCGCCGCTTGGGTCGAGCAGGCCGCCTTCGTCGTCTGCATGCGCGACGCCTGTGGCGCCGTCACCGGCTACACCGTCGGCCGCTTCGATGACTACTTCCTCACCGTCGAGCAGGCGCTCGACGGTGAGGTGGTCGATCTGCAGGCTTGGCTTGCTGCGCGGCTTGTGGGGCGCGGGACGGTCATCTCCCTCACGCTGCTTGAGGGCAAGCAGTCGGCCCCTGTCACCGCCTCACACAGCCTCATCCCCATCCGCTGCGACCGCGACCACTTGAGCGCCCTTGAGCGCGCTCACTTAGGGGTCACGCGCGATGTCAGCCACGCGGCCGCCGCGCGCGGCGACCGCGACGCCCTCTGGCTCATGGGCCAAGCCGACTGCATCTCGCTGATTGGCCTGTGCCACAGCCTCATGGACCACGACGAGGTCTACAACAACGTCGCCTGATCACACATAGCTCACCCCCTCACCCTCGATCACCTCGCCGATCACCACAGCCTCTAGCCCGTGCGCCTCGCGCAAGCTGGCGATCGCCTCCTCACACCCCCCGCGCACCACGGCGATGCACCCCAACCCCATGTTGAACACGCGCCGCTGCTGCGCCTCGCTCAGCGGTGTGGGAGATAGCGCCGCGAGCCACCCGAACACCGCAGGCACCTGCCAGCTCCCCACCACCACGCGCGCCCCTAAACCCTTGGGCAACACGCGGGGCAAATTCTCCACCACGCCGCCGCCTGTGATGTGCGCCGCCCGGCGCACGTCCGCATGCTCACACAACGTCTGCATTGGCCTCACATACAGCCGCGTCGGCGTCAGCAGCACCTCGCCCACACAGCGCGTCGCGTCCAACGCAGGATCCACCGCGTGAAGATCGATCTGCCCTCGCTCAAGCAGCGCCCGCACCAAGCTAAACCCGTTGCTGTGTACGCCGCTTGAGCTCAGCCCCAGCAGCTTATCCCCCACGCGCACATCGCGCCCGCTCAGCAGCGCCTCGCGCCGCGCCGCCCCCACACAGAACCCCGCCACATCATACTCGCCGCGCGCATAAAACCCCGGCAGCTCCGCCGTCTCACCGCCCACCAGCGCACACCCACTCTCAATGCACGCGCTCGCCATCCCGCCCACGATCGCCTCAAGCTGCGCCGGGTTGAGCGACGCTGTGGCCACATAATCAAGGAAAAACAGCGGCTTGGCCCCTGTCACTGCGACGTCATTCACGCACATCGCCACGCAGTCCACGCCGATCGTGTCGTGCCGATCCATCGCGAACGCGAGCTTCAGCTTGCTCCCCACGCCGTCGGTGGAGGACACCAACACCAGATCCTCGCCGCCTCGCCCCAACAGCCCCGCCTCGCGCAAGCTGAACAGCGCGCCAAAGCCCCCCAAGCCCTCCATCACGCCCGGCGTGCGCGTGGCCTCAGCCAGCGGCTTGAGCCGAGCAACGCTCGCGTGCGCCGCGTCCAGATCCACGCCCGCGTCTCGATATGCGTCTGACATGCGCCTGCCTCTTGCGCTGAGTGGAGAGTCTCACCGTGAGCGCTGCGCTGCGCGCCGCGGCCTCTTGCGGTATGTGCATGATTTTGAGCGCTTGCCAAGCAACATGGGTGAGACACGACGCGCGCGCCGCTTAACGCGCGCGATCCATGAGCGCGCTTCGCGCGCTGGGCGCGCCACCACCCTCGGCGAGGGCGCGGCCGCCCGCGCGGCGCGCCCGTCACGCATCGCTAGTCCATGCTTTAAATATATCTGAAATGTATCTGAAACGTACCTCACGTGCGGGGCATCTTGTCGACGCGCGCGCGCATGGTGTATGCCCTCGTGGGCGCAAAACGCGCGCACAGCCGCATCCTCCCCCAGCCCTTTGTATGCGTGAGAGCGATGACCACAACACGACGCGCGCCCCATCATGGCGGCGTGTGGTTCGGGCCGCTGGCCCCAGATCCCGGCGCGCTGCGCGTCGACGTGGCGATCCCCGCGCTCAATGAGGAGCGCAGCCTGGGCCGCGTGCTCGACGCGCTGCCTGACGCTTGGGTGCGCCGCGTCGTCGTCGGCGATAATGGCAGCCAAGACGCCACCGCCCAGGTCGCCCGCGACCACGGCGCCATCGTCGTCTGCGCCCCCAGGCGCGGCTACGGCTCCGCCTGCTTGGCTGCGCTAGCCTACATCGCGAAAGATCCCCCCGATGTGGTCGTCTTCCTCGACGCGGACTTTAGCGATGTGCCCCAGGAGATCGATCGGCTCTTGGCGCCGATCCTCGCAGGGGAGGCGGAGCTGGTCATCGGCAGCCGCACCTTGGGGATGCGCGAGCCCGGCGCCCTGTTGCCCCAAGCGCGCTTTGGCAACCAGCTCGCCTGCGGCCTCATCGAGGCGCTCTATGGGTATCGCTTCACGGACCTTGGGCCATTTCGCGCCATCACCTGGCAGGCGCTTGAGCGCCTCAAGATGGAAGACCCAGACTTCGGCTGGACCGTGGAGATGCAGCTCAAGGCGGCGCTGCATGAGCTGAGCGCGGTGGAGGTGCCGGTGAGCTACCGGCGCCGCATCGGGGTCTCCAAGGTCACGGGCACCATCGAGGGCTCCGCGCGCGCGGGCCACAAGATCCTCGCCACGATCTTGACCTATGCGCTGAACACGCGGGTGCAGTCGCGCTGGGGAGGGCAAAGGCGATGAGCACCCGGTGGCTGGTGATGTTCGCCAAGGCGCCGCGCGCGGGGCAGGTGAAGACGCGGCTGACGCCCCAGCTCAGCGCCCAGGAGGCCGCGCTGTGGCATGAGGCGTTCGTGCGCGACGGCGCAGCCCTGCTGTTGGCCGCGCGTAAGCTGCGCCCCGCGCGCTTGGTGCTCGCCACGGCGGGCGGCGATCATCCGGTGTTTGATGAGCTTGAGGCCATGGGCTTTGAGCGCATGGTGCAGGGGCCTGGCGAGCTTGGCCAGCGCATGGCTCAGCTCGTGCGCGACTGCCAACAGATCGCGCCTGGACCCGTCATCATCACGGGTTCGGACAGCCCCACGCTGCCCGTCTCACTCGTGGTCGAGGCCATCGACGCGCTGGAGCGTCAAGGGCCTGATGCGCCCGAGGTGGCGTTTGTGCCTTCTTTTGATGGGGGTTATGTGCTGGTGG
>CAYXWB010000441.1:0-3586 GCA_964468515.1 uncultured Bradymonadales bacterium | reverse complement strand
GCGAGCATGCCATGAATGACGGCGGGGCTTGTGGCGCGAAACCATCGACCGAGCTTGAACAGCCCTGCGACGAGCTGGATGAGGCCCGCGACGAGGACAGCGACGCCGAGCGCGGGCAGGCCAAACTCTTGGATCAGACCGAAGACCAGCACGATGAGGCCCGCCGCGGGGCCGCTCACCTGGAGCGGCGAGCCAGCGAGGGAGCCGACCACGAGACCGCCAATGATCCCCGTCACGAGCCCGAGCGCGGGGGGGGCGCCGCTTGCGGCGGCGACGCCGATACACAAGGGCAGCGCGACCAAGAAGACGACGATGGAGGCGAGGAGTTCGCGTGGCGTTGAGAACTCAACACCGGGGCCTGCGATCAAGCCCCGTAAAGATAAGCTCATGAGATATCCAGGTTAGAGGGAGGAGGCGCCCCATCTGAGTCATTCTGCGGCGTGATAATGATCGTGGCTGAGGATCTGGCGCAGGTCCTCGGGCAGACCTGTGAGCGGCGTCGGCTGGTCGAGCAGCGGCTTGAACAGCCCGAGGCCTGAGTCGAACGCGCGGACTTGGCCGGTGCCGATCTCGTAGACCCAGCCGTGCAGCTCCAGCTTGCCAAGCGCCATGCGCGCGGCGATGGCAGGGTGTGTGCGCAGGTTTGACAGCTGACACAGGACGTTGATCTCGATGGCCGCGCGCACGCGCGCCTCGCCTGTCAGCTCGGGGCGCTCATCGACGATGCGGCGCGTGCACTCAGCATACTGGAGCCAGCGCTTGACCTCAGGCAGGTTATCGAGCGCGCCATTGGCTGAGAGCAGCCCACGCATGGCACCACAATCGGAGTGACCACACACGATGATGTGCGCCACGTTGAGCACAGAGGCCGCATACTCCAGCGTCGCCGCCTCGCCACCCTGAGGCGCGCCATACGGGGGGATGATGTTGCCCGCGTTGCGCAGCACGAAGACGTCGCCAGGGCTCGTCTGCATGATGAGGCTCGGCTCCACGCGTGAGTCAGAGCAGGTCACAAAGCACGTGTCAGGCTGTTGGCCCTTAGCCAGGGCGTTAAAAAGCTCACGCTCTTGGGCGTGGACCGTCTTCATGTAGTGTTGTAGGCCGTCGATCAAGCGTTGCATGGTGTGGCGCTCCAGGGGGGGGTTAAAACGTAGGCCGTGCAGGTAGAGGGTGGTGCTCTCGGTGAGGCGCAGGTTGAGCTGATGCTCGACGAGGGCTTGCGCGCCGTGGTGCTAGGGCAGCGTAGGCGAGCTGTCAAAGGTCTGCTGGAGGGCAAGCTTGACCGCCTCAAGCTCCATGTTAGCCACGGGCAGCTCAAGCTCTAGGGCGAGGTCATCAATCGGCGCCCACGCCACCTCGGGCGCCCAGGCCAGCTCAGCGTGACCTCGGCGCAGCGGCGACATGAACAAGGTGTTCGCCTCAAGCTCACCTGCGCGCGCGCCAAGCCCGCGCACAAGGTCAAAGACCATGGGCTCAGGGAGCTGGATCTGATCGGCCCCGATCACGGGGCCAGAGTCGTCATCCATGCGCACGGGCGAGCCATCACCCATGCCCTCCACCGCGTTGAGCTCGGCGCTAGCCAGGGTCGGCGCGGTGATGAGGGCGAGCGAGGCGACGCTCAAGATGAGGAGGCGTGAGGGAGTGGGGGTCATGAGGTCGTCTTCCCTACGAAGCAGGTGGTTCGCTGACGGAGCCGCGCCCCTCACAGCAAAGATTATGCCAGAGCATGAGCCACGCCTAGCGCTGGCGCGACGCCCCATCTGAGCCGCGCGACCTTTGAGACAGGTGTGGCGCTTCGCCACAGGAGTGTGGCATCGTGCCACATTCCTGTGGCGAAGCGCGCTGTATCTCAGCCTAGCGTCACGCAGGAACACCCTTTGCATCACCTGTCGCGCACGCTCCACGTGAACGAGGAGGCTCCATGCAGCTATTCATCAATCTGTGGCGCCCGCTGCTGCTCGTCAGCGTCGTGACGCTGGCAGTGTATGTGGGCTACCTGCGCTGGCTTGAGCGCGAGCAGGTCGAGCTGACGGCATGGCAAGAGGCGAGGCTGCTAGCCGCGACGGTGCAAGCGGTCACAGAGAACGCGCAGCGCGATGGACGCCACGCAGACATCGTCAGCACCCTCCAACGCATGGAGCGCGTCACGCCCGAGATGGACGTGATCTTGTTTGATCTGCAAGGGCGGCTGATCTATCACTCGGCGGGCCCGCCCGAAGCTCAAGATCAAGAGGAGCTGCGCGCGCTCGAGCAGATGGTCGAGCAGGCGCGCCAGGACGGGGTGGGCCAAGCGTTCGAGGTGCGCGAGCTGCACGGCACGCTGGCCTCGCTCTATGTGCTGCCGCTGCGCCAGGACGCAGTCAGCATCAGCGGCTACATCGCTATCGCGCTGCCGCTCAAGGTCGTCGAGGAGGGGCTGCGCAAGGTGCGCAGCGTGAGCGTGATCATGATCCTCATGTTCGTGCTGCTCAACCTCACCATGGGCATGCTCATGGGCCGCGCCTACATCATGCAGCCCATCAAGCAGCTGAGCGAGAACATGCAGCGGCTGCGGCGCGGCGAGCAAGTGGTGCTGCCTCGCCAGCGCGAGGATGAGCTTGGCGAGCTGCAGCGCGCGCTGGCGGAGCTGGCGCGCGAGCTGGCACAAGCCCAGCAGCAGCTCTATGATGAGACCGAGGCCAAGCGACGCCTGCAGATCACCCTCCAGCAGCGCGAGCGTTTGGCCGCCGTCGGGCAAGTCGCAGCCTCCCTCGCCCACGAGATCGGCTCCCCGCTGCAAGTGCTCATCGGGCGCGCCCAAGAACTGCGCAGCCACCTGAGCGAGGATCCTACAGGCAAGGCCAAGGTCCAGGCCCTAGAGGCCCAGCTCGCGCGCATTGAGCGCACCATGCAGCAGACCCTCGACATGACGCGCAGCGGCCCCTCACCCAAGGCGCCCATCGCCGTGAAGCCGATCTTACAAGAGATCTGCGCGCTGCTACGCGAGGAGGCTGAGCAGCGCGACATCACGCTCCATGAGGCGCTCGATGGCCCGCAACCGCGCGTGCGCGCCAACCCCGATCAGCTCCAACAGATCGTGTTCAACCTGCTGCGCAACGCGCTGGCGTGGACCAAAGCTGGCGATCGGATCACGGTCGCCACCTACGCCGATCAGATGGAGGACATCTTAGGCCAGATGCGCCCCGCGCTGCGCCTGGAGGTGTCAGACACAGGCGCGGGCATGTCCCAAGAAACCATCTCGCGCATCTTCGAGCTTTTCTTCACCGCGCGCACTGAGCGCGGCGGCACAGGCCTCGGGATGCCCATCGTGCGCCAGCTCGTGCTGGAACACAGCGGCCAGATCCGCGTCGTCTCCCATGAGGGCGCCGGGACCTGCGTGCGCATCTGGCTGCCCGCCGCCACCGAAGACACGCCCACCTCATCCTCCCAAGCAGCAGAGGCCTGATGCAAGTCTTGATCGTTGATGATGAGCCCGATGTGGTGGCGATGTTGGTGGAGCACATCCGCAGCAGCGGCGGCCAAGCTCACGGGGAGACCTCGCCAAAGGGCGCGCTCGCGCGCCTGCGCGCGGGCGAGCAGTATGATG
>CAYXWB010000440.1:0-3591 GCA_964468515.1 uncultured Bradymonadales bacterium | reverse complement strand
GAACCCGCGACCCCCGGCGTGACAGGCCGGTATTCTAACCGACTGAACTACCGCTCCGTATGGGCGCACCTGGGATTGAACCAGGGACCTACTGCTTGTAAGGCAGCCGCTCTCCCACTGAGCTATGCGCCCTGGGATCACGCTCTCAATCGCCGCCCGGCCACATGTGCCGTGAAGCGAGGGTGGATAGTAGAGATGGCGTGAGGGGCTGTCAATCTCTTTTTTTGCGAATTATTCTCGGCTGCGATCTCGGCCCGATAACCCCGAGCTGGCGCCCTCGCCCCCACCACCCTCAGGCACCACCTCGGCGCTCGCCTCATCGCCAAAGGTCACCGACAGCGGCGCGCGCGGGCGCACCAAGCGCTCGCCAAACGCTGCGACGTCCGACAATGCCAGCGCTTGTAAGAGCACCTCGTCCATGTGCCCCACCCCCACGAGCTCCACCGCCTCGCGCACCGCGCGCGGGATCTCCTTGAGCTCGCGCAGGTTCGCCCTCGGGATCAGCACCTTCTTGATGCCCGCGCGATGCGCCGCCAGCACCTTCTCTTTGAGGCCTCCAATGGGCAGCACGCGCCCGCGCAGCGTGATCTCCCCCGTCATCGCCACATCACGGCGCACGGGGATGCCCGTCAGGCTGCTCACGATGCTCGTCGCCATCGTGATCCCCGCTGAGGGGCCATCCTTGGGCACGCCGCCTTCCGGGAAGTGGACGTGCAGGTCCACCTTCTGGTGAAAGTCAGTGGCGAGGCCTAAGTTCTGCGCGCGGCTTCGCACATAGCTCATCGCCGCTTGCGCCGACTCCTGCATCACGTCGCCGAGCTTGCCTGTGATGGTGAGCTTGCCCTTGCCCGGCATCGCGCTCACCTCGCTCACCAGCATCACGCCGCCAAGCTGCGTCCACGCCAGCCCATGCGTCAGGCCCACCTGATCCTCTTGATCGATGAGCTGACGCTCAAACGGCGCTGGCCCCAAATACTTGCGCACCTTCGCGCGCTTGATCTCGCGCACCAGCCCCTCGGCGCCGCCTTGGCCCCCATGCTCCGCGCGCGCCTCGACCACCTCGCGCGCGAGCTTTCGGCACACGCCGCCGATCTCGCGCTCCAGGTTGCGCACGCCCGACTCGCGCGTGTAGCCCTGCACGATCTGGCGCAGCGCCCCCGTCGAGAAGCTCACCTGCGCCTGCCCCAAGCCCGTCGCCTCAAGCTGCCTTGGCACCAAGTAGCGCTTGGCGATCTGCAGCTTCTCTTGGTCCGTATAGCCAGGGATCCGGATGATCTCCATGCGATCACGCAAGGGCGCAGGGATCCCCGACAGATCGTTGGCCGTGCACAAGAACGTCACATCTGACAGATCGTAGTCCAGGTCCAAGTAGTGATCATTAAAGCTCACGTTCTGCTCTGGGTCCAAGACCTCCAGGAGCGCGCTGGAAGGATCGCCGCGGAAGTCCGAGGACAGCTTGTCCACCTCGTCCAGCAAGAACACCGGGTTGACCGTGCCCGCGCGCTTCATCGCGTGGATGAGCTTGCCGGGCATGGCGCCGATGTAAGTGCGTCGGTGGCCCCGGATCTCAGCCTCATCGCGCACGCCGCCTAGGCTGATGCGCACGAACTCACGCCCCAGCGCCTGCGCGATGCTGCGCCCCAGGCTCGTCTTGCCCACGCCAGGCGGCCCCACGAAGCACAGGATCGGCGCGCGCGCCCGTTCCACGAGCGCCCTCACCGCCAAGAACTCCAAGATGCGCGTCTTGGCTTGCTTCAAGCCAAAATGATCCGCGTCGAGGATCGCCTTGGCCTCGATCAGATCGAGCCGCTCCTCAGATCGCTCAGCCCAAGGCAGCCCCAACACCCAGTCGATGTAGTGACGCACCACGGTCGCCTCAGCGCTCATGGGGCTCATCATCTTGAGCTTTCGCAGCTCCTTGTCGAGCCGCTCGCGCGCCTGTGGAGGCACCTGCTTGGCGCCGATGCGCGCCTCCAGCTCGTCGATCTCATTCTTAAACTCATTGGCCTCGCCGCCCGGCACAGGCGGCGGCCCGGGCGCGCCCTCAGGCGGCCCGCCCGCCTTCTCCATCTGCTTCTTCACGCGCGAGCGGATCTTGCGCTCCACTTGCAGGATCTCGATCTCCTCCTGCATCAGCTCCAACAGCTGCTGCACGCGCGCGCTCACGTTGAGCGTCTCCAGCAGGCGCTGCTTGTCGCCGAGCTTGAGCGACAGCTGTGAGACGATCATGTCGGACAGGCGCGAAGGATCATCAAGCTTCGCGGCTTGGCTCACGAGCTCTGGCGAGATCCTGCGGTTGAGCTCCACATAGGTGTGGAACACTTGGCGCACCTGGGCCACGAGGGTGGCGAGCGCCTCAGGATCGCGCGGCCCCTCGTCAGGCAGCGCCTGCGCCTCGACCTCAAAGCGCGGGTGCGTGCTGATCCAGCGCGCGAGCTTCACGCGGCGCTCGCCCAAGACCAGCACCTTGACGGTGCCATCAGGCAGCTGGATGAGCTGGCGGATGGTGGCGAGCGTGCCGATCTCGAAGAGGTCTTCGGGCTCGGGCTCGTTGGTCTTGGCCTTCTTCTGCGCGCAGAGCATCACCTCTTTGCGCCCCTCCATGGCCTCACGCAGCGCCTCGATGCTGCGCGCGCGCCCCACAAACAGTGGCACCACCATCCCCGGGAACACGATGATGTCGCGCAGCGGGAGCAGGGGCACGCACACCAGCGCGCGATCGCCCGTTGGATCTGAATCGCTCATGATAAGCTCTCCTGAGCTGTCGCGCGCGCCGAGCGCGCCCCCGCCGCTAGGCCGTCTCTGCTGTCAGCTCGGCCAGCGCGATGGGCTCATCTTCGGCGTTGAGGATCATGTCCTCGGTGATCGTGAGCTGCTTGACGTCGGGGCGGCCTGGGACGTCGTACATGAGGTCCATCATGGTGCGCTCCAAGATCGAGCGCAGGCCGCGCGCGCCAGTCTTGTGCTTGAGCGCGCGACGCGCCACAGCGCGCAGCGCGCCTGGCTCAAAGTCCAGCACCACGCCGTCAATCTTGAACAGCTTGGCGTACTGACGTGCCAGGGCGTTCTTGGGGCGCGTGAGGATGTCGACCAGCGCCTCCTCGTCAAGCTCTTGCAAGGTGGCGAGCACGGGCAGACGTCCCACAAACTCGGGGATGAGCCCAAAGCGCATGAGGTCCTCGGGCTGCATCGCCTCCAGCAGCTGCGTGGTGGTGCGATCGACCTTCTTGGCGCGCGCCTCCTTGGAGCCAAACCCGATGCGAGACTCGCCGACGCGCTGGTTGATGATGTCCTCAAGCCCCGAGAACGCGCCGCCGCAGATGAACAAGATGTTGGTCGTGTCCACCTGCAAGAAGTCTTGCTGGGGGTGCTTTCGCCCGCCCTTGGGCGGCACAGAGGCGACGGTGCCCTCGATGATCTTGAGCAGCGCCTGCTGCACGCCCTCGCCCGACACATCACGGGTGATGGACGGGTTCTC
Organism: uncultured Bradymonadales bacterium; assembly: GCA_964468515.1. GTDB lineage: Bacteria > Myxococcota_A > Bradymonadia > Bradymonadales > Bradymonadaceae > CAYXWB01. Next base: position 113 of record CAYXWB010000440.1, on the reverse strand, counting down.
ACCCTTGCGCGAGATCTTATCGATCTCATCCACATAGATGATCCCGCGCTGGGCGCGCTCGACATCACCATCGGCAGCTTGCAGCAGGTTGACGATGATGTTCTCGACGTCCT
>CAYXWB010000439.1:0-3602 GCA_964468515.1 uncultured Bradymonadales bacterium | reverse complement strand
CGCCAAGCGCTTTAGCGCTTGGCGGCCCAAACCGTCTCCTCCCCCGGCGAACGACCAAGGCGCCTAAGCGCCTTGGTCACGCCACCCTCAGGGGCAGAGCGCGTTGATGTCAGCGCAGGTGCCCTGCGCGCAGCGCTGCGACTGACACTGCGAGTCAATGGTGCACGACGCGCCCGCTGCGGCTGCGGGGACGCAAGTGTTTGAGGTCGGGTCGCACGCGTTGCCAAAGGTGCACAGCAGCCCAGGGCAGCTCTCACCGGGCGCGAGCAGCGCGCTGCAGGTGCCAACGGACGCGTCACAATAGGTGCCTGGGCCGCACAGCAGCTGCTCATTGTCACATGTCTGGCCGATGGCGCGACCGCCTTGATTGGCCACGCAGACGCCCGCATCGCTGCACAGCGCGTCGAGCGCGCACTCGCCAGGCGCGCACGGCTCGCTAGCCGCCTTGCGCGGAAAGCAGATGCCATTCTCCGTATCAGCACAGTAGTTCAGGCTATCGCAAACGACCGGATCGCAGGTGCCCGCGATCGACTCCACCTCGGGCTGACAGGTGCCTTGGCAAGCGATGGGCCCGCTGTCTGCGGTCACATCCTCACGATGGCATGCCAAGCCCGGACCACACTCCGCCGTGATGGTGCAGCCTTGATCGTTGGCGACGGTCCCCTCAAAGGCCCCATAGCAAGAAGCGAAGGGGCGCGTGACATCGTTGGCGGTGATGCTTGAGATGTAGTCGATCAGATCGCCACAGGTCATGTCAGCGAGCACGTTGTCTTGGCACGTGGTCGCCTCGCACTTGTCGAACGAGGCGCGCTGCTGCGTGACCGCCGCAGCGTGCTGCTGCGGCGAGCCACGGCGAGCGTTGAGCAGCTGAACGCAGTCGGCTGGGGTGGCGACGCTGTTGAGCACGAAGAACTCGAACACCGCATCGGAGTAGGTCGTGCAGCTCACGAGCTGCTGACAGAAGGCCTCATGCTGCTGCGTCACGAACGCTGAGGCCTCTGCGGCGGTCCCCACACACTCAGCGGTCATGTCCCCATCAGGTGTCTCATCCTGATCATGGGGGCTGTCAGGCACATCAACGGGCGTATCCGTCGGCGTGTCTGTGGGGGTATCTGTCGGCATGTCCACAGGCGGCGGGGTGGTGCGCGGCGGCCGAGACGGCGGCGGATCATCACCACCGCAGGCGACGATCCCGAAGGTGAGCAGCGCGATCAGAGCGAGCTTGATGTGTAGCATAGTCTCACATGACTCATACGAGGAGGCGCCTGCCCTTGACGATCAAGCGCAGGCGCCTCGGTGTTTAGGAGAGCAAACGAGCGCTCAAGCTCACTTCACCTTGATCGTGAACGAGGGGAGGCCGCTCAGATCTTCAATGGTGTAGCGCGCGCCTTGGCTGGTCGCCATCTTGCCGCCGGTGTTGAGGATCTGCTCACCGTCTTGGAACGCTTGGACGCGGAAGTTGGTCGCCTCCAGGCCCAAGGAGCGGTCACGGCCCACATAGACCGTGTACACGCCGGGCTCAGGCATCAGGGCGAAGAAGTTCTCCACCTTCGGCCGACCCGCGACATAGGCGCCCGTGATGTCGAGCGAGTTGAAGTCGTAGCGGCCAGACATCTCATCGCCGCGCTCACGCCAGTAGATGAACGACTCATCGGGGCGCTGAATGATCAGATCCAGGTCAGCCTCCGAGTTGACCCACGACAGGCTGATGCGCAGCGCGCCATCAGTCACGCAGCTCTGATCAAAGCAGGTGAAGCTGCCGCCACCACACTGCTCCGAGCCCTCGCCCTCACAGGCCGCTCGCTTGACGCCGTAGGCCGCTTGGCCAGGGGGCGTCGCCGTGGCGGGAGGCTCCGCGTTCGGATCGCAGATCTCGGGGATGTTCAGCAGCTGGCGGTAGTCCACGAGCGTCTTGTCATAGAGCGACTTGGAGATGGTGCTCTTGAGCAGATCGAACGTCTTGGAGCCCAAGAAGCCAAAGGGGCTAGGCGCGGTGATCTTCAAGGAGACGGGGTTCATCGTCGCCTTGCCGCTTGCCTCAACCTTCAGCTCGGTGGGGCAATACTTGGTGTCAGCGTTGATGAGCTGCGACATCGCCACCTTCGCGTTGAGCGGCGTGATGGTCGCGGCCGCGCTCAGCCCCTCACCCACCTCGATCGACGCGCTCGTCGTCAGGTGCGCGTACGCGCGGAAGTTCTTCTCACCTTGGAAGTTAGGGCCTGTGCGCGTGACCGTCGGCGTGATGTTGCCATCGACCTTCCACGTGCGCCCTGAGCCGATGCCGCCCGTGAGGCCAGCCGTCAGGTCGGCTTGGACCTTGGCGCCGCCCGAGGCGATGAACGGGTTGTCGTCGTTCTGACCGTTGTCGAGCACGAACATCGTCTTGAGCTTGGCGCTGGCGTTGAAGTTCACCGTCAGCGGGAACAGCGGGATGTCCAAGCTCAGCGGCGCCACGCTAGGCAGCGTCACCAGCGGCGAGTCGGCGGCGTTGGTCGAGAACAGGAACTGCTCGCGCTCCACGTCAAACTTCGCGGCCTCGGTGTTCACCTCGATCTGCGTGTCCAGCGACGCGGTGCCGTTGGTGCGCGCCGTGAAGCCCGCGCTCAGGTTCTTGAAGCTCGGCAGATCAATGCCGTAGTCCGCCTCAAGCTCCGCGCCGATGTTGACGTCCACCTCGACCTTCGTGAAGCTCACGCCATCGGGCACGCCCCAATCACGCAGCTTGCCGTTGAGCTCGGTCTTGAAGTCGCGGTTGTAGGTGACCAGCCCGTCGAAGTCCTTCTGCGTGCTGCCGTTCAGCCCGAGCTGCGCTTGACGCAGCTCGTCGCTGCCGGGCAGGCCGGGCAGCGTCGCGCCGTCCACCAGCGCCTGATCCCTCACGAGCTTCGAGAACAGGATGTGCCCGTGCGCGATCGCCTCCTCCAGCTCCGCCTGACGCGTCTGGAAGATCACCTGATCGCCTCGCACCTCCACGCCCTCGATCGTGCGGAACATGCCGCGATCGTAGCTCGACACCAGCACGTCGCCGGCCTTGAAGTCCGCCAAGCGCGGGTCCGCATCACGCGCGAACGTCAGCGTCGTCGGCGTGCGCCCCGCGCGCGCCATCAGCGCGTGATCCAGCGCGCGCACGTGCTTGTAGATGCGCAGCTCCTTCGAATACGCCGTGTCAGGCAGCGCGATCGTGTGCTCTTGCAAGAAGCGCTCATGCGCGCTCATCCCGTCCTGCGGCGTCACCTCGCTCGCGCTCTTGGGCTGCTCCACGCACGCGCTCCCAAACAGCGCGAACGCCACCATCGGCCCGAGGATAAACTTGTTGATCGTGTTGCTCATGGGCTCCATCTCGCTAGGCTAACCGTTGACTGATGCCGCGCTCACGCGCAGCGCTCCTGCTCTCTCATCCCTCTCGGCGCACGCTCAGTTGTGCGCGTCGAGCACGACCTCGCGCCTGACCTCCTCATTACCATCCGAGAACTTCTCGTACACCGTCGACCCAAAGGTGGAGACGATGCCGATGATGGCGCAGGCGAGCAAGATGAGCAGGATGATGTACTCCGTCATCGTCGCCCCTGACTCGTCCTCATGGAGCGCGAGCATCGCGCGCT
>CAYXWB010000438.1:0-3605 GCA_964468515.1 uncultured Bradymonadales bacterium | reverse complement strand
ACCAGCGATCCAGATCGATCACGCCGACCACCTGGCGCCGATGGATGATGATCCCTGCCAGGTGCGGCGGCGCGCCCGGCAGCGGCGTCACCCGCACCTCGCCCACGACCTCGCGCACCAGCTCACCGGCCATCGCGTAGTGGCGATCGCCCGCCAAAAAGTGAAGCACTGGCAGCAGTTCTTGCTCGCGCTCAGGGGCTTGAGGGGCGCCCCAGCTGAACGTCGCGCTGCGCGCTGACGCCTCGATCAGCCCCCCCAGCTCATCCTGATCATCCGGCTCGCTCATCGTCCCTCGCGCTTGATCTTGGCCTCACACGCGCCCAGCATAGCCCTGTGCGGGCGCGATCGCACCCTAGATTATCTCACCTGCGAGCGCTGACACGCGCCTCAGCGCTCCACCCAGCGCGACACGACGTCCCACAGCACGCGCTGGCCCCACTGATAGCCCGCCACGGGCACCCGCTCATCGACGCCGTGGAACAGCGTTGAGAACCGCAAGCCGCTGTCAGGCTCGATCTTCAGCGGGGAGAAGCCGTAGCAGCGCGTGCCAAGCTGGCTGAAGCTCTGCGCGTCGGTGAAGCCGGGGATCATATAAGGGACGCAGCGCGCCTGCGGCGCGGCCTGTCGCACCGCGTCGGTCATCAGGTCATACAGCGGGCTCTCCACCTGCGCCAAGCTCACCGCCTCAAACGCGCTCACGACCTCAATGGCCACGTGCGGATCTTGGATCACCTCGCGCAGCTGCGCGATCAGGTCAGCCAAAGATTGCCCTGGCAGGATGCGCCCGTCCACATCGCACACCGCCTCGCCAGGCTGCGTGTTGAGCTTGTTCGAGGCCGTGATCATGGTGGGGCTCGCGGTGTTTCGCAGCAGCGCGTTGAAGTTGCGCGCGAGGTCTTTGTCGGGCAGGACGCGATCCAGCACGAGGTTCACCGTGCGCGCATCCAGCAGGCCACGCAGCGCCAAGCCCGTGATGGCAGGCTGCGTGGCGATGAGCGCGCGGATGAAGCCCGCCATCACGGGCGAGAGCTGGTAGGGCAGGCGCGTCGTGCCGACGCGCTCTACCGCGCGCGACAGGCGCACCAGCGCGTTGTCAGCGTGCGGCTGGGAGGCGTGCGCCGAGGTCCCGCGTGCCCGCAAGCGCAGGTGCGCGCGGCCCTTCTCGGCCACCATGATCGGCACATAGGTCTGGCCGCCGAAGCTCATCCAGAAGCCGCCCACCTCGCCCAACATGAACTCGGCGCGCACACGATCGGGGTGATGATCGACCAAGAACTGCGAGCCATAGGTGCAGCCTTCTTCTTCGTCAGCGACCGCCGCGAAGATCACATCGCGCCGACGCGGCGCGTCGCGCCGCGCCAAGAGCTTGATGCACATGGCGCTCATCGCCACCATGTTCTTCATGTCGAGCGCGCCGCGCCCCCAGATGTGGCCGTCGGCCTCAAGGCCCGCGAACGGTGGGTGCGTCCAGTCGGGCGCGTGGGCGGGCACCACGTCGGTGTGACCGGCCAACAGCAGCGGTCCTTGGCTCGGGTCAGGATCCGTGGCGGGCAGCCGCACCACGAGGTTCGCGCGCCCAGGGGCGGGCTCCACGATCCAGGGCTCAAGGCCATCCTCGCGCAGTGACTGCGCCAGATAGTCAGCGGCCAAGCGCTCATTGCCTGGCGGGTTGGTCGTGTCGATCCGCAAGAGCCCCTGGTACAGCGCCTGCGACTCGCGCTCGACCTCGGACCATGACGCGAAGCGATCAGATTGGCTCATCAGCTGCTCTCCTCGTGGTGCGCCGGATGGCGCGGCTGATCTCTCGTGTTATAACTTAAACGCGCGACGCGCCATCTTGGCACACATGCGCGCCATCCCCAAGAAACCACGAGAGGACGCCGTGAGCCGACGCACCCCCAAGAAGACCTCCCCGGCGGTCATTGAGCGCGACGCGCTAGGCCCCGTGAGGCGCTACTTCCACGAGAGCCGCGACCTGTTCACCTCGCTGATCCTCGTGCTGCCGCTGTTCATCCTCTACCAGATCGGCGTGCTCGCCACCGACGGCGTGCGCAACGGCGTCGACTTTGTCACCGACCTGATGTGGATGGCCGCGCAGAACCAGCTCGGCATCTACGTGGCCATCAACCTCGGCGTGCTGGTGGTGTTCGCGCTGAGCATCTTCTTCATGCGCCATCGCGGCACGTTTCGCCCTCAGCTGTGGCCGCTGATCGTCGCGGAGAGCACGGTCTACGGGGTCTTATTTGGCGGCGTCGTGATCGGCACGATGAGCGCGCTGGGCTTAGGCGCGCTCTTGTCATCAGGCGGCTCAGGGCAGACCTTCGTGCAGGCGGTGGTGCTGAGCTTGGGCGCGGGGCTCTATGAGGAGATCGTGTTTCGGCTCATCGGCACGGGCGGTTTGTTCTGGGCCTTGCAGAAGCTTGGCAAGGCGCCACCATGGGCCAACGCCGCGATCGCCGTGATCGTCTCAAGCCTCATCTTCAGCGCGATCCACCACATCGGCGCGCTGGGCGATCCGTTCACGATGGGCGTGTTCTTGTTCCGCTTCTTTGCGGGCGCGCTGCTGGCGCTGATCTTCACCGTGCGCGGCTTCGCGGTGGCCGTCTACACGCACGCCATCTACGACCTCATCGTCATGATCGGCAGGCTCTGAGCGCGGCGCTTGGGCGCTTGGAGACGTGGGCGTCATGGCGCACGCGCGACAGTGGCCAGCGCCAGCGCTTTGCGCTAGAGTGCGAGGGGAGCGCCGCTATGTCGGCGGCGCGGGCCTCGTAGGTGTTGATCGCCATGCTCACTGAAGTGATCCTGATCCTCATCATCCTCGCCATCGTGGTCGGCGTGGGCAAGCTGCCTCAGCTCGCCTCATCGCTGGGGCGCATGCGCGCCGAGTTCAAGCGCGGCATGGTGGAGGGCAGGCCGGTGGACATCACACCGCGCCCAGCTGGCGCGCCGCCTGCCGCTTCGCCTGGACGCAAGCCCGGCCATCCTGATACTAAGGTCGAAGAAGCAACCTTCGACGAACCTTCATCACCCCGCTGAGCGCGCCCTCCCTCGTGGCGCGTCGCTCGCCCCGGAGCTCGCCGATCATGACGCCTCTGCTCGCTGACGCGCTCATCACTTGGACGCCGCTCACGTTCTATATCGCGGCCGGGATCGTGCAGGCCCTCCTCACCTACGTGGGCTTCAAGCTGCTCCAGGTTGATCCGGAGCACAACACCATCATCGGCGCCCTCGTCGCGGGCGCGGTGATGGCCGTCGCGGGCTACCTCACCCGCGACATGACCTTGGTGGGCGTCCTCATCTCAAGCTCTGCCATCTTCGGCTCGCTCGTGCTCGTCTCCAGCGGTGAGGCCCTCAAGGCCATCCCCATGACGATGGTCTGCATGGCGACCTATTACGTGCTCGCTATGGGGATCGTGCCGCGCACCCCGCTGACGCACGACGCCATCGGCGGCTTGAACCAAGTCTTCCAGCAGGGCGGCCTGCAAGAGGAGGCCATCGAGGGCGCCGATGAGAAGGCGTTCTACAGCGAGCCCTGAAGGCGCGCTGCGCGCGTTAAAGTGAGCGCGCAGGACCGCTTCGCGGTCCTGCGGCGAAGAAGCGGC
>CAYXWB010000437.1:0-3606 GCA_964468515.1 uncultured Bradymonadales bacterium | reverse complement strand
TGCTCAGGGTGTGAAGAGGACGATGGACAGCTGGGGACGGTGGTCGCGGGCGATCTGCTGGTGACCCCCGCGGCGGTCTCCTTCCCTCAGGTGACGATCGGACAGAGCAGCGTCCAGACGCTGTCGCTGCGCAACGTGGCCAGCGACAAGCTGACGATCTTCGCGTTGAACTTGCAGCCCACGCAGGGTAGCTCGATCGCAGACATCACGATCGAGGGTGCGCCCTCGACGCCGTTTGAGATCGAGGGGAACGACCGCGTGGAGCTGATCGTGCGCTACACGCCGTCGAGCACCCAAGGCGCGCGCGCCCAGATCAGCATCGCCAGCAGCGATCCTGACTACACGCGCGACTCGCCGCTGCTGGTGCCCATCAACACGCTCGACAGCCTCCCCTTCTTGGACGTGCAGCCCTCCACGGTGCGCTTCCCTCGCTTGCCCACAGGCCAGCAGCGCACTCAAGAGGTCACGCTCACCAACCTCGGCAGCGCGCCGCTCGTGCTGTTTGAGGAGCCGACCTACAGCGGCGGCCAAGACATGCGCGTGACCTGGGAGCCGCGCTCCTACCCCGTGACGCTGGACGTCTACGATGGTGAGAAGCTTGAGGAGCTGCCTCAAAAGTATGTGCTGCGCGGGCAGGTCGAGTATCGACCCCTGGGCGATGGCGCCGACACTGGCCAGATCCGGATCGTGTCCAATGATAACAGCTCGCCCGATCCTGCTGACATGACGCGCGGCGTGCGCTTGGTTGAGGTGGGCGCAAACTCCAGCTCGGCCTGCATCTTCGTCGATCGCATCGTGCGCAACTTCGGCCAGGTCCCCGTGGGCCGCGCCGCGCCTCAGCTTGTGCGCGTGCAGAACTGCGGCACCGAGGAGCTTCAGATCAGCGACGTGCGCATCACGCAGAACTCCGCTGATAACGAGTTTGAGCTTGAGCTGGGCGCGTGGGATGTCAACGGCACCGGCGCCGTCACCACCCCCGTCGTGCTCGCCCCGGAGGCCGAGGGGGAGTTCTTCATCAACTACATCCCGCTGGCTGAGGGCACGGATCAAGGCCGCGTCACGATCTACAGCAATGATCCTGTGCAGCCTGAGCTGGAGCTGTCGCTGGCCGGGCGTGGCTCCATCGGCGTCTGCCCCATCGCTGACGCGAGCGGCATCATCCGAGGCGTGAGCACCGTGCCCACAAAGCGCATCGCCGCCACCCCCTTGCAGTACATCGTCCTTGATGGTTCGGCCAGCAGGCCTGGCGAGGGCGACACCTCGCCCATCGTGGAGTACAGGTGGCGCATCGTGAGCAAGCCCTCCAACGACCCCACGCGCACCGAGCCGCTGCCGCCCACGACCGAAGACCCCAATGACATGAATCAGCGTCGTCGCGAGGTGCGCGTGCTGCTCGCGGGCAACTACAAGTTTGGGCTGACCGTGGTCAACGCCGCAGGCTTTGAGTCATGCGAGGAGTCGATCGTCGAGGTCATCGCCACACCCAGCGAGCGGCTGCTGATTGAGCTGACCTGGTACAACCCCACCGATCCCGATGAGTCCGATAACCGAGGCGCGGATGTGGATCTGCACTTCATGAAGGTGGGGCCAGGCCGCTGGTTTGATTCGCCCTATGACATCTATTATCGCAACGCCAACCAAGGTACGGGCACCAACAACATCTGGAACCCAGAGAGCCCCAGCCTCGACATCGACGTGACCTCGGGCGCGGGGCCTGAGAACGTCAACATGGATGATCCTGTGGCGTGTCAGTGGTACGCGGTCGGCGTGCACTACTTCAACCCGCAAAACTTTGGCGTAGCCTATGCGACCATCCGCATCTACGTGGACAGCGTGGTCGCCTTCGAGTCGACGCGCCCGCTCACCGCGCGCGGTCAGTTCTGGGACGCGGTGCGGATTCACTGGGATGGCACCACCGCGACCCCCTTTGAGGTGCAGGGCAACGTGCTGCCTGATGCGCCCACAGGGCAGCCTGGGCGCGTGACCGATGACATGCGCAACAGCGGCCTGTGCACGACGCAGAACCTGTACTGAGACCTCGCGCTGTAGCGCGTAGTGTGACCTGCGCGGGCCAGCCGCGCTCCCCTTTAACGGGGAGCGCTGCTGGCCCGCTGCTTTTGAGGCGCTGGCGCACCACGCGAGGTTGAAAGCGCTTTGAGCGGCGGCTTAAAGGGCATATCATCGCGTCCATCGCACCGTGGCAGCGCGCACATGCTGGGCGCATCGCTACGCTCATGAGCACGTCCTCACATAAAGATAGCAGCCCATGTCATCTAAGGTGATCTGTCCGTCCTGCGGGCACGCGAGCGAAGACCCCGTCTGGTGTGATGAGTGTGGCGCGGCGCTGGATGGCGCGGACGCCTCATCGCGCGAGTGGCTGGACATCGGCGATGAGCTGGAGGTGCGCTGTGAGCGTGAGGCGCTGGGGCTTGAGCCTGAGGGCCTGATCACGCTGCGCGCGCGCGTGGAGCGCGTTGATGAGGCCTCCACCGCGCGCCACATCTTCGCCGCCTCGCTGGTGGAGCCACCCGAGCCCGCCCTGCGCGACCAGCGCATCGTGCTTGAGGAGCTTGGCGCCATGCTCGCCCAACAATCGCCCCATCAGCCCGAGGCGCTGCTGCCCTGGCTGCGCTGCCCCATCGGTCACGGTGAGCGCGCGGGCCACCGCGTGCATGTCTACCCCGATGATGGGCAAGTATCGATCGATGATGTGATGCAGCGCGCGCAGGGGCGCTTGGAGCTGGATCAGCTGGAGCGGATCTTCCTCGCCCTGCTCGACACGGTCGAGGCGCTGCACGAGCAAGGCTACCTCTATCTGCGCCTCTCCCCGTGGACGCTGCGCGTGGATCTGCCCCCCGACGCCCTCGACGCGCTTGAGCCCGTCGAGGAGGGCGGCGCGCTGCCCGATGGCCTCGCCGCTGAGGTCACGGTGGTGGAGGGCGCGCGCTCAAAGCAGGCGCAAGCCGAGGCAGCGGCCAGCGCTGAGGAGGGCTTGGGGGCGGAGCACACCCTGTCAGGGGTCGGCGTTGATGATGACGCGGTGGCCGCCTCCATGGCGCGCGCGGGCGCCGAGGTGGAGCGCGGTCGCGCCGAGCATCAGACCTTGCCAGGGGGCATCGGCAGTGGCCTCAGCCCTGACACCGCTCCTGAGGAGGCCGACGCGCCGGTCGCTGAGCCCGCGTCGCGCCCGCTGCGCGCCAAGTGTGATGGCAGCTTTGGGCTGTATCGCATCGGTGAGGAGCTGCGCGAGGTGCCGGTGGTGATGAGCTTCTCCGCGCCGGAGATGTTCGGGCGCGCGCGCGCTGAGATCGGGCCCGCTTGTGATGTGTTCTCGCTCGGCATGGTGCTCTATTTCTTGGTCTGCGGTGATGTGCCGCCGACCTCGATCTACACTCGCCACACCCCCGCGCTGCCCGCTCGCAACTTCAGGCCGGACTTCCCTGTGGGCCTGCACGGCGTCATCGCGCGCGCCACGCGCCCCGACCCGCGCGAGCGCTTCTCCGAGGTGGCGTCGCTGCGCGAGGCGTTCAAGCGCGCGGTCGCGACCGCGCGCCAGCGCTTGCAGGCGCCTTATAGCCCGCACAAGCCCGTGATGAACTTCTGCGT
>CAYXWB010000436.1:0-3629 GCA_964468515.1 uncultured Bradymonadales bacterium | reverse complement strand
GCCGCCTCCCACCCATGGGAGGCGGCCTCGCGCGTCGGGCTCTCTATGCACCACGCGACATGCTAGGGTGGGCTGAGCGTCCTGTTGATTCTTGAGGCATCAGCGCGCGACCTGAGCCAGGAGCGTGAGCGTATGGAAGAGCCTACGTTAGAGGCGCGCGTCGCGCGCCTAGAGGCCGAGGTCGCGCGCCTGAGCGCGCAGCTGGCCGCCACCTCGCCAGCGCCAGGGGCGGCGCGCCTTGAGCACCCGCTGCCACGCGCTGCGCGCCCGGCGCCTGCGCCCGCGCCGCCTGAGCTGAGCGCGGCGCAGCGGGCGCCGCTGGGGCTCAGGGATTGGCTTGACAAGGTGGGCATCGGGTTGCTGCTGGTGGGCGTGCTGTTCTTGCTCAAATACACGCATGACCAGGGCTGGGTTGGCGAGCGAGGGCGCCTGCTGATGGCGCTTAGCATCGGCCTGACGCTGCTTCTTATCGGGATCGTGCAGCGTCACGCGCGCCGCCACTTGGCGGCGGTGCTGATGGGCGGCGGCCTCGCGGTGAGCTATGGGGTGGTGGTGGCCGCGCACGCGGCCTATGGGCTGCTGCCGCTGGTGGGCGCCTTTGGTGCGCTGATCGCGCTCACGGTTGGGGGCAGCGCGCTGGCGCTGATGCAGGGCCAGTCTGTGCTCGCGAGCTTGGCGGCGATCGGCGCGTTCGTGACGCCATTCGCCCTGATGGGGGAGGCCACCACGCCGCTGGTGCTCGCGGGTTATGCGGCCATGGCGGTCATGGGCTTCAGCGTGGTGTATGCGCGGCGCGGCTGGCCAAGCTTGCTGCTGACGACCTCGTTCGGGGCGAGCGTGGCGCTGATGGCCGCGCAGGGGCTGATGATGGATGAGCCGCTTGAGGCGGTGCACAAGCCTGCGGTGACGGCGATCGCGCTGACGATCGCCCTGATCCAGCTGCTCACGCCCGCGCTCGCGGCGCGCGTCATGAGGGCAGCGCGCTTGGGCGCGCTGGAGGCTTGGCACGGGCTGGCGGTGGTGTCCGTGTTGTACGGGTGGCTGTCGTGGGCGTGGGCAGCGCGTCCGATGCTGAGCGTGGCCGCGCTCATGGCGCTGGGCGGGGCCGCGGCGCTGGCCGCGGCGCTCGCCAGGCGCGCCCAGCCCACGAGCGCTTGGGCGTTGGGCGCGGCCAGCGCCGCGGCGCTAGGCCTCGCCATGGGGCTGGGGATGGGCTTGAACCAGGGGGCGCAGGCGCTGCTCGTGATAGGGCTGTGCTCCCATGGGTTAGGGCGTCATGTGTCGCCCACGCTGCGCGTGGGCGGCTACATGAGCACGCTGGGGCTGCTGGCTTGGGGCTGCTACATGCTGGCCCTGCCGGTGGACGGGCTCGCGCTGCTCAACCCTGCGGGCTTCCAGCTGCTGCTGGCGGTGGCGAGCGTGGGGCTGATGGGGCTGACCTTTGAAGCGCGTGGCGCACAGCGCGTGCACCTGTGGGGCGCGCTGCTGGCCCTGCTGGCGGTGCTCGCGCATCAGCTCCAAGCGCTCTCTTATGGCGCGCTGCTGACGACCTGCGTGTGGGGCGCGGTGGCGATGAGCGCGATCGTGGTGGGGCTGCGGCTTGGCTCGCAGGTGTCGCAGGTGATGGGGCTGGTGATCATCGTAGGGACAGGGCTCAAGCTGCTGGTCTTTGATCTGGAGCAGGTCGCGGCGATCTGGCGCGTGGGGCTGTTCATGCTGTTCGGCGTGACCTTGCTGGGCTTGAGCGCGCTGTGGCCGCGCCTGACGGGGGCGCCTTGGGGTGATGAGGCGGATGAGGCCACGCCTGGCGGGGGCGCCAATGCCCCCGCTGCGGCCACGGCCGCGCCGCGCGCTCATCCGCGTGAGGGGGGCGCCGAGGAGCTGGCGCGCGCGCGCGCTGATGAGGCGCCTTGAGCGCAGCGTGGTGCGGGGTTGTTTATTTTCGTGATCGGTGTGCGTGGGCCTTGCCAGACGGGTGAGGGGTGTCTATTGTGAGGGCTCAATCAGAGCAGGTGTGCATCATCCGATGCAGCGGCTCTTCGCCCTGGGGTTGCTCCGCATGAATTCCCATCCGGTTGACGCTCAGAGCACTCACTGTCGCTTTCAAGCGTCAAAGGAACTCTCCTATGTCTAACAAACTTTTCGTCGGTGGTCTCAGCTGGAACACGGATGACGCGAGCCTTCAAGAGGCGTTCGCTGAGTTCGGTCAAGTGACCGATGCCAAGGTCATCACCGATCGTGAGACGGGCCGCAGCCGTGGCTTCGGTTTCGTGACCTATACCAACAGCAACGACGCTCAGAGCGCCGTCCAGGCGATGAACGGCGCTGACCTTGACGGTCGCACCCTTCGCGTCGACCTCGCTCAGGACCGTAACGCCGGCGGCGGCGGCGGCGGTGGCGATCGTCGTGGCGGCGGTGGTGGCGGCGGCGGTGGCCGTCGCGACAACAACCGCTGGTGATCTGTTGACCTCCTCGTGAGGTCAGCTCCCCCAGCACGACGCGGCCCACGACTTGTCGTGGGCCGCGTCGCTTCTTGTGCGCGTTTGCGCGCTCATGCGCGCTCACCCCAGGCGCGAGGTCGCGCGCACACCCAGGTGCACGACCTCGCGCCTGGGGTCTGCCTCTTCTTGTCTGCCATAAACGATGTGAGCGTCCCCCTTGTCCTCCTTTGACTTGCTCCCCTTGCCTCAGCCGCTGCGCGAACACCTCGCCACCCTCGGCTTCCTCCAGATGACCCCCATCCAAGCGCAAGCGCTCCCGCTGCTGCTCAACGGGCGCGATGTGATCGGTCAAGCCGCCACAGGCACTGGCAAGACCGCCGCCTTTGGCTTAGCCCTGCTGTCGCGTCAGACGCCGGGCAGCGCGCTGCCCGGCGCCCTCGTCTTGTGTCCCACCCGCGAGCTGGCAGCCCAGGTCGCCGAAGAGCTGCGCCGCTTGGCCCGCCCGCTCGCCAACATGCGCGTGGTCACCCTGTGCGGTGGCGCCATCTTCGCTCATCAGCGTGACACCCTCGCCAGAGGCGCCGATGTGATCGTCGGCACCCCCGGACGCGTCCAAGATCACCTCTCGCGTGGCACCTTGGACCTGTCTCAGCTCCACTCGCTCGTGCTTGATGAGGCCGATCGGATGCTCGACATGGGCTTCGTCGATGAGGTAGAGGCCATCGCCAACCTCGCCCCGACCCATCGCCAGACCTCGCTGTTCTCGGCCACAATGTCCGATGACGTCCACGCCATGAGCGCGCGCTTGCTGCGCGACCCTGAGCTGGTGGTGGTCGAGCCCCCTGCGGCTACCGTGGAGGCGATCACGCAGCGCCTCTACGCCATCGGCGCGCTGGCGCGCGAGGAGGCGCTGATCCGCGTGCTCGCCCATCATCAGCCCGCCTCGGCGGTGATCTTCTGCAATCAGCGCGTCACCTGTGACGCCGTGGTCGACGCGCTCGCGCAGGCGGGCTATGTCGCGCTCTCACTGCATGGTGGCATGGAGCAGCGCGATCGCGACCTCACCTTGCTGCGGCTGTCACAGGGCAGCTTGCGCTGGCTTGTGGCCACCGACGTGGCCGCGCGTGGCCTCGACATCGACGCGCTGCCCGCCGTCATCAGCTACGATCTGGCCACCACGCCCGAGGT
>CAYXWB010000435.1:0-3655 GCA_964468515.1 uncultured Bradymonadales bacterium | reverse complement strand
GCCCCCCCCCCGGGCGCTGGCGCGGGTTGGGGTTAAACAACCGCGGGCGGGGGCGGGGGTTTCACCCCCCCCCCCCCCGCTCGCTTTTGTGCGTCTGACTTGACGCGCCGCGATCACATCTGGAGGGTGGGCGCGTTGGGATCAGGTGTGGGGTTCGTCACAGGGGCGGAGGGCGTCACCTCAGGTCGCGCGGGCGCGGGGGCGCCGCTCTGCGGTGGTGAGGCGAGCTCGTCTGGGAACTCTAGCCGCACGCGCAGCGCCTCGTAAGCGTCGAGCTTCTGGGCGATGTCATCGCGGCTGTGCGTCTGAAACCCCTGCGGCTCAAACGCGCGTGAGTTGAGCGCGCGCACGATGGTGTACGCCTCAATCAAGACCTTGCGCTCGCCATCGGAGCGGACCTGACGGATGACCTCACGCAGCCGCGCCAGGTAAGCCTCAGTAGGATCGCGCGCCTCATCGCCCATGATCGCCATCACCTGGGTGAAGGACAGCTCAGGGGCGGTGTTGTACGAGGAGCGCCCTGTGTCTTGACGACGCAGCAGCTCATGCTGGCGCAGGGTGGGCTTGAGGAACAGTCGCAGGTAAGCGTCCATGCGGCTCAGCGGCGTGGCTTGCGCGTGGTCGCGCTCCCAGTTGAGCAGCGCGATGTGCTGGGTGCTGTAGGCGCGGCTGAGCACGCAGGCCGGATCGCGCAGCTGCTCGCACTGCCCTTCTTGTAAGTAGCACACCTCCGACAGCGCGTCGCGCGTGGCGCTGGTGAAGCCATCCCAGGCTTGACGCGAGACACCACACACGTCGCCTGGGCGCGCTGCCAGCGGCGCGCCCAGCGCCTCCGGAGGCGCCTCGCCCGCTTCGGGGAGCGCTTGATCGTTGGGATCAGGGGCTGCGGCCGAGGCATCAGCGGGCGGCGCGTCGCGCCGTGAGCGAGGCGCGCAGGCCAGCGCGCAGAGCGCGGTGATGATCAGCGCGGTGATGATCCAGCGGCGGTTGGGTTCTTGAGGCGGCATCATCTGGGTCTCGCTCCTGGGCTCGATCTCGTGACCGCTTGGATCATAATCGAAACCTGCGCTCACGTCAGCTGTCGCGACGTGAGGCGCGCGCCATAAGCTCGAACAGGCCCATCCCCGCGAGCATCGCCACCACGAACACCATCACCCCGCTGGGGCCGCTCAGCAGCGCGCGGGGCGCGCTGACCAGCGCGGGGCCCGGACAAAAACCGCTCAAGCCCCAGCCCGCGCCAAACAGCGAGGCCCCCAATAAGAGCTTGCGATCAAGGCGCGTGCGCGTGGGCAGCTCGAAGCGCGCTGCGAGCGCTGGCGAGCGCATGCGGCGCACCACCGCCCAGTAGATGAGCGCGTACACCCCCAGCGCGCCGCCCATCACGAAAGCGAGCGCGGGCTGCCACTGCCCGGTGATGTCGAGGAAGCCCTGCACCTTGGCGGGCTGCGTCATCCCCGAGATCGCCAGCCCCAGCGCGAACACGGCGCCGCTCAGCGCGGCGATGAGCAGGCCAGCCGCCTGCTTGGTGTGAAGCGCTGTCATGAGAGCATCCCCAAGGCGTGGCGCATCAGCGCGACCGTGATCATCCCGAACCCCATAAAGATGAGCGTCGCCACGATGGAGCGCGCCGACAGCCTGCTGATGCCGCACACCCCGTGCCCGCTGGTGCAGCCGCTGCCAAGGCGCGTCCCCACGCCGACCAGCAGGCCCGCCACGATCAGCAGCGGCGAGGAGGCCGTGAGCTGCGTGGGGAACGCTTGGGGCATGAGCAGGCCCAGGGCGAGACCCGCGCCCAGCAGGCCCGCGATAAACGCCGCGCGCCACAGCGCGTCGCCTCGCGGCGCCAGCAGCCCGCCCACGATCCCGCTGATCCCCGCGATTCGGCCATTGAAGACGAGCAGCGCGCCGCTCGCTAGGCCGATGAGCGCGCCGCCTGCCAGCGCCCATCCGATCTCCTCTAACATCGCCTGTCTCCTCTCGCGCTTGGTGTGCGCGCTGTCTGCTGGGCGCGCTGTGATGTGGCGCCATGCTCAATATCCTACAAGTTACATAGGATATTCCAGGGGCATCGCGCGAGCCGCCAAATAAGGCTGGATAAGTGCATCGGCGCCGAATGAGCACCGGCGTGAGGTGGGCGTCGCGCTGACAAGATGACGACAGCGCGTCTGTGTCCTACACGCCGCCCCTCGTGGAGGGGCTCAAGGTTGAGCTGTTGCGCTGCATACTAGCTCAAGGCGCTGGCCAAGTTCGCAAGGTCTGCTTGCCCGAGCCGAGCTGTGATCCCAACGTGTCAAGCTGCAGCTCGGGCTTGTCTGGCGTGCCAGGAGTCATGGGCGAGCCTAACCGCGCGGCGCGGAGACAAGAACGCGAGAGGGCGCAGCCTGTCAGGCCGCGCCCTCTCGCATGCTCGCGCTGTCGCGATAGATTATGCCTTGCGGATCAGGCTCGAGACGACGGAGATGACCAGCATCGCCAAGAAGATCCAGAACAAGACCTGTGCGATAGTAGCGAAGCTGCCTGCGATGCCACCGAAGCCAAGGACGGCGGCGATCAGAGCGAAGACAAGGAACACGAGCGTCCATTTGAGAAACATCACACACCTCATTAAGAGAGAGCCGCGCGTCAGGAGAAAAGCGCGTCAGTTAAATCCAGCTGCCATCCATCCATTCAATCATTCGAACCGGGACGCGGCGCCCACACCGCGTCGTCCCTGACACTTACGAACCTGGGATCGCGCCAAGCACAGTCAAGGCAGTGGCACCGTTGGGTGAGACAGCGCGTCCCCCTCTCACTGTCAGAGACCCGCATAGGATGCCACTGATCGAGGCTTTAAAAAAATTCCACGCGCGACGCACGAGCTCACAGCTGCTCGCCGGCGCGTCGGAGCGTGGCTAAGAAGGTGCTGGCGGCCGCGCTGAGGGTGTGTTCTTGGCGCCAGATCAGCGCGAGCTCGCGCAGCACGCCGTCCTCGCGACACGGGATGCCGCGCAGCGGCGCAGACAGCGCGAAGCGGCTCACGAACGCCGCGCCGATGCCCTGCGCGACCATCTGCTTGATGGACTCGATCGAGCGCAGCTCCATGACGATGCGCGTCTGGATCTTGGCGCTGGCCAAGCGCTGATCGAGGATCGCGCGCACGGCGCTGCCAGCCTCAAACAGCACCAGCGGCACGTCATCAAGCTCATGCCACGCGAAGCTCTCGGCCTCGGACATCGGGTGATGATGCGGCACGATCAGGCGCAGCTCATCCTGGATCCAAGGCTCAACGTGCAGCCGGGCGGCGTGGGCGGGCTGCTGCACAGGCAAGGTCACCACCCCCAGCTCCAGCTCCCCCGCCAGCACCGCGTCCACCACGCTCTGCGAGCCCTGCTCGCGCACGTAGATCTGAATGTCGGGGTGCTGGGCGTGGAACTGGCCAAGCGCTGTGGGCAACAGGTAAGTGGTGGCGGTGGCGCCGCCGCCGATGGCGAGCGCGCCTCGGTGCAGCCCCGCCAGCTCATCCAGCGCGCGCTTGCCGCTCTCCAGCGCGCGCAGCGCCGCCTCGGCGTGCTGGCGAAAGAGCTCCCCAGCCTGCGTCAACGCCAAACCGCGCGGCGTGCGGTCAAACAGCCGCTGCCCCAGCTGCTCCTCCAGACGCATCAGCTGCGCGCTCACC
>CAYXWB010000434.1:0-3682 GCA_964468515.1 uncultured Bradymonadales bacterium | reverse complement strand
GGGGGGGGCCGCGCCCCCCCCATTCCGGGGCTGGCGCCCCGGCCCGGCGGGGGCGGCGCCGGGGCCGCCGCCGGGGCGCGTCGCGCTGAGACGCATCCGCATCCCGCTGGCGAGGATCACTCCTCCTCAGGGCCGCCGCCGACGTAGACGACCTCGACGTCGTCGCCGCTCTCCTTCTCCCACCACTCGGCCTGGCTGCCGGGCGCCGTGCGCATCTTCGCGTCGCGCAGCTTGCGATCGCGCCGCTGTGAGGTCACGATCCGGCCGAGCCGATCGACCAGCTCGTCGAGGTTCTCGCGCGCGATGGCCGAGATGGCGATGAAGCCGATGCCCAGCTCATCCTCGAAGTGCGCGCGCAGCGCCTCTTGCTGCTCCTGCGCCTGGGGCTGATCGAGCTTGTTCAACACCACCAGCTGCGGGCGCTCCAAGAGCTCAGGGTTGAACTGGCGCAGCTCCTCGCACAGCACCTCATAGTCGTGGATCGGCTCGCGCCCATCAGGCTGATCCTCAAGCTGCGGGGTGATCTCCAGCAGGTGAACCAGCAGGTTGCATCGCTCCACATGCTTGAGGAACTGCACGCCCAGGCCGTGGCCCTGGTGTGCGCCCTCGATGAGGCCAGGGATGTCAGCGATGACGAACTCTTGGTAGTTGTGCCAGCTGACGACGCCCAGGTTGGGCACCAGCGTGGTGAACGGATAGTCCGCGATCTTCGGGCGCGCGTTGGAGATGACCGAGATGAGCGTCGACTTGCCCACGGAGGGGAAGCCCACGAGGCCGACATCCGCCAAGAGCTTCAGCTCCAAGCGCAGACGCCCCTCTTGGCCCTCATGGCCGCTGGTGGCGTGGCGCGGGGCGCGGTTGCGTGAGGAGGCGAAGTGCTGGTTGCCCATGCCCCCATCGCCGCCGCGCGCCGCCACAAAGCGCTCGCCCTCCTCGGTCAGATCCATCAGCAGCCTGCCGCTGTGCTGATCGAAGATGAGGGTGCCGATGGGGACGTGCACGACGACGGTGGCGCCAGCGCGCCCGGTCATATTCTTGATGCCACCTTTCTTGCCATCCTCCGCGTGGACGTGGCGGCGGTGGCGAAAGTTGACCAAGGTGTTGATCTCGCGCGTGGCGACGAAGATGACATCACCGCCGCGCCCGCCATCGCCGCCTGAGGGGCCACCGCGTGGCACATACTTCTCGCGGCGAAACGCCACCATCCCGTCACCGCCGCGCCCCGCGCGGACATGGACGGTCACTTCATCGACGAACATCAGCTCACCTCCGCGCCAGCGGCCAGGGGCCACGGGCGACAAACGCCACTTGAAAGGACAGACGCCCCGAGCACCGCTGTTGTGAAGCGAGGTGCTCGGGGCGTCTTCATCGAGCATGTCTGCGGCGCGACCAGCGCGCCGCAGACGTCTGGCTCACTCCGCCGCGGCGGCTGTCTCGTGCGGGATGACCGAGACGTGGCGGCGGTTGTTGGCGGTGCGGCCAAACGCCACGACGCCATCGACCAGCGCGAACAGGGTGTAGTCGCGACCCAAGCCGACGTTCTGCCCCGGATGGAACTTCGTGCCGACCTGGCGGACCAGGATGTTGCCTGCGAGCACTTGCTCGCCGCCGAACTTCTTCACGCCGCGGTACTGCGGGTTGGAGTCGCGGCCGTTGCGTGTGCTGCCCTGACCTTTTTTACTTGCCATGGTGTCTTCTCTCCCAGGTGTGATGGGGTCTGATGTCGGCCCGGTGAGGGGCCTATGACTCAGCCCTTGATCTCGGTGATCTTCACGCGCGTGAAGTGCTGCCTGTGGCCGCGCTTGACCTGGTAGCCCTGGCGACGGTTCTTCTTGAAGATGATGATCTTGCGGTCACGCGCCTGCTCCACGACCTCAGCGGTCACCGTGGCGCCCGACACGAGCGGCAGGCCGAGCGTGATGCTGTCGCCTTGGCCCATGGCCAAGACCTGGTCGAAGATGACCTGGC
This sequence comes from uncultured Bradymonadales bacterium, assembly GCA_964468515.1. GTDB lineage: Bacteria > Myxococcota_A > Bradymonadia > Bradymonadales > Bradymonadaceae > CAYXWB01. The sequence continues at coordinate 1,714 of CAYXWB010000434.1, read as the reverse complement.
TGCCCTCCTCAAGGTCGAGCTTCTCGATCTTCAGCTCGTCGCCAGCCTTCACGCGGTACTGCTTACCGCCAGTCTTAATCACTGCGTGCATGAGTCTCTCACTGCTTCGGACAGCATCGACAGGGGGCGACGCTTGTGTCGCACACCACCTGAGGATGAGTCATCGTCTTCGTCGAGGTGAGGGGGCCGATATGGCGCCCTCATCGGGAGGCAGCGCAAAGTACAGGCGCGCGCTTAAATCGTCAAGGCTAGGCGCTTGGTTTTTAGCGCATCCTCTCCGCGCGTGTCATGGCGAGCCCAGCAGCCCGCGCACCAGCCGCTCAGGCTCCTTGAGCCCGCGCACATAGAAGCTCGCCCGCAGGATTTCTTGTTCCCGCGCGCTCAGATCGCCGTGATAGCCGCGACGCGTGAGCCGATCGTGGCGGATGTGGTAGAGCGACAGCGCGGCCGCCACCGAGATGTTGAAGCTCTGCGTAAACCCGTCCATCGGGATGATCGCCCGCGCGTCGCACATCGCGAGCACTTGTGGACTGACGCCGTCGCGCTCGTTGCCCAACACCAGCGCCGTCGGGCGTGTGAAGTCAAACGCGCTGAGCGGCTTGGCGCTCGCGTCGAGGTGGGTCGCGATGATCTGATAGCCCTGCGCCTTGAGGTGGCTCAAGCAGCGCACGGGGTGATCCCACGTCGTGGTGTCCAGCCACTTGTCGCTGCCCGCGGTCACGCGCTTGGAGAGCTTCGTCTCATCAAAGGTGCGGATCAGGTGCATCAGCTGAAACCCCATCGACTCCGCGCTGCGCATCACGGCTGCGATGTTGCCCTCATCATAGAGGCTGTCGCACACGGTCACCACCTCGCAGGTGCGCGCGGCCACGACCTCATCAATGCGCGCGCGGCGCGTCTGCGAGATGTACGGTGTCAGCAGCGTGATGAGCTGCGCGGCGTCGAGCGTGTGGCCTGCCAAGCTGAAGGTTGGCGCGTGCGGGAAGCGCGCGCTCACCGCTGGCGTCGGTGGGGTGTCCATGATCTCCTCGTGTTCGCAACGGGATGCGCCCATGCGGGCTTGTCTTTAGGCGCGCTCCCCAGCTAGGATGGGCTCTCGTGTAATCCGACTGTTGCGACGCGACAAGTGAGAAGATGCCCTCATGACACACCCCCTGTCTGCGCGCGCGCTGCGCGCGCTGTGCCTGCTGACCCTGTGCTTCACGCTGAGCGCCTGCGCTGATGATGACTCCCCTGCTGGGGATACCACCCCTGGGCTCAGCTGCCCCGCTGGCCAGACGCGCAACCCCATCACGGGCCAGTGCAGCGGCGGCATGACCGATCAGCCCGCAGATCTGCCCGACACACCGGCGCCGGTTGATCAGCCCGCTGATCAGCCTGACATGCGCCCTGATCAACCGCCCGTGGATCAGCCCACCGATCAGCCTGACATGCGGCCCCCTGGCGAGGCGTGCTCGGGTGAGCTGGACTCCGATGGTGATGGCCTCACCAATGAGTGTGAGTGTCTGCTCGGCACAGATCCTTATAACCCTGACACCGATGACGATGGCCTCACCGATGGGCAAGAAGACGCCAATGGCGACTGTCGCTTCAGCCCAGGTGAGACGTCCGCTCGCCAGCCCGACACCGATGGTGATGGCGTCAACGACGCCGATGAGCTGATGGCTGGCTTAAACCCGCTGCTGCCCGACTCCGATGAGGACGGCATCCCTGA
>CAYXWB010000433.1:0-3691 GCA_964468515.1 uncultured Bradymonadales bacterium | reverse complement strand
TGCTCCCTCGCCCCAAATCCGAAGCATGGCTCATCTGCGCGCTCAAGCCGCAGCCATATCAAGCGTGCGCGCCGCTGGAGGAGCGCTCAGGCAATGACGCGAGCCCAAACTCGCTCAAAGCCGAGCTAGAGACCATCCTCGCGCCAACGCCCGTCAACACCCAGACGCTCAACGGTCTGATTGAGGAGGGCAGGATCGATCCCAAGCGCATTGATATGCCCAGCTTTAACGCGTTCAAACAAGCGCTGAACGACGCCATCACGGCGGCGCAACGCTCTCCCTCCACCACCTGACCCGATCGCCACAACCTATCAGCCATGCATGAGCACCTGACCTCGCGCCTTTGCTGCGACAGGAAGTCTCGCTTGGACGATCCCCGCTTGGCATCAGCCTCATCGACGCACCGCGCGGGAGGTTGTGCTTGAGCGGTCGCGTTGATTAACCCCTGAGGGTTTGATCGGATCAGGTTGGCTCAAGAGGTCGCCATAGACCCACTGGCGTGGCTTCAACTCGCCCACAAAGCCGCTCTGCTCCAGCGCTTGCTTGTGATTTGGCATAGCGCTTTGTGGTCATGGGAAGATCCCTCCAAAAGGATAGAGCGCCTCGATCACAGGCCCAAGCTCTGCTTGGGTCACAAGACGTCGCTGGAGCGCTTGTTGCGCTGCTTGGCGCAGCAGCTCAGGCGACAATCCATCGCGCGCGCGCGCAGTCATTGAGCGTGCGGCGTGGTGAGGTCACGATCACTGACCCAACCCACACGCGCTCTTGAGCTGCCACGTCAGCGTCGTGGAGGGTGATACCGTCAGGCACGCGCAGCCGACGCGCTGGCGGCGGCGCGCCAGCGCTGAGCGGATCAGACGCGGCCCGTATTATTTATCTTTAAAGATAAATAATACGGGCCGCGTCTGCCTTGGTATGATTTATTTATCATCAAAGATAAACATAACAATCCCAACACAAAGCTAGCGCACAAAACTAAAGCCAAACTTTAGCTTCGTGCGGTCGCCTCACCACCGCGATGGCGGTGTGATTAGCGTGAGCTGAGAGAGTAAGCGCCGCCCTCCACGCCGATCTCAAGCGCGGCGATGAAGCCGCGCGCGTCGGGATCAAAGCGATAGAGGATGGCGCCATCGGCGCCACCCTCGCGCACGGACACCACCAGGTAGTCGACGCCAGGGTGAGCGGGCTCGATGGGGTCGTCGGGGTTATCGCGCGGCATGAGCGCGCCCGCGACGTCTTCGGCGCTGAAGTAGGCGCCGACGTCGGCGTGGCTGTGGAAGACGACCGCGACGCGGTCGCCCCTGCGCTCGGCGCGCACGAACTCCATGGGGTTGATCATGTAGAAGGTGCGGGCGGTGCGCGGGTAGGTCTCAGGATCGATGGCGTGGTATTTGTCGGCGAGGTTGTCGCAGCGTAGGACCTCAAAGCTGCCATCGGGCTTTTGGAGGATGAGGCCGCAGCCCTCGACGGGATAGGCGGCCTCGACCCAGGCGATGAGGTCAGCGAGGTTTGAGTCGCTAAAGGGGGTGAGATCGAGCGAGGTCATGGAGGTTCAATCTCCCATGTAACGGTCAGCGTGGTCGCAGATGATGGTGACGACGACGCCACGCTCCAGCTCGCGGGCGACCTGCAACGCGGCGAACACGTTGGCGCCCGCGCTGTTGCCAGCGGCGATGCCCTCCTCGCGGGCCAAGCGCTCGGCCATGTCCCAGCCCGCCTCCGTCTCGATGAACTTGAGCTGATCAAGCTCTTGTTCTTGATAGATGGGCGGCACGATGCTGGCGGGCATGTACTTGAGGCCCTCTAAGCCGTGGAAGGCATCGGAGGGCTGACAGCCGATGATCTGGACCTGCGGGTTGAGCTGCTTGAGGCCGCGCCCGGTGCCCATGATGGTGCCGGAGGTGCCAGTGCAGGCGACGAAGTGTGTGACGCGGCTCTGCGTCTGGTACCAGATCTCGCGCGCGGTGGTGAGCGTGTGGGCCATCGGGTTCGACGGGTTGCCGTACTGATCCGCGTAGAAGTACTCGCCGGACTGATCAGCGGCGATGACCTCGCGCACCAGCCGAATGGCGCCGTCGCTGCCGTCCATCGGGTCGGAGTGCAGGATCTGAGCGCCAAAGGTCTGCACGATGTGCTTGCGCTGCTCGGAGACGTTGCCCGGCATGACGAGCTTGACGGGGATGCCCATGGCGGCGCCGATCATGGCGTAGGCGATGCCTGTGTTGCCGCTGGTAGCGTCGATGAGGGTCTTGCCGTGGGCGAGCTTGCCGGTGGCGATGGCGTCGAGGATGATCTGTCGCGCGGGGCGGTCCTTGATGGAGCCGCCGGGGTTCATGAACTCAAGCTTAACCCAGACCTCGACATCGGGCGACAGGTCCTGGCAGACGCGCGTGAGGCGCACAAGCGGGGTGTTACCGATGAGGTCCAGCGCGCTCTGGCGCAACAGCGGGGGGTGCACCTTGCTGTTACGCCGCGTCCATGGGGAGTGAGGCGTCACGCCGCACCTCCAGCGATGGCGGGCACGATGGCCAGCTCGTCGCCATCGGCGAGCTGCGTGTCGAGCTGATCGAGGAAGCGGATGTCCTCCTCATTGGCGAAGATGTTGACGAAGCGGCGCACCTTGCCGTCCTCGCTGAACAGGCGCTCGCGCAGCTCGGGGTGCGCCTCGCTCAAATGTTGCAGGGCTTGCGCGACGGTGGCGCCCTCGACCTGGACGATCTCTTGGTTTGCGGTGAACTTGCGCAGGGGGGTGGGGATGCGGACGGCGATGGTCATGGCGTAGGCTCCAGGCTTGACGGCGCGCGACAAACGCGCCGTGAGCGATGATTGAGTGAGGCAAGGTGACGCGCCCATGCGAGGCTTCAGCGCGAGGAGGCGACGTCGAGGTGTGCGGGGTTTTGGGTGGAGAAGACCTCGCGGCCCTCCCAGCCGAGGTAGCGCTGCCCGGCGTCGGGGTTGATGGCGACGATGTGCTGCTCAGGGCCGAGCTTGGCTTGCAGCTCCAGCGCCAAGAGCACGCAGGCTGCGCCCTTGGGGCTTAAGATGAGGCCCTCACTGCGGGCGAGCTGATCGCGCATGGCCCAAGCCTCATCCATGGAGATGCGGCGCAGGATGTCACCGGGCTGGGCGCCTAAGGTGGCGAGGTCGACATCAAGCAGCACGGCGCCCGCGACGGTGAGCGTAGGGTGCGTCTCGCGCAGGTGCTTGGAGACCTCGCGAAATGTGCCGCCGGTGCTCACTGAGGAGATGAACGCGCCGAGCGGCTGGCCAGCCAGCGCCTGCAAGATCTCAATGGAGACGGCGGCGTAGGCGTCGCGCACGGCTTGGCGGCGAAAGCCCTCAATATAGAAGCGGTCGGCCTCAGCGCGCGCCCAAGCGGCGGCCTCCTTGACCGCGCCGCGGATGCCCGCGTCGGGGTCCGTCCACTGGACGGTGGCGCCGAAGCGCTGGATGAGCAGGAGCAGGCGGCGGCTTGCGCCGCGCGGCGCGAACACGCGCACCTTCACGCCGAGCTGGCCGCCCAACAGCGCCACGCTCACGGCCGAGTCATCAAGGCCCGCGATCGCGACCTGATCGCCTGGCACCATCTGGCCCGCCTCAAGCGCGCGGTGCAGGATCTCGGCGATGTAGCGATCGCGGATCGAGCCCGAGGGGTTGAGCTGCTCCAGCTTGAGCCAGATCGACGCGCCGT
>CAYXWB010000432.1:0-3692 GCA_964468515.1 uncultured Bradymonadales bacterium | reverse complement strand
GCCCGTGCCCGCCCTCGCCCCCAAGCCAGGCCTTGAGGTCGCCGCGCCGCTGGAAGGCTTCGTGATGACCTGTCTTGCCAAGTCACCCGCGCAGCGCTACCCCACGGCGCGCGCCGCGCTGGTGGCGTTTGATGAGGCGCTTGAGGCCTCCTCGCTGCCACTGCAGAGCGCCTCGCGCCACCTGCGCGCGCGCACCTCCGAGGCGCTGCGCGTGCCCCAATCACTCGCCACGCGTGTGGCCGCAGAGCAGGGCGAGGAGGGGCTTGAGGAGCCTGGCGCGCCGCCCGTTGTGCGCGCGGCCCCCGGCGTGACGCTGGCGGGCGCGGGACACAGGCGCGGCGCGCCTGCCAGCGGCGCACACACCGTCATCGGCGCGCCGCTGAGCGCTGAGGATGCCCCCGGCGCAAGCCAGCGCAACCTCATGGTCGGCGCCGCCCTCGTCATCGTCCTCTGCTTCTGCGCGCTGCTGTTCTTCTTCTTCTTCAAAGCCTTGTGAGCGGCGCTACGTGATCTGCTGTGCCGACGCGCGTGTCACCCTCACGCAGAATGTGCGTTGGGCCGCGCACAGCGTGCAGAAGACTTGCTGTCACTTGTTTATGCGCTAGACTAGAACCTTGATCCTGTCCCACGCACGCTACCCCCTCAAGAGTTCGCCGCTCTATGGCCCCACAAACCGACGATGATAAGACGGTGCGCCTAGAGCGCGTGCGCGAGATCGTCCTGGACGATTACACCCGCATCGCGCAAGCGACCTCACCGTTTCAGATCCTCAACGTCCCTGAGCAAGAACTGCTCGACGTCGTTGAGTCTCGCTATGATCGGTATGAGCGCTTCTATCGCGCGGAGAACTTTCAGCGCTTGGGTGATATCGACCTGACCCGCAAGGCGCTTGAGATACGCAAGTCGCTCGGACGCGCGATGGATCAAGTGCGCCGCCTCCAAGGCCACCAAGCCTCGCGCGATCAATCGTCCAGCTCGCACGATGTGCGCTTGTTTGTGCTGGATGAGGACAAGGCCGCGATGGCCGACATCTATTTTCGTGATGCGCTGACCTACATCCACTTGGGCGATCTTGGCGAGGCTTATACGCTGCTTCGCCGCTCCGTGGACTATCTCGCCACGCGCGGCATCGTGCTCGCTTACTTAGGCTATGTCCTGTTCAAGAAGCAGGGCTACGAGCCCACCGCCTCCGATGAGACGCGCGGCTTGCTCGATCGCGCCGCCTCGCTCGACTCACGTGATCCGGACATCTTCGTGCTGCGCGCGCGCTTCTTCGCCAAGCTCGGCGAGCTGGAGCAGCTGCGCGCCGCGATCTCTCACATTGAGCTGATCGATCCGGTTCACCCCATGCTCGATCGCTTGCAACGCAAGGCGCGCCAGCTCCAGAGCTGACGACCGCGCTCGTCACACAGCTCACGCACAACCTCCGGCGCGGGCGCGCGATGCGCAGCATCGCAGGCGGGGATCGTCCATGCGCTCCGCGCGCTCGCATGCGCGCTCAAGCGAGGTGCGAGGGTGTTTCTAGTCTGATAATTTTTATTTCGTAAACTATTTCCTCGATAGCTCACCCCTACGCACGGCGAGCAAGCCGAAGCCTGACCCCCTCGCTCGCCCTGGCGAGCCCCGCTTACCATAAGGCCTAGCGACGCACCGCACGAGCGGGTGGGGGAGATAAACCGGCCGCTTGAACGCGTCGCCGCATGGCTTAAGTTAGGCTGGACCCTCAAGACTGCCCGCGCGCGCCTTGCGCGGCGCTGCTCAAAGCGCGCCTCACGCATCGGCATGCGCTGTGACCTCATCAGGAGCCCTCATGGCCGCCAAGCGCAAGTTTGACTATACCTTGGACTATGCGACGCTCGATCTGCGGGCGCACCCCGAGCTGTATCGCGTGGGCCTCGGAGAGCAGGGCGTCTTGCTGGTGCAGCCTTATAAGTCAGAGCTGTTACCTCACTGGCGTTTTGCGACGCCCGAGCTCGCGCGTGAGAGCAGCGAGGCGATCTACCAGCGGTTTCTTGATTACTTGGCCGCTGACGACTTCGTCGGCGCTGATATGGCGCGCAAGTACCTGCAAATGGGCTTCACGCGCGCGCGTCGCTACGCCAATCACCAGGGCGGTAAGAAATATGATGGCCCCGTCCCGCCTGAGAAGCAGGGCCAGAGCGGCGCGCACGGCCGCGCCGAGCTGCCACGCTCACCCGAAGATCCTGTCAAAGCGGAGGCCGCGCGCATCTTCAAGGCGAAGTGGGATGAGGCCGAGGCCAACGCGCAATACACCGCGCTGAAGCGCGCTCATAAGGCGAGCTTTGGCTAAGCGCGCCTTGGCGTCGCGGCTCAACAGCCGCATACTGCCCCCCAAGCGGGCGCGTTGGGCCCGCACCACAACCCCCAGCACATGCGTATCACTGCATACTGTGAGGTACACATACTCGCGGAGACGGTAGCGCCATCATCATAGTGCTCACCGGGGATGGGGGAGCAGCTGCACTGAGCGACGGGCTGATTGCATGTGAACGCGTCCACGCAGACCTCGCGCCACGCCGTGCCGCCGCCGCCGCAAGATGACCCACACAGCTCAAAGCGCGCATAGCCTGTGCGACACTGCGGCGCTTGGCGCGTCGCGCCGGGATAAGCCCCAGGCGGCGGCGTCATGCACGTGCAGTCGGTGATGACGTTCGGGTCGGTGGGCGTAGGACATACGCCACACGAGCCACCACAACCATCGTCACCGCACGTCTTACCCTCACACGACGGCGTGCATGCCACGCAGGCGCCTTGAGCGCCGCACCGCGCGCCCGCTTCGCAATCGCCACACGAGCCACCGCAACCATCAGCGCCGCACGTCTTACCCGCGCAAGATGGTGTGCACGCTTCACAGAGTCCGCTCGCCTCAACGTAGCGCTGATCCATGGCGACGCATTCGCAGTAGCCGCCCGGCTGCACCTTTTGACCTGGCTGAGCGCACCATGTGTCATCGCGCTGCTGCGCGCCGAGCGTAAAATTCGGCTCATCCGGGCAACCTGCTAAGAGCAAGAGGGGGGCGATCCACAGCGCGCGGCGCGGGCTCACGAGGCGCCCACGACAAAGGGGGAGGAGCTGAACATCTGGCCGTCAAACATGGACTGAATGGTATGTTGGCCTTGCTGTTGGGGTGTGAGCGCCCACTGGTTGAGCGGCTGCATGTTATCGCCCTTACAGAGCTGCACGGATTGCTCCGATTCCATCTGCGCGCCGTTGATCACATTGTTCAGGCTCATCGCGATGCCATACGTCCTACACACCGTGTTAGGGCTCGTGATCTTCACATCACCCTCTATGATCTCGCCTACTAAGAGCGCGACCTGTGCGATGAGGAAGATGATTTGCGCGAGCTCATCTGGGTCATCGCACCCTGCTGAGCCCGCCAGCAGCGGCGCATACATCAACAAGAAGCTCGCGCCGCCGAGCTGTAAGAAGCGGCGTCGGGGCAGCAAAATGCCACGCTGCTGTGCGCCGACAAGCTCGTTCTCAGCGTGAATAATCGCGTTGCGACGCTGCTCAGCCGCAAGTATGGGGTTTATCCCGCGCTTCATCGCGGACCTCCGTCATAAAAATGTGTGCGAGCGTTTTAATGGTGCTGCATACATTTTTTATGACAAGCGCTGACATGTCAATGTCCGCGTTTTGTGCGTGCCCCAAACATGCCAAAAGCGAGC
>CAYXWB010000431.1:0-3735 GCA_964468515.1 uncultured Bradymonadales bacterium | reverse complement strand
GACGCGCTGCATGAGGCGCGGGCGGTGGCGATCGGCTGCCATGATGGTCACTGCATGGCGTGCGCGGTGTGGGTGATGGCTGGCGAAGGGCAGCTGAGCGCGCCCTCCCCCACGGAGCGCTACACCCTAAGCGCCAAAGAGCTCGCGGGTGGCATGCGCCTGGCCTGCCAGCTGCGCGTGCGCGGCGAGGGGGTGACGCTGCGTGAGTGGCGTGGCGAGCGACAGCGGCCATGAGCGAGCACGAGCCGCCTTGGTGGAGCGGCCCCACGCTGGGGCGCGCGCTGCTCGATGCTGAGGCCCCGCGCGAGGCCACGGTGCGCATCCCTGAGCTGCGCAACATCGTCATGACCGCGCAGCTTCAGGCGCTGGTCGATCATCCTGCCTTCCAGCGCCTGCGCCAAGTGCGCCAGCTTGGCCCCACCCACTTGGTCTATCCAGGCGCGGTGCACACGCGCTTTGAGCACAGCTTAGGGGTGTTCGGCTGCGTGCAGTGGTTTATCCGCAGCCTGATGCGCCACGCGTCAGTGCGCCTCAGCCTCTCCGAGCGCGACCTGCTCACCGTGCTCGCCGCAGGCCTGCTCCATGATCTGGGCCATTATCCCTTCGCGCACAGCCTAGAGGCGCTGCACCTCAAGGGGCGCGACGCGCCTCGCCATGAGGAGGTGGGGGCGCAGATCATCTTCGGTGAGATCGAGGCGCTTCGCGGTGAGCGCACGATCGAGGCGCTCTTGCGCGAGGGTTGGGGCGTCGACCCTCACCGCGTGGTGGCGCTCTGCACCGGTGATCTGGGCGCGTCTGCGAGCGACGTCGACAAGCTGCTGCGCTCGATCATCTCTGGCGCGATCGACGCCGATAAGATGGACTACTTAGAGCGCGACAGCCACCACATGGGGGTGCCTTATGGGCGCCACTACGACCGCCAGCGCCTGCTGGCGAGCCTGACCCTCAACCGCGCGCAAGACAGCATCGCGCTGGAGGCCAAGGGCAAGGTGAGCGCGGAGATGTTCATCTTCAGCCGCTACACCATGTTTAGCGAGGCGTACTGGCATCACACCGTGCGCGCGGCGAGCGCGATGGTGGAGGCCGCGCTGTCGCACTACACCCTCAGCGCGCGGCTTGAGCCGCAGGCGCTGCTGGAGGTCCTGCTCAGCCACGATGATGACGGGCTGCTGCGCTGGCTCCACGCGCAGGCAGACCCCCGAGCGCCTGAGCGGGGGTTGACGGGTGGGCTCGTGGGCTACCAGCGCGCGCTCTATAAGCGGGTGCTGACCTTCAGCCGCGCCGCGCCTGCGGCGCAGACGCGGCGCGCTTATGCGCTGCTGCACGCGATGGACGCGCCCGCGCTGCAAGCCCTCATGGCGAGGCTGCGCGAGGCGCTTGGCGAGCGGGTGGGGCAGCCCATCGACGCCGCCTCGCTGATCCTCGACACGCCGCCACGCGACAAAGATCGCTTGGAGACGATCGCGATCGTCTCCCACAGCGGAGGATCGCCGTGGGAGGCCTCGCTGCATGAGCTGTCAAGCGTGGTGGCAGGGGTGCACGCGGACTTCGCGGGGGTGGTCAAGAAGATCCGCCTGTTCGCCGCGCCAGCGCTCAGCCCCGCGCTGCGCGCCCTGCCTGAGCTAGAGGCGCTGGTGCTTGAGACGATCTTCGCGTCGAGCGAGGCAGATGTGTCAAGGGCGTGACAACCTGCCGCGATGTCAACTCAAATTGACAAAGGGTTGTATCTGCGCTGTAGTGAAGGCAGGAAATCTTCCCGACCTTCACCGATGATACAGCCTGCGCGACGTGGCGAGCGTTGTCTCACCTGCCCGTCAAGCGGGGCTTCTTCCTGACCTTAACGCTGTGATGTAGGTCTTCACTCGACGCAAAACACGCGCGGTGAGGCGCCCGCAGGCACCAGCTCTCACCAGGTGATCCACCCATGCGCCTTGTCGTCTCCCCTGCGCTGTTGATGTTGTGCGCCGCGCTGAGCTTGACCACGGCATGCTCCAGCTGTGATGACGCCAGCGGCCGACCCGCGCTGCCGACGAACCCAGGCGACATGAGCCCCGACGCCAACCCAGGCGACATGACCCTTGATGACGCCGGCCCGGATGGGAGCGACGACATGGAGGAGGACATGGGGTGTCAGGGGTTCAACTGCCCTGGCCAATGGCGTGAGTTTGGCGAGTGCGCGCAGGTGCGCGATCTGGGCGTGATCGATGTGGCGGCGAACCCTACGCTGCTGCTCACAGGCAGCACCTTGGGCCTGACCTCGCTGATCCAGACCAGCTGCTCGTCTAGCGGCGCGGAGAGCGCGGAGTATGTGTTCGGGTTTAGGTTAAGTCAGCCCGCGCTGCTGAGCCTGACAGCGAGCACAGACGCCGAGATCGACCTGGTGACGGAGCTGCAGCGCGGCACCTGCGGCGCGCCCTCGCTGCGCACCTGTGACACGGGCGCGATCTTGACCGACGTGCTGGTCGGGGCCGATGAGATGACCTTCTTGGTGGTCGAGGGGCAGAGCGGGCTAGCCAGGGGCGCGTTTGAGGTCCAAGTGGCGCTCACCCCCACGGCGTGTGACCCCATCGGCTCGCGCACCTGCGCAGGCAACAGCATCAGCGCGTGTGAGCCCGACGTGGGTGAGGTGATGTACGCGTGCGGCGCCAGCTGCAGCATGGGCGCGTGCCAGGGTGACACCTGCGACAGCGCCATCGCGCTGAGCGCGGGCACCCCTTACAGCGCCAGCGGCGAGCTTGAGGCTTATACCAACCGCTTCGACGCGCGCGACCACGCCTCCTGTAATCTGGGGGGGCTGCTGCGCACGCCCGGCGCCGAGCAGATCTTCAGCATGCCAGGCCTCATCGCGGGGCAGACCGTCACGGTCAACGCAGGGAGCCACGCTGACGAGAATGACAACATCTTGTTGTTCATGCGCGGCTGCCCCACCAACCCGGAGTGCGTTGAGGTCATCGACAGTGACGACTACACCTGGACCGTGCCTCAGAGCGGTGACTATTTCTTGGTCATCGACAACCTGACTAACTTTAACAAGGCGTTCTCCCACACGATCAGCGTCCAATAATAAGTTGGGGTGATGTCACAAAAAAGTGACGTTCTTCGCCCCGCTCGCTCATCAGAGCGCGTGAGAGTTCACGCGCTCGGGCTGCTCTAGCAAGATCTCGTCCTGGTCCCTCTCTGGCTGCGCGCTGGGACCGCGACGAGGTGGTGTTACGCAGTCCCTCCCTGGCCCCCGACGCGCACGCGTCTTTAGACGCCCTCACATCGCGGGGGCGCCGCCAGCAAGAGAGGATCAGAAGATCATGCAGACCATCCGCCGAAATCAAGGCCGCCTCCTGTTCGCTGGTGCGCTGGGCACCGCCCTGCTCGCTGTCTCACCCGTCAGCGCGTATGTGTTCACGAGCGTGGTGGATCAAGAGGGCGTCAAGCGCCAATGCGATGATGAGGACAGCTACGGGGTCGTCGCGCCCAACGTGATGATGTTCATGGACCGCTCAGGCTCCATGCTGGAGGGCAGCGGGATTGGCGGCGGCCCCACCTCAACCTCGACCAACATCCTCAACCAAGGCCAGAAAGACCTCGGCTTGGTGAATGAGCCGGCCAATGCGCCAGGCAACGCGCTGAACAAGCCCGGCATCTCGCTGTCTAGCAAGGTCGAGATCCCCTCCTTCGTGTGGGCGGTCAACACCAACAGCGCCACCATGTCTAAGATCGACTCGGACACCAACACCGAGG
>CAYXWB010000430.1:0-3743 GCA_964468515.1 uncultured Bradymonadales bacterium | reverse complement strand
GGCGCTGGACAAACGCGCCTTGATCCTTGATAAGCGAGGGCATGCGATCGCGACATTGGGCGATCGGCGCGGCGCTTCGCGCCGCTTGGACGATCGGCGCGACGCTCCGCGTCGCTCGCGCGCGCCTGTCTCGCGGCGCGCCTCGTCCTGTTCAGGTAATCTCCGTGGGAAGAAGGCAACCATGTCGACACTGGTGATCGTCGAGTCGCCTGCCAAGGCCAAGACCATCCAGAAGTACCTCCCGGACGGCTACGTCGTGCTGGCCTCGATGGGCCACGTGCGCGACCTGCCCGACAACGCCGGTCAGCTGCCCGAGGCGCTCCAAAAAGAGCCCTGGGCCAAGCTCGGCGTCAACACGCTGGCTGACTTTGACGCCGTCTATGTCGTCAAAGATCGCCGCTCCAAGATGCAAGTCGCGGAGCTCAAGAAGGCGCTCAAGCAGGTCGATCACCTCATCCTCGCGACTGACGAAGATCGCGAAGGTGAGGCCATCAGCTGGCACCTGTCTGAGCTGCTGGAGCCGGGCGTGCCCACCACCCGGATGGTCTTCAACGAGATCACCAAGTCCGCCATCCAAGACGCGCTCAAGAACACCCGCGAGGTCGACATGAGCCTCGTCGAGGCTCAAGAGACGCGCCGCATCCTCGATCGCCTCGTCGGCTACCCGCTCTCACTGCTCGTCGGCAAGAAGATCAAATATGGCCTCGGGGCGGGGCGAGTTCAGTCCGCTGCGGTGAAGATCCTCGTGGATCGTGAGCGCGATCGGCGCCGCTTTCGCGTCGGCTCCTACTGGGACGTCAAGGCGCGCCTGAGCGCCAAGAACGAACCCTTCCACGCCGCGCTGCACGACATCGACGGCAAGCGCATCGCCAGCGGCAAAGACTTCGACGAGAACACCGGACAGATCGCCGCAGGGCGTGACGTGCTGCTGTTGTCTGAGCCCGAGGCGCGCGCCCTGGAGGCCGCGCTGCGTGACAAGCCCTGGCTCGTCACCGACGTGCAGCAGACCCCCTACACCACCTCGCCAAAGCCCCCCTTCACCACCTCCACGCTCCAACAAGAGGCCAGCCGCAAGCTCGGCCTGGGCGCCAAGCAGACCATGTCGCTCGCCCAACGCCTCTACGAGAACGGCTTCATCACCTACATGCGTACCGACAGCGTCCACCTGTCCACGCAGGCCGTCGAGGCCGCTCGCAAGGCCGCTCGCGACCTCTACGGTGAGTCCTACCTGCCCGAGCAGCCGCGCACCTATCGCTCCGGCGCCAAGAACGCCCAAGAAGCCCACGAGGCCATCCGCCCCTCCGGTGACAGCTTCGTGCGCCCCGAGCAGGCCAACCTCTCCGGTCAAGAAGCCCAGCTCTATGACCTCATCTGGAAGCGCACCGTCGCCTGCCAGATGGCCGACGCCAAGAAGACCCGCTTCCGCGTCGAGCTGGCCGTCTCACACGACGACAAGGCCTACAACTTCCGCGCCCACGGCAACCAGATCGACTTCCCCGGCTTCATCCGCGCCTACTTCGAGGGCACCGATGATCCCGAGGCCGCCCTGGAAGACACCGAGACGCTGCTGCCCGCCATGACCAAGGGCCAAAAGGTTGACTGCAAGACCCTTGAGGCCTTGGGCCACGAGACGCGCCCCCCGGCGCGCTTCACCGAGGCCTCGCTGGTGCGCGCGCTGGAGGAGCAAGGCATCGGCCGCCCCAGCACCTACGCCACCATCATGGACAAGATCACCAACGACGCGCGCTACGCGCGCCGCGAGGGCCGCACCCTCACCCCCACCTACATCGCCCTCGCCGTCACCGCCTTCCTAGAGCGCTACTTCCCCGAGCTGGTGGAGCTCGCCTTCACCGCCCGCATGGAAGACGAGCTTGATGAGATCGCCGCAGGGCAAGGCTCCAAGATCGACTACCTCCACAAGTTCTATCGCCAGCCCGGCGCCTTCGCCGACAAGATCGATCGCTATGACCGCGAGATCGATCCTGAGCAAGCTCGCGCCATCGACCTCGAAGACTTCCCCGCCACCTTGCGCGTCGGCCGCTTTGGCCCCTATGTGCAGGTCGATGAGGGCGGCGAGCTGCGCTCGGTGAATGTGCCCGATGACGTGCCGCCTGCGGATCTGTCGATGGATCACATCCGCGAGCAGCTGCGCCGCATTGAGGAGGGCCCTGAGGTCTTGGGCGATGATCCCGAGACCGGCAAGCCCATCTTCCTCAAGGAGGGCCCCTTCGGCCCCTACATCCAGCTCGGCCCCGATGAGGCTGACGCACCCGAAGAAGAGGAGGCGGCCACAGCCGAGGTCGTGGAGGCCCCCGCTGAGCCCGCCAAGAAGGGCAAGAAAGCGGCAGCCAAGCCAGCCGCCGCCAAGAAGCCTGCCAAGGCCAAGAAGCCCGTCAAGGCCAAGCCCAAGCGCGTCTCCATCCCGCGCGATATTCGCCCTGATGAGGTCTCGCTGGAGCTCGCCCTTGACCTGCTCTCGCTGCCGCGCACCTTGGGCGAGCATCCTGAGTCGGGCAAGAAGGTCCAGGCGGGCCTGGGTCGCTTTGGTCCGTACCTCAAGCACGAAGACGACTTCCGCAGCGTCAAGGGCCTCGACGTCCTGCTCTCGATCACCCTCGATGAGGCCCTGATCGTGTTCTCCCAGCCCAAGCGCGGCGGCAAGCAGGTCCTGCGCGAGCTTGGCGTCCACGCCCCCAGCGGTGAGACGGTCAGCATCCTCGATGGCCGCTATGGCCCCTACATCAAGCTCGGCAAGGCCAACGTCTCCGTCCCCAAGGACGACAAGGTCGAAGACCTCACCCTGGAGCGCGCCCTCGCCCTGCTCGTCGAGAAGGTCGGTGAGGAGGGCCTGACTGGCAAGAAGGCCAAGCAGCCCGCCGCCAAGAAAGTTGGCGCTGCGTCCACCACCAAGAAGGCCGCCACCTCGCCAAAGGCCGCCAAGAAGGCCGCCTCCAAGCAGCCCGCCGCGTCAGCGGACGACGCACCGGCTGCGAAGAAGCCCGCTGCCAAGAAGGCGACCGCCGCTAAGACCACAACCACCGCCGCCAAGAAAGCTGCGGCGACCAAGAAGACCGCTGCCAGCAAGAGCGCTAAGTCCGCCACTGGCACCAAGCCCTGAGACGACCTCGCGCCGCTGCACGCCACTCACACGCGGCGTGTCGCGGCGCGTCGCGTTTCTTGCATAGCGAGGCTCCCTGATGTTGATCGTGGACGTGATCCGCGCCAAGCGCGATGGCCAAGAAATCGCCCCCCAAGCTCTGCGTGACCTGATCGCCCAGTACACCCAAGGTGACGTGCCCGACTACCAGATCGCCGCGTTCTTAATGGCCGTCTTCTTTCGCGGCATGTCTGGCCAAGAACTCGCCGCCTGGACCGACGCCATGCTGCGCTCCGGTGAGGTCCTCGACTTGAGCGACATCCCAGGTGTCAAGGTCGACAAGCACTCCACCGGCGGCGTCGGTGACAAGGTGTCGCTCATCCTCGCGCCCTTGGCCGTCGCCGCTGGCCTCAAGGTGCCCATGATCTCCGGGCGTGGCCTCGGTCACACCGGCGGCACGCTCGACAAGCTGGAGAGCATCCCCGGCTTCAACGTCAACCAGCCCGTGGAGCGCTTTCGCGAGCTCGTGCGCGAGCTTGGCTGCGGCCTCATCGGCCAGACTGGCGAGATCGCGCCCGCCGATAAGAAGCTCTACGCGCTGCGCGATGTCACCGCCACCGTCGAGTGCATCCCGCTCATCGCGAGC
>CAYXWB010000429.1:0-3744 GCA_964468515.1 uncultured Bradymonadales bacterium | reverse complement strand
CTCGGCAGGCGAGTAAAAGTGACAACTGATCAACATGCATTTTATTGAGGAAGATCAATTAGATGCATTGCGCAAGCATCACACCCTTGCCTGCCTTTGCCTCGATCAAACGTCAATGAGGTGGAGTGTCTTGGGGCACAGAGCGTCTGGCTCACAGCGCGCGAAGCGCGCTGGCGGGCACCGCAGGTGCGAGCGACGGTCTTGCTTGGACGATCCCCGCTTAGAATCAAACGCTGCGAGGGGTGAATCGGGAGGTTGTGTGTGAGCGATGCTTTTGATTGAGGGCGCTGCATCGCTCGAATTAGGCAGGCACAAGCGACCCTCCCTCCCCACTGAGACCCGACCTCCTCGCCGCTAAAGCATCGCTCGCCAGGTCAAGGTGAGCCAACGTCCATCGCAATAGACGCCAAGAGCGCGCTAGCATGGGCGCCGCCCCTCAACGCCACGCCCACGCCAGCGCGCTCATCAAGCGCGGATCACAGCCGCTCAACGCGGCTGCGCCTCACGTCACGGCCTCGCGCGGATGACCTCGCCGTCAATGGTGAGGCCAGATAGGAAGACGTCGATCTCCACGCCTGACAACATCGTGTTGCCGTGGATCTCCACATCACCGCGCAC
Source organism: uncultured Bradymonadales bacterium (assembly GCA_964468515.1). Classification (GTDB taxonomy): domain Bacteria; phylum Myxococcota_A; class Bradymonadia; order Bradymonadales; family Bradymonadaceae; genus CAYXWB01. Next base: position 3,126 of record CAYXWB010000429.1, on the reverse strand, counting down.
ACGCTCCAGACCCGACAAGCCCCGCAGACTGCGCAGCTTCGGATTATGAGTGATCTCGAGCGACTCGACCTCATGCACGCCCTCTAGGCCGCGCAATGACAGCAGCTCTCGATTGTAGGTGATCTGTAGGAAGCCGCCCACCTCTCTCAGCGCGGCGAGCCCCATCACATCTTGCAGTTGAGTCAATTGATGCAAGCGAAGCGGCCCTTCAATGCGCTCTAATCGCCCGAGACCATCTAGATTAACAATCTTATCTACTCCACTTAGTGAGAACCCTCCGACGTGGCTCAACGCCTCCAACCCCTCCAGGCTACTCAGCTCGGGAATATTAGTTAAGCCTAGCACCCTAGCATAACGAAGCTGCTTGAAGCCGCGCACATTCTCCAAGAATCCATTATTGCTAATGGAGATCCTATCTTCAGCGCGGTTGAGGCGCTGAAAGCCATCCACATCAGGGAAATGCGTGCGATTGAACAAGAGCTGGGCCTTCGCATGGCGCAGCGACAGGAACACATCCAAGTCGCCCTCGCCCTCGCGCGGCACCTCTGGGCTGCGAAGCCCATCAACAAAGGCCGTCGGAGTCAGCAGCGTGGTGCATCCACGCAGCTCTTCGCTGAGCTTTGTGTAAATGTCATACTCCTCACGACCCTCACCACAGATGACCTCCTCGTAAGGCTCGTCATCTAGCAGCGGTGGCAGCGCGATCGTGCGCATCGGAGGCTCGTCATCAACAGGAGGCTGAACCAGATCAGGCTCATCACCGATAGGCCACTGCCCATCGCCATCCACGCCGCCCGATTGACCGCAGCTCCACAATCCCACCATCATGATGAGGAGAGCGGCGCGCTGATCGCACGCTGCGGTTCGACTGGGCGTCGAGAGCAAATGGCTGCGACGGTTCATCCCTACCTTCCTAACAGCGAGACGCGCTCACGACGCCTTAGGCGCCGCGAGACAATGGAGTCAGCCCACCAGGGTGACTAGATCTAACCTCAAGTTAGCAGGCTGTGCAGTCGTGTGAAAGTGACAACGGTTCAACGCGCATCTTCTTGATGAAAAATCAATCAGATGCGGCGCTCAAGCATCGCCTCCTCGCCTGCCGCTGTCTCACTCAATCGTCGAGCAGGGGCGTCTTGGGACGCGGCGCGTCTTCGCTCACAGCGCGCGGTGCGCGCGCTGGCGGGCACCGCAGGTGCGAGCGACGGTCTCGCTTGGACGATCCCCGCTTACAATCAAGCGCTGCGATGGGCCAATCGGGAGGTTGGGTGTGAGCGCTGCGCCTTGAACATCCGATGCATCGCTCGAATTAGGCTTAGCCCAAGCGACCCTCCCTCTTCACGGAGACCTGCTCGCCTCGACGCTGAGACATAGCTTGTTAGGCAAGCGTGAGCCCCCAAGGTAAGACGCAGCTGCGAAGAGCGCGCTGACACGAGCGCAACCACCAGCGGCCACGCCCACGCCAGCGCGCTCATCACACGCGCTGCTTACAGCAGCTCAACGCGGCTGTGCCTCGCGTCACCGCCTCGCGCGGATGACCTCGCCATCAATGGTGAGGCGAGCGAGGAAGACGTCGATCTCCACGCCTGAGAGCATCGTATTGCCGTGGATCTCCACATCACCGCGCACACGCTCTAACCCAGACAAGCCCCGCAGACTACGCAGCTTCGGATTATGAGTGATCGTGAGCGACTCGACCTCACGCACGCCCTCTAGGCCGCGCAACGACAGCAGCTCTTCATTATACGTGATCTGTAAGAAACCGCCCACCTCTCTCAGCGCGGCGAGCCCCATCACATCTTGCAATTGAGTCAATTGATGCAAGCGAAGCGGCCCTTCATTACGCTCTAGCCGTCCGAGAGCATCTAGATTAGTAATCTTTTCTAGCCCAATCAGTGACAATGCTCCCACGTGGCTTAACGCCTCCAGCCCCTCCAGGCTGATTAGCTCAGGAATATAATTTAAGCCAAAACTTCCGGCATAACGGAGCCGCTTGAAGCCGCGCACATTCTCCAAGGTGCTATTATTATTAATGGAGAGCCTATCTTCAGCGCGGTTGAGGCGCTGAAAGCCATCTACGTTCGGAAAATGCGTGCGGTTGAACAAGAGCTGGGCCTTCGCATGGCGCAGCGACAGGAACACATCCAAGTCGCCCTCGCCCTCGCGCGGCACCTCTGGGCTGCGAAGCCCATCAACAAAGGCCGTCGGAGTCAGCAGCGTGGTGCATCCACGCAGCTCTTCGCTGAGCTTTGTGTAAATGTCATACTCCTCACGACCCTCACCACAGATGACCTCCTCGTAAGGCTCGTCATCCAGCAGCGGCGGCAGCACAATGGTGCGCATGAGCGGCTCATCATCCACAGGCGGCTGCACCAGATCTGGCTCATCCCCGATCGGCCACTGCCCATTGCCATCTGGGCCGCCCGATTGGCCGCAGCTCCACAACCCCAGCATCATGATGAGCGGCGCCATGCGCCGTAAGCGATGCCAGACCAACCTCCCACACCAAGCTATCAGCTCATGATTTATCCCTCGCATCACAGCCCTCCTATATCAATGCTTGGGTCATCACCGAGCACTGGGGTCACGTAGCTCTGCTCGCTCAAACAGCCGTCCCGTTCTTGAACAACCCAGACCTGATCATTTCTGCGCAGGCTCGTGTTCAGCTGAATCACCTGCCCAGCGCCATCGCCGATCTTCTCGCGCGTTGCGACATTTGAGCCATCAGTGCGCCACACCTGGATCGTCGCATCAGGCTCAGACCGCGAGACATACACCACTCTATCCCCCACGAGCGGCGGCAAGATTGTTGGCGCTTCAAGGAAACGACATGGCCCAACCGTCACCTGTCTTGGCTCAGAGCTAGAACACAAGGTTTGCACAAGATTGACCACCTGACCTTCCTGCAACGGCCCACTCTGGGGTGACACGTCATGTCGATCCAAGCGCGTGTAAGGCCAAGACGCGACAATGCCAGGGTTGAATCCTGCCACTTCAATGCTGAGCTCAGCACCTCGTACGATGTCGCGCAGATTAAGCAAGCGCTGGCCTTGTCTGATGAAGAACGAATCTAAGCTGTAGTTGGGGGACGCAGCGGTTCCATGTGCCTTTGATTCGCGTGAGCTGAAC
>CAYXWB010000428.1:0-3768 GCA_964468515.1 uncultured Bradymonadales bacterium | reverse complement strand
CAGTCAAGACGCGGCCTGCGCTTCGCGCAGGCCGCGCCCTCATGATCTAGCGCCCCATCGTGCTCCAGCCCATCCAAGCGGCCAAGCCGCCCCAGAGCAGATCCATGAAGTCGAGCGAGGCGATGAGGCCTTGGCCAAGCGTGGGCCACGTCTCAGGCGCCAGCAGCATCGAGAAGGGGATGCCCTCCATGTTCGCCAGCACGAGCATGATCGCGACCTTGCCCACCAAGTAGCCCACGAGCGCGAGGCCTGCGGCCAAGCCCTGAAGCAGCGGCCCGCGCGCGTGCCCCACGCCCATCGACATGCCAAAGCCCGCGCCGAAGCCGATCCCCAGCGCGATCAGGCCAAACTGAATGTGCGCGAAGGCGACCACCGCCGTCCACAGCGCGGCGCCAAGCAGCGCACCTAACAGCCCCAAAGCTAAACCCTTCGCCAGCTGCAGCGGCTCCAAGCTGGAGAGATCGGAGTAGACCTCTTGGGGCTCCTCTTGCCATTGCTCCTCGTACATCGCGGCCTCCTCAAGCGCTCACGCGTCTAACATAAACGCGAGCGTCTTCATCGTGATCAGGGGTGTGGACCTGGCGAGGCGATGATCGTCATCAACCTCAATGAGCGTCACGTTCGCCAGGGATGCGGCATAACGCCGCGAGCTTGTCACAGGGACGACCTCGTCGCCTGTGCCGTGCAGGAGCATTGTCGGACACATGATCTCAGGATATGCGGGATAATGCGCAATATCCTCTACAAAATTCCAATCGACGGGCGTCGGCACGTCGCGCGCGTCGGGAAAGTCAAGCCAGCCCTGCTCACGCCACTGCGTCATGCGCGCCTCACCCAGCAGCGCAGGCCAGCGGCCCTGCAAGTCCAAGCCGGGGCAGAGCAGCACGAGCTTGCTCACCCGCTCGGGGTGCTTGGCCGCCCACAGCGCCGCCACGTAGCCGCCAAAGCTCGACCCGATCAGGCCCCAGCGCGCCTCGGGCGCTCGCGTCGCGGCGATGCGATCGACCTCCGCGAGCGCCCCTGTCACCGTGATCTGGGAGAAGCTAGGCTGGTTTAAGTCAGCCATCGCCAAGGCCTCACCGCGCGCCTCAAACGCGCGCCGCATGTGCTGCCCCTTGAGCGAGCCTGGCCCCGAGGAGAACCCATGCAGATACATCCACGCCATCATCACACCTCCTCGCGCGCGCCCAGAATGACCGCGCGCCATGCTCAATAGCACAGCGCTGGCGCGCTTGTCCTACGCACAGCGCGCGCGTGGAGATCACATCGTAGCGCTGACGCGCTCATGGGAGAGCTGCGTGTCGAACATGACGGGATCCCCATCATCCTGGGCGAAGATGACCTCATCATCAAACGCTGGGCTCACCTCAGCCAACGCCTTCAAGCGCTCACGCAAGGGCGCGAGCTTGAACACCTCACGACCGCCAGCCTCAAGCTCCAGCTCAAGCCCCAGATCCACGCACACCCCGCGCACCTCGCGCTTGGCCAGCGCCTCATCGATGTCCTCCCAAGCGGCATAGAACACGGTGGAGAGCCTGCGGGCGAGGTCTGTCAGATCGATCGAAGCGGCGCCGCGCTCAAGCGCGTCGCGCACCTGGCGCACGGCCGCGCGCCGCATGTCGCGCTGTACGCCGTGGACCGCCTCCACGCGCGCCGTGTAGTTGGCGAGCGCCACAAGCCCCGTCACACCCCACACCATCGCCACCAGCGTCAGCCCGAACAGGCCATGAATGAGCGCGCTGGCGCTCAGCGCGCTGAGCGCCAGCAGGCCCATGATGGCCATCAAGTAAGTGCCTCCGACCAAGCGCCCCATCGACCTCAAATGGGCATAGCTCAACCCTACGAGGTTCACAGGCACGCTGTCCGCCTCTTGCTGGCGCCGCCTCGCGATGCGACCGTTTGATTCAAAGTCCACATACTCTGCGGCCAAATCAGTCACAGGCTTGGCCACGACCTGGGCGAGCAGCGCGTCGGGGAAGCGAAAGGCGAGGTCGCCCAGGGGGCTGACCGTGATCTGGCCTTCGAGCAGGCCGGTGAGGCGCGCGCCGACCTCGGCGGCCTCATCAAGATCGAGGCCCTCGTACAGCGCGATCTCCAGCGCGGAGATTAAGCCACCACGCGCGCGCGCCAGCACCAGCACGCGCGAGGCCAGCTCGCCATCGGCCGGGCGGCGCGACACATAGACGCGTCGCAGCGCGTGCATCGTCCTCAGCACCAGATCGTTTGTGGGGATCCAGCGCTCATAGCGATCGATGGTGTCCGCCTCACGCACCCAGCGCGAGGGCGCGACATCGCGCTCGGGCTCCGCCAAGCGCTGCACCGCGCGCCACAGCCCGCGCAACCACACGCCCACCGCGAACAAGCTGCCCGCCACCACGGCCAACAGCAGCGCCACCACGACCACCACGAGCAAAGCGGGCAGACCGTCGCCGTCAAAGTCCAGATCGCCCGTCCATGACGATGAGGAGCCTGAGGTCGAGACGGGGTGACGATGCGTCGGCGGCGAATAGATCGCGGAGAAGATCGCGGCGTCGGCGATCATGGAGCTGGCGCTGTCGCGCGGATGAATGCGCTGCGCGCCCGCAGCCAAATACTGTGGCACCGCCTCGCTCTCGCGCACGCTGCCGAGCTTGGGCGCGTTGATCCAGGGGCGCATCAGCAGCCCCGAGATCGCGCCCGCCAAGAGCGTCACGCCAAACAGCAGCGCCACGCCGATGAGCGCGATCACGCCGATGACGAGCGCCTCATCCGTCGTGCTCACCGAGGCCATCGACAACAGCGCGAGCGTGGCCAAGCCACCCGTCGCGATCAGCGGCCAAGCGGCGCCGATGTTCGCGAAGGCGCCCAGCGCGGTGAAGGCCACGCGGCGCGGCCACGCGAGCCTGCGGGCGGCGCGCATGGCCGCGACATCGGCGGCCTCGAAGTCATGCAGCAGCTTGCCTGAGCGCGTGACCTGCAAGCGGCACGGCATCGCCTCGCGAAGCTGCGCCAGCGCCGCCTCCACATGCGCTGGCTCGGCGCCGAGTTGCGCCGCCAGGGCCTGCGCCTCCACGCCGCGCGCACCACCCTCAAAGCGCTCCAACAGCGCGCCTTCGAGCTTAGAGACCTGCGCGTCCCAGCGCCGCTCCGCTCGCCCTGTGGTAGGAGGCGTCGTCGGCAGCGCGGGCATCACATCGCGGCTGTGACCCGCGCCCGCGCGTCGCCCCAGCGCGATCCAGCGCGCCACCCCATGCGCCAGCGGGATGCCCAAGATGGCCAAGAAAACACACAGCGCGAGGATCATCAGCACACCTCCACGAGCGCGCATCAGCGCGCGCCACGCAAACAACATAGACGCGACGCGCCATCTGGAAGCGCTCCCCCGTGAAAAGTCGCGCGGCCTCGTCTCAGCGATGTTGAGGCGCGCTACGCTCAGACGAAAGCGGCGGCGGCCCGGGCTTCAAGCTCGGACCGCCGCACATCGCGCGCTCGCGCATCTGTCATGGGTTGTGCGCTGAGGAGGTCAAGCTCATGCGTCTCGGCGACTGTCGACCTTCTCGCAAGCCAGGTCACACCAGCGCAACATCGCCTCGTTCATCAGCTCCCCATATTGAAGGGTGAGCATCCAGAAGTCGAGGTTCTCATCACCCGCGTGAGCCTCGCGCAGCTGGAGCTTGTCGGCCTCAAAGGCCTCGCGCTGCTCGTGGAGCGAGGCGCGCGTGCGCTCCAAATGGGCGAGGGTGATGTCGGGGGAGATGTTCGCGCCGAAGAACAGCTTGAGCAGCATCT
>CAYXWB010000427.1:0-3774 GCA_964468515.1 uncultured Bradymonadales bacterium | reverse complement strand
CGTCGCCGTCGCCAGAGTAACTGACTGTGCAGCAAGAAGAAGGACGCATGACCTACACACGACGCGCGAGCCTGCTCGCGCTGACCCTCGCCACGCTGTGCCCTGCGATGGCGAGCGCGCAGAGCTCCCTGAGCGGCAACGCTGAGTTCAAGCTTGGCGGCTATATCCCAAACATTGACAACGAGTTCGCTGGGGGTCAGGGCCCCTATCGCGACTTCTTTGGCGATGATTGGCAGCTCTACGCTGAGATGGAGTGGGACATCTACATCCTGCGCCGCCTCATCCCCGCCGGTAAGCTCGGCATCGGCCTACACCTCGGCTACACCTCCGACACCGCCCCCGTGCGCGGCGGCGAGTCAGCCGAAGGTGATGATGAGCTGCCGGGTGAGACGAGCCTGACCGTTATCCCGCTGCGCGTCTCGCTGCTCTATCGCTTTGACTACCTCGCCATCAATCACAACATCCCGTTCGTCCCCGTCTTCAAGGGCGGGCTCGACTATTATCTGTGGAGCATCAGCGACAGCGGCGGCGATCGCGCGAGCTTCGGCGGTGACAGCGGCGCAGGCGGTCGCGCGGGCTGGCATGGCGCCTTCTCCTTGCAGTTCTTGCTCGACGTCATCGATCCGGGCAGCGCCGCTTATATGGACATGAGCTGGGGGGTGAACAACTCCTACTTCTTCGCCGAGTACATGATCACCCGCATTGATGGCTTCGGCTCGCCCGGCTTTGATCTGAGCGACAACATGTGGATGTTCGGCTTGGCGTTTGAGTTTTAGCCATGTCCCACAAGGTCCGCATGCGCGTCGCCTACGAGGGCACGCGCTATCATGGCTGGCAGTATCAACCTCACGCCGCCACGGTGGAGGGGGAGCTGCGCCGCGCCTGCGCCAAGTTCTTGAACGTGGCCGAGGCTGAGGTCCAGCTGCAGGGCGCCAGCCGCACTGACGCGGGCGTCCACGCGTTGGGGCAGACCGCGCACTTGATCTATGACGCGCCCCGCTCCTGCTGGGACGTCGCCCGCGCGCTCAACGCCCTCACCCCGGATGACATCTGCGTCGTGCGCGTGGAGCCTGCCAGCGAGGACTTTCACGCGCGCCACAGCGCCCGGGGCAAGATCTATCGCTATCGCTTGTGGCGCCATCGCTTCGCCAACCCCTTGCAGGTCAACCATCGCTGGCATGTGCGCCATCCGCTCGATCTGAGCGCGATGGCGCAGGCGGGCCGAAAGCTCGTCGGCGAGCATGACTTCGCCGCCTTTCGCGCCAGTGATTGTCAGAGCGCCACCACCGTGCGTCACATCCAGCGCGTTGAGCTGGAGGTCGCAGGCCCGGAGCTCATCGTCTGGGTCGAGGGCTCCGCGTTCTTGAAGTATATGGTGCGCAACATCGTCGGGACGCTGGTGATGATCGGTGAGGGGCGTGCGCCCGTGTCGCGCATGGATGAGCTGCTGGCCAGCGGCGATCGTCAGCGCGGTGGCCAGACCGCCCCGCCGGGCGGCCTGACCTTGATGACGGTCCACTATCCTGAGCATCCTTGGCAGGCTGACGACCTCGACCTGGGCTGCGATCCCGTGTGAGCGTTTAGGGTGTGCGCGAGGGCTTGATGGGCGCGCCAAAGCGCGCGCGCAGCGCGCTTGAGTCGACCTCAATCGGCTCAGCGCCGGGGCGGTTGAGCAGCGCATCTTCGAGGATGGTGGTGCGCTGCGTCTGCGCATAAGACGCGCGCAGCGCGTCGCGCTTGGCCTCGAACTCAGCGCGATCGGGTCGCTCGCGCGATAGCAGCGCGAGCCCGTAGACCACCTGACGGCTCAGCACGGGCTCGGGCCACACGGGCTGCTCAGGGCTTAGCTTGAAGGCGGCCTCGCTCACCTCCTGCGCGAGCCCGATGGTGGGGATGAAGCCCTGCGCCTCGCGCGGGAACGGCGGCACGATCGTGACGCGCAACCCCTCGATCTGACGCAGCGCGCTGGTCACGCGCTCAATCGACTCGGGTGAGGGCGCCCCCTCAGGGCCGCGCTCCATGTCGCGCATGGTCAGCAGCGCGGCCTGCACCTTGCGCGACGCCGCAGGCGTCGGCGCCTCCTCGCGCAGCAGGGCGGCTGCGATCTCGCGCCGCAGCGGCCGATCGAGCGTCGCAGGCTGCACAGGCGTCGTCCCAAGCTTGAGCCACGCGTAGGTGCCGCGCGCGCCATCGCGCGTCAGCCCCGCCTTGCCGGGATCGGCCTGCTGCGCGGGCCGATCCTCATCGCGCAAGAGCTGCTGCTCGGGCTCCACGCTCAGCCCCAAGCGCTGCGCGAGCTGCTCAGGCTTCTCCTCGCCAGCGAGCGCCTCGACGGCCTGCTGGAGCTTGGTCAGGTCATTGTCAGGATGGCGCAACATCGTGAGGCGCGTCATCGACGGCTGCGCGTAGCGCATGGGATCCGCGTTAAACTTCGCCTCCACGCGCTCGCCATGGGTGCGCAAGAACGCGTCCAGCTCCTCGGAGGTGGGCACGTTATCGACGGCGACGATGAGGGCGCTCACGCGATCTTGGTCGGCCTGATAGAGCGTCCACAGCGTCTGCTCGCTGACCTCAGCGAGCAGCGCATCCTCGACAGCGCGTTGCAGCAGCGTCTCGCGGGCGAGCGCGCGCAGATCATCAAGCGACATCCCGAGCTGCGCGAGCGTCACGGGCAGCTTGGTGCCATCGGCCAGCTGCACGCCGTCGAGGGTGAAGCGCGCGAGGCGCGGATCTTCGGCGATCTGGGCGTCGATCTGGGCGTCGGTGATGACGATGCCGCGCGTCTTGGCTTCTTGTTCGGCGAGCGCGCGCAAGATGGCCGCGCGCAACAACCCGAGCTGCACGGGCACTTGCGCCAAGCGATCCATGGGGATGGTGCGCTCCCCTGCGGCGAGGACGGCGTCGGGGGCGAACAAGATCCCGCGCGACGCGTCACGCGTCAGCTCCTCGATCGTGAGCGTGATGCCGCGCCCTCGCGCGACCAGCTCGCCGCCGAGCTGCGCGGAGCGCAGCGCGCCCTCCTCGTTGGCTTGGCTGGGGCTTGGCGTGGGCTCGATGCTGAGCGCGCCCGAGGCGTCGGCGCTCGCGTCGGCGTCGGCTGCGGCGTCTGGCGCTGGCTGAGGGCGACGCTCGCAGCTCACTAGCGCCGAGGTGAGCGCGATGATGAGGATCAGGCGCGCGGCGCTTGCGTTCATAAGCGACCTCTGTTAGGGGTATCGGCTTGCTGTGCGCACCCCAAATTGGGGCGCCCACAGGGCGAGTTGATGACGCGGGTGCGTCGCCGCGCGCTCGGCGCGCGATGCACACCCACATGGACACAATGGAGCGCGATCACGCTGGCGAGCCAGCGCGGGGCGCTGAATGTACCTCAAGGAGATCACCATGGCAAAACTCAGCCCGTTACAGCGCGTCAAGAAGGATCATGGCAGCAAGCAAGAGCTCGCTGATAAGGTCCTGTCGCTGCTGACGGCCCCCGAGGGGGATGACCACTTCGCTCACCGCATCAGCACCCTGAGCAACACCAAGCTGCTGCGCGTGTGGGATGCCCACCAGAAGATCAACACCAAGCACGGCAGCGTCGACGCGCTGATCGACGGCTTGGTGTCGGCCAAGTTCCCCAAGGGCAACGACGACTACCGCACCAAGCTCGCCAGCTACACCGCGCCCAAGCTGCTCGATCTGGCGCGTCAAGCCAAGGCCTGAGCGGCGTACCTCGCGCCTTAGGCGCGAGTCGCCCCGAACGCGAGCGAGGCTCGCTGCCCCTGGCAGCGAGCC
>CAYXWB010000426.1:0-3798 GCA_964468515.1 uncultured Bradymonadales bacterium | reverse complement strand
GTGAAGCGTGACCAGAGCGCGTCGCCTAAGAGCAGCCAGTCGCGCCACAGCGAGCGCGCGTTGTAGAGCTTGTCGGCGGCGCTCACCAAGAGCGCCGGATCGTCGGCGTCAAGCGCGAGCACATGCGCGATATACGCGCGCTTTCGCGCCTCCCACGGCGGCTTCGCTTGGCCGGGGGCGGCCTCAGCGTCGGTGCAGGCGCGCACGATCTGCAGGACCGTGTGACCATAGCGGGCGGCGATCGCCTCGGCCAAGCCATCGTAGCCTTGATCTTCAAGCGCGTCGTGCAGCAGCGCGCCGATGACCTGATCCTCGCTGCCGCCATGATCGCCCACGATCGCGGCCACGCCGATCAGATGCGTAATATAAGGGGTGGGCACGCCCTTGCGGGTCTGGTCGCGGTGCAACTTGGCGCTGAAGGTCAGGGCGTCTTCAAAGCGGGCGGTGTAGGCCATGGGCGGGCTCCGGTTAAAGGGTGGGTGGGAGGTGGTCTGCGTGCAGGCGTCGCAGCGTGGCTGGCGCGCGCGCGTGATCTTGCATGCCAAGGGAGCGATCTCAAAAAAGTAACGCGTTCACACAACCTCTCAAGCGGTGCGTCGCGCGCTGAGCTTCTAAGCGGGGATCGTCCAAGCGAGCGGGTCACTTGCAGCGGCGCATAAGCGCGCTTGGCGGTGGGCTCAGGCCGCGCGGCGACCTGCTGCGATCGCGGTGGTGGCGACGTCAAGGGTGGTGGGTGGTGGTCACGCCGATGCGCGGGCAGCAGGTGAGCAGCGGGCAGGCGTCGCAGCGCGGCTGGCGCGCATGGCAGATCGTGCGCCCGTGATCGATCATCACGATGTGTGCGCTGGCGTGCTCCCCCTCGGGCACATGCGGCGCCATCAGCTCGTGCGCGCGTGCGTCAGTGACGCCTGACTGCACCCAGCCCAGCCTGCGGCACAAGCGCAGGATGTGGGTGTCCATCGCGAACAGCGGCGCTTGGGCCGCGCACAAGAGCGTGAACGCGGCGCTCTTTGGCCCCACGCCAGGGTAGGCGCGCAGCGCCCCATACGCGCGGGCCACGGGCCATGCGCGCAGCGCCTCCAAGCTGTAGACGCCATGGGCTCGCACAACCTCACCCAAGATGGCCTGAATGCGCGGCGCCTTCTGCTTGGCGAGTCCGCCGCTGCGGATCGCGTCGACGACCTCCTCGGTGGGGGCGTGATGGACGCGCTGCCAGTCACCCTCAAACGCGTCCATCAGGCGCTGAAACGCGCGCGAGGCGTTGATGTTGGTGGTAGACTGGCTCAGGATCGTCTCAATGAGCACGCCCAAGATGTCGTCGGGCTCAAAGGGGGCGGGGCGCCCGTAGGCGTCGTAGAGCGCGTCGAGCACGGCGCGCCAGGGGGGAGACAGCTGCTGCGGGGAATCCATGCTCAGCTCCGGGCGTTGAGCTTGCGTGTGGGCGAGCCGTGATGCTTGCTGCGTGATGGTGTTGGGGCTATCTTCGCAAGGGTCATGTCAGCAGCCCTGTATCGCTCGCCAACGCCCACATCCCTGAGCAACAGCTTCGTGTCCGTGGCATAAGCCGCGCGCCGCGCAAGATGAGGTGACGAGGCTGCTGGGTGCCCCCACTTCAGGACCGCCGCGGTCCCAAGCCAAGCTCACAGCCACTGCGCGCGCCGCATCCTCTCGTCACACACGCCCCCCCAGCGTGTGCGATGAGGTTCAAGCAAGCGGTTCGCCGCGCGATCGCAGGAGAGAGGACGCAACGTATGAGCGCAAGCAACCTGATCCAGAGGCTCAACAAGCACCAGAACTTGGAGGAGTATCGCGAGCTCCACTGGGAGGGCTCCTTTGAGCAATACTTAGCCCTCGTCCAAGAGGACCCTGATATCGTGCGCACCGCTTACCAGCGCGTCTACGATATGGTCCTGTCTTATGGGACTGAGGAGTATATTGATAACAAGAAGAAGATCGTCCGCTACAAGTTCTTCGCCGATGAGCTCAGCGGCGGCAAGGACGCGGTGTTTGGCCTCGACATCCCGCTGATGCGCTTGGTCAACGTGCTCAAGTCGGCCGCCAATGAGTATGGCACCGAGAAGCGCATCATCCTGTTGCATGGCCCCGTGGGCTCGTCGAAGTCCACCATCGCGCGCCTGCTCAAGTCGGGCCTGGAGCGCTACAGCCGCACCCCGCAAGGTCGCCTGTTCTCGTTCGAGTGGCGCCTGCCCGAGCCGCTGCGTCACCTCACCGGCGGCGCCGAGTCGCTGGCTGACCCGATGAACGAGGATCCCCTCAAGCTCATCCCGCAGGAGTGGCGCGCGCAGGCCATCTCGGAGCTTGACTTAAGCGCCGCGCGCTACGAGGTGCGCGTGCGCGGCGACCTGAACCCCGCCAGCCGCTACATCTTCAATGAGCTGATGAAGCACTACAGCGGCGACTGGTCGCGCGTCATGGAGCACGTCGTCGTGCGTCGCCTCGTCTTCAGCGAGAAGGACCGCATCGGCATCGGCACGTTCCAGCCCAAGGACGAGAAGAACCAAGACTCGACCGAGCTGACCGGTGACATCAACTACCGCAAGATCGCCATCTACGGCTCCGACTCCGATCCGCGCGCCTTCAACTTCGATGGTGAGTTCTGCGTCGCCAACCGTGGCATCATCGAGTTTGTGGAGATCCTCAAGCTCGACGTCGCCTTCTTGTATGATCTTCTGGGCGCCACCCAGGAGCGCAAGATTAAGCCCAAGAAGTTCCCTCAAACAGACATTGATGAGGTCATTCTTGGGCACACGAACGAGCCAGAATATAGAAAGCTCTTGTCGAATGAGTATATGGAGGCGCTGCGCGATCGTACCGTGAAGATCGACATCCCCTACATCACCAAATATGCCGAGGAGGTGAAGGTCTATCACAAGGACTTCAACGCGCGCACGGTCAAGAAGCACATCGCCCCGCACACCATCGAGATGGCGGCCATGTGGGCGGTGCTCACGCGCTTAGAGGACCCCAAGAAGCATGACCTCACCTTGCTCCAGAAGCTCAAGCTGTACGACGGGCGCACGCTCACGGGCTACACGCAAGACTCTGTCAAGGAGCTGCGCAAGGAGACCGAGCGCGAGGGCTTGCTCGGCATCAGCCCGCGCTACATTCAAGACAAGATCTCCAACGCGCTCGTCTCCGATAAGACCGAGGCCAGCATCAACCCCTTCATCGTGCTCAATGAGCTGGAGGGTGGCCTCAAGAATCACTCGCTGCTCAACAACGAGGACGAGCGCAATCGTTATCGTGAATTGCTCGCCGTGGTGAAGCAAGAATACGAGGACATCGTCAAGAATGAGGTCCAGCGCGCCATCAGCGCCGATGAGGAGGCCATCGCCAAGCTGTGCGCCAACTACATCGACAACATCAAGGCCTACACGCAGCGCGTGCGCGTGCGTAACAAGTTCACCGGGCAACATGAGGAGCCCGATGAGCGCCTGATGCGCTCCATTGAGGAGAAGATCGACATCTCCGAGAATCGCAAAGATGATTTTCGCACCAGCATCATGAACCACATCGGCTCGCTGGCGCTGGAGGGCAAGCAGTTCAACTATCAGACCAATGAGCGGCTGCTCAAGGCGCTGGAGCTGAAGCTGTTTGAAGACCAAAAAGACACCATCAAGCTCACCAGCCTCGTGTCCAACGTCATCGATCGCGAGACCCAAGAGAAGATCGACATCGTCAAGCAGCGCATGATCCGCAACTACGGCTACAATGAGGAGTCTGCCACGGACGTGCTCAACTTCGTGGCGAGCATCTTCGCGCGCGGCGACACCAAGG
>CAYXWB010000425.1:0-3813 GCA_964468515.1 uncultured Bradymonadales bacterium | reverse complement strand
GCGAGCATCGCCTGAGCGGTGATGCGGCCGAGCTTGCCAGAGACGCCGGTGATCAGGACCTTCACAGCAGTTCACTCCTTCAAGACGCGCGTGGGGCGAGCGCTTAACAGTCATCCTCAGCGGTCTCAAAGCCGCTGAGCAGGCGCTGGCGCCGATCGCCGCGGCCTCGCTCAATGAGCGAGACGATCTTGGCCTTGACCTGCTGCATATGCGCCTCAACGATCTCATCCGACTCATTGCCATCGCCCTCAAACCACATCGGCTCGCCGAAATAAATCTGGCACGAGATGGGGCGCGGGAAGGGGATGAGGTGTGTAGGCACTGGGATAAACGGCGCGCCCACCAGCTTGCCCAGCTTCTCCAAGCGAAACAGCACGGGGAAGGCCTCCTCGCCGCCGACGAACGCGAAGGGGATGACGGGGGCCTTCGCGGCCATGGCCATGCGCACGAAGCCGGTGCCAAAGCGCTCCAGCTTGTAGCGCTCGCTGTAGAGCTTGCCGATGCCGCGCACCCCTTCAGGGAAGGCGACCACCAAGCGCCCCTCGCGCAAGAACCGGATGGCGTGCTCGGGCAAGCCCGTGAACTGGCCAAAGCGGCTATAGAGCGAGGACATAAAGGGCAGCTTGTTGATGAACTTCTCAGCCATAGCGTGGCCGAGGCGAGGTGGATCACAGTCCTTGATGAGCGCGGTGAGGATCATGCCCGCGTCGACGGGGATGCCGCCGGAGTGGTTGCCGATGACCATGGCTGCGCCCGTGTCAGGGATGTGCTCTGCGCCGACGACCGTCACGTTAAAGTAGTTCACATAGAACCAGTTGAGCGCGGAGAAGAACGCGCTCAGGTGCTCGCGCGAGATCCCATAGGGGTCTAGCCCGAAGCGGTTAAACGGCACATCGAGCTGATGTACGCGCGCCTCAATCTCCTCATCAATCCACCACTTCACCTCGGCCTCCTGCCTGCGCGGCGCGCAGGCGTCGATTACGCGGACCTCACTGTTGTGGCAATCGGACGCGGTGATGTCAACCACCGCGCCGTAAATCCAGCGCCCCTCACGATCCTCAATGCCGGGAAATAGATCCTCCCCCACGCTCGGTTAAGGGCGCCGAAGCGAAGCAGTCCTCAAGGGAGCGCAGATCATGGCCACACGACGCGAGCAGCTCATCACCTATTTGACCGAGACGCGGCGCACGCCCAAGGAGCTCGCCGCGCTGATGCGGATGCGCGTCGCGGATGTGCTCGACGATCTGGAGCATGTGCGCCAGAGCGCGGGGGCGAAGTTCCAGATGGAGCCCGCCGAGTGCAGCGCCTGCGACTATGTGTTCGAGGCGCGCGGGCGCTTGAGCACGCCGAGCAAGTGCCCCAGCTGCCGCGCGCAGCGCGTGCTGGGGCCTTGGCTGTTCATCGAGGCGTGAGCGCGCTGCGCCTGCGGCGCAGCGCGCCGAGCGCGAGCAGCGCGAGCCAGCCAAGCGCCACGCTTGGCTGGCTCACGCCGCCTGCGGCGCAGCCCTCATCGCGCTGCGCGCGCGTGCGCTGGTCACAGCCGTTGGCCGACTCCGCGAACCTATCGGGGCATAGGTCGACGCTGTTGAGCACGCCGTCGCCGTCGAGATCATCATCGCAAACGTCACCCACCCCATCGCCATCCATGTCTTCTTGGTTGGGGTTGAAGCCGCGGGGGCAGTTGTCGAGCAGCTCCTCGACGCCATCATGATCACTGTCGCGCTCGCGATAGTCGGGGATGTTATCGAAGTCGGAGTCCACGGGGGGCGTGTGGAGCAGCGCGTCGCCAGCCTCGTCGAGATCGGGCACGCCATCGCCATCGCTGTCCAGATCGAGCGCGTCGATGATCCCATCCTCATCGGTGTCGCGAGGGTTGTCCCAGTCAGGGCCGACCTCCACGCCGTCAGAGATGGTGTCTGCGTCGCTGTCTGGCGAGGAGGGGTTGAGGCCCAGTTCTTGCTCCAAGGTCAGCGCCAGGCCGTCGCCATCCTCATCCACCAGCGTGACCTCCAGCGTGAAGCGGCGCGTGACGGGCGCGCCCCCATCTTTGACGGAGGCGATGAGGGTGTGCGCGCCGATATCACGCCAGGTGGGGGTCATGGACAACAGGCGCGTCTGAGGATCAAACGTGGCGCTTGCGGGCGCGCCCGCAAGGGCGAAGGTGAGCATATCATCATCAGGATCGAGCCCGGCCAAGCGCAACGAGAAGGGGGTGCCCTCGGCGACGGTGAAGGCCGTGTCAGGCTCGGGCGTGGGCGCGATGAAGGTGGGCGGATCGTTGACGTCGGCCACGTGGATCGTGACGGTGCCTACCGCGGAGGTGTAGCGCTCCGGCGTGGCGCGCTCGCGGGCGGTGAACAAGAGCTGCACGCTGCCCGCGAACATCGGCGGCGGCGTGTAGCTCCACGTGGCGCCTTGGCCCGTGAAGGTGCCCGGCGTTGGCTCTTGCGCGACGGTATAATCAAGCGCGTCGCCATCAACATCGGTGGCGACGAGGGTGATCGTGACGCGCTCACCTGGGCCTGTGTTGACGACGGCGCCTTGAGCCTCAGGCGGATCATTGAGCGGGCGCACAGACAAGGTGATGGTGCCGATGACAGGCAGCGCGGCCACCGCCGGATCGGTGTCATTGTCATCACGCACAGCGAAGGTGAAGCTGTCGATCCCGTGGAAGTGAGGATCGGGCTTGTAGATCAGCATGGGCGCCACGCCCAGCAGCTCCCCTGAGGCGGGGGGCGTCTCAATGGCGTAGCTGAGCGAGGCGTGCGCGTCAGCGTCGGTGGCGCTCAAGATGACGCTCAGCTCGGTGTCCTCATCAAGGCCCAGGCTCTGGTCCTGGGCCACAGGCGCATCATCGACGCAGCCCACCAGCACAGTCAACGCGCCCATCACACCGCCCTCATCGGAGCCGCGCGTCCCATCGGCGCAGAGCGTATCAAAGACGAGCACGTCCGGGACCGGTGGTGAGCCCAAGCTGCAGGCGTTTGGCGCGGGGCGATAGAGCAAGCTCTGCGCCTTAGGCCCTGAGACGCTGGCGACAGACTGCGGCGGGTGCGAGATGATCAGGAAGGACTGCACCTGGGCCAGCAGCGCGCCATCGGCATCGGCCTGCGCCAAGGACAGCGGCTGCGACAGCGAGACATCTTCAAGCGTCATCGCGCTGAGCGTGCCAGCGGGCGGGCACGCGGCGCTCACCGCGCCGGGCGCGCTCAGGATGATGAGCGCAGCACAAGCCAGAGCTCTCCTCATCGCTCTCTCCTCAAGGGGCTTCGGGCCACACGCATCGCGCGCGCCTAAGCTGTAGGTGCGTGAATGTATCGCCAAGTGGGGGCGTCTCTGCGCAAGAGTATCAGCCATCTGGACTTAGGAAAGCAAGACGAGGCGTCGTGTGTTAAGACAGCAGCGCGTCTCACGCGCCTCACCTCAGCAGGAGCCTCAGGATGTCCACGCGCCCCCTCACGCTGGCGATGCTCATGGTGGCGCTGTGCGCCGCCTGCACGAGCGGCCCCCAGCGCCCCCCCGGCGAGCAGACGCTCTCGGATCAGCCGCTCTCTGGCGAGCTGACGGAGCCCATTGACTTTGCCAACCTCGACCACAAGCGCTTGAGCGATGCGATCTGCGAGATGACCAACATCACGCGCGCGCAGCACGGCGCGCCGCGCCTGCCGACGCACCCCACGCTCACCGCGGCCGCTCAAGCCCACACCGATCGCATGGTCCGCGCGAACTTCTTTGATCACGTCGACCCGTCAGCGTCTCGGCGCACGCCGGAGCTGCGCGCGGCGCGCGCGGGCATCGCCAACCCCAAGATCG
>CAYXWB010000424.1:0-3867 GCA_964468515.1 uncultured Bradymonadales bacterium | reverse complement strand
GCGCAGCCTGGTAGCGCACTTGCTTCGGGAGCAAGGGGTCGGAGGTTCGAATCCTCTCACCCCGACTAGCAGAGGAGGCCGTTGATTTGACATCAACGGCCTCTCTTGCTTCTTGGCGCGGCCAGTCTAGCTCAAGCGAGGCGTCGCGCCCGCTCAAGCGCTCGCTCACTGACAACCTGCGGCGCGGAGCGTCGATGGGCCTGCCTTGACGCGCGCGCGCGCGCGACACAAGATGAGCGGTAAGCGAGGCCCCTCAAATCAAGGATTGGAGTGATGATGATGCGCCGTGTGCTCGTGGCGATGGGGGTGGGGGTGAGCTTGGCCAGCTTCGGCTGTGTGGACGTGATCCCCATTGAGGATGCGGCGCCGCCAGCGCCTCAAGAGAGCGAGCAGGAGCGCATCGCGCGCGTCTGCCGAGACGCGTCAGCGCCGCGCTGCGGCGCGGTGCTGGATGAGGTCAGCGGGCTGGAGGTCGCCTGCGGCCAGACGTGCAGCTTTGGGCAGCGCTGCCTCGCGACGCGCTGCGCGCCCCCGCTCACGATCCTGATGGAGCCTGAGGGGCGAGGGCCTCTACCGCCCACCCTGCCGTGGGATGTGGCAAGCTCCCAGCGTGCGGCTGATGCGCCGGAGGACGCCAACGTGCAGGTGATCTGGGCGTCGGCGCCTCCCGAGGCGCTGTTGGACGCGCCACAGCGGGGCGATGGCGAGGTGGCGCCGGAGGATCCTGAGCTTGGCAAGATCTATAGTTATGTCATCTCTGAGCAGGGTGCTCTGATCGAGCAGACGATCGCCGCCACCGCGCCTGATCCGGCGCGTCGCGTGGGCGATGGCTTTGGCTACGCGATCGTGAGCGACGCGCGCTGGCTGGTGGTCAGCGCGCCAGGCGTGGACTGGGACGTGGCGACGCCCACGCGCGCTCCTGTCTATCTCTACGCCCACGACGCCTCTAGACCAGGGCGCGTCGTGTACAACGGCTATGTGGAGATTGACGCTGAGCCTGGCGCGCGCTGCGGCAGCGCGCTGGCGCTCTATGAGGGGCGGCTGGTGATCGGCTGTCCTGGGCGGGCGAGCGGTGAGGGCAGGGAGGGCGTGCTGGGGAGCGTGTGGACGGCGAACCTGGCAAACGTGGCCTCAAGCAAGCTCATCGCCAAGCAGCTGCCTGTGCCAGGCGCAGACAGGGATCGCGAGGGGTTAGGCGCGCAGGTGGCGCTTGATCATTTACACACGCTCGCGAGCGCGGAGGCGGGCGCGGTGATGTGGTACGACGACGGCGAGCCGCGCGTGATCGCTGGGCAGGTCAACGGGGTCGGCTTCTGGTCAGCTGCGGCGCTTGGGCCGGTGGCTGGCAGCGGCGCGCTGCTCTATGGGGGAGGGTTTGATGAGATCTGTAACCCTGTCGCGCTGATGCAGTCGTGCCTGTACTGCTATCACCTCACCGATGCGAACACGCTCGGGTCGTCGCAGTGTGACTTCGGCGCGATGCCCAATCAGGCCTTGAGGATGCACATGATCGGGCCGCGCGCGGCCACGTTCTTGGCGCGTGAGGACATCCTCATCGCCTACAGCGTGGACAGCCTCGCTGGGCTGCACCTCAACTGGATCGCGCGTGAGGAGACGGGGGCGCGGCGCTGGCGCGATGAGACGTTCGTGCTGGCGAGCTTGTCCCAGCTGCCCGCGATGAATGATCGGGTGCGCTTCGCGCTGAACCCCTCATCGCTGGTGGTCAGCGTGTGGACGAGCGGCCGGCCGCAGGATCGCCGCTTGCTGGTGCTCGGGCGCCCGGGCCTAGAGACGCCGCCGCTGGTGGGCGCCACAGCCCCGTGAGGTGCGCCGCTTCAAGGCGGCGCGTTGAGGCTGGCGATGCGTCGCCACGCGGCGTCGATGTGATGTGGCGCGACGGCGACCCGCTCGGGACGAGGCGCGCTCACGCGCTCAAGCGCTTGAGCGCGCCTCGTCTCGGGTGAGGCGTCTTGCGCGTGCGCGTTGATCCAGTGGAGCGCGCTTAACAACCACAGCCCATGGGGCGTCTCGAAGCCCTCAATGAGCTGCGCGGCGCGCAGGTAGGCCTCGCGCCATGGGCGTCGCTCTTGGAGCACGACTTGCGCGCGGGCGATCCCGAGCGCGGTGGGGCTGAGGGGGCGCGTCAAGCTGGGGTGGTAGCCCGCGAGCAGGTCGGGGTGCATCAGCGCCAAGACGCGCTCCAAGGCCTCGGCGTGAGGGCCGCGCGCCGACGCGATAAAGCGCAGCCGCAGGCGCGCGCCTGTGGCCTGCGCCAGATAAGCGAGGGGGTGAAGATCCTCGCGCGTGAGGGTGTCCCCGGCCAGCGCATAGCGCGCCATGAGCGCGAGCAGCAGCGCGCGGCCAGGGGTCAAGAGGGTGGGCTGATCGAGGTGACGCATGGTGCCTCACTGCGGCTCAGCGTCGCTCGCCGCATCGCTGCCCAACGCGTCTTCTGGTTCGGGTGGGGCGCCGCTCAAGGCGATGAGCAGATCGCGCAGCCCCTCATGGGTCTGCGCGCCACGCGCCATCAGGTCGAGCTGCATCGGCAGCAGCGCGAGCGCTTGGGGGTGGGTCTGAGGCAGGACGCGGAACATGAACTCACCAAGCTCGACGATCGTGTCAGCGAGCGCGTCGTCGACCTCGACCTCCTGAGGCAGCGCGTCCCCTTGGATCAGCGCGCTGAGCGCGCTGGCGAGCACGGCGTCATCAAGCCCCGCGCGGTTGAGGCCTGTCTCAATGTGGTCAAACAGCGCGGTGAGCGCGCTGCCAGGGTCGTGCTGCTGGGTCAGCAGCGTGAGAGAGGCGTCGACGTCATGGCAGAAGCGCGCGATCAGATGCTCCATGGCGTAGGCCAGCTCGCTTGGGCCGATGTCGAGGGCCATGACGATGGCGCCGTCATTGGAGAGCAAGAAGCGGCTCTGGAGGGTGGTGTCATTGAGCCGCAGCAGCGTGCCGACGAGGTGGGGCGGGGGCTCGGCGTCGAGGCGATCGACCCCATACAGCAGCCGCAGGCCACACCCGTTGGGCTGGACCACCACGGGGGAGTCGACCTGGGCGCTGGGGTGGTCGAGCAGCCAGACGGCGGCGTCATCGCGCCAGCGCGCGCCGAGCGCCTCAAGGCGCGCCACAAGATCGGGCGGCGTGTGGGCGTCATCCTGCAACGTGAGCCAGTCCTCGTGACCGGCGATCAGGCGGTCCACCGCGCCAGCCAGCTGATCCACGCGCTGCATCACCGCCTCACAGCTGAGCAGCGCGTCACCCGTGGGCAAGTCTGCGCGCAAATACAACCCCTCATCAGCCAGCACGAAGCGCGCGACGCTGAAGGCCCAGCTCGCCTCAAACAGCCCCAGCATGAGCTTGGCGTCGAGGCCGTCCTCATAGCGCACGGCTTGGGCCAAGAAGGTGATCCAGCCCTGCTCCAGCGCGACGCACGACAGCTGCAAGCTGCCGCCTGTGCGCTGCAAGGCGAAGGCGAAGTGCTCAGGCGCGTGATGAAGCATCGTCGCGTCTTCGCGGGCTTTGATCCAGTTGAGACAGGCGTTTAAGGTGTCTTGCTGCGTGGTCACGCGTGAGCCTGCGTGGTGGGGCGCGGCGCGCCTCAGGGGATGAACCAGTCAGGGCGGATGATGACGGGGCGGATGTGCTGGGCTTGGATGAGGGTCTGTCGCACCAGCCGCTCATCGTCGGGCTGTGCCACGGCCAAACCCAGGATCGCTTGGAGCGGGACGGCTTGATAAGCGAGGGCTTGAGCGAGCGCGCGTCGCGGCCGATCGAGGTCGCGCGGCGCGCCTGCGGGCGCGGGCTGATCCGCGCGCCAGTCTATCGCGTTTAGGGTGTGCCCGCGCGGCAAGAATCGCGTCAGCGCGC
>CAYXWB010000423.1:0-3868 GCA_964468515.1 uncultured Bradymonadales bacterium | reverse complement strand
CCTGAAGGTCATCGCGGCGGCCTCACTTGTGGACCAGGGGGCGCGCGCCGCTTGAGCGGGGCGCGTCCTGAGTGGGGAGAAGATCACTGCTCCGGGACGGAGGTCTTCTTCTCAATGGTGACGCTGTCGGTGGCGTTGATGCGCTTGCCGTTGACCTCGACGATGCGGAACTCGACGCGGCGGTTATCGGAGCGGCAGGCCTCAACAGCCTTCTTGTTCTTGCGCTCCAGCGCCTTGGTCTTGATCAGCTCGGGGATGTCAGCGCACAGGGGCTTCTCTTCGCCGAAGCCCTCGCTGCTGAGGCGCTCCTCGGGCACACCCTTGCCGATGAGGTAGTTCATGACAGAGCGAGCGCGACGCTTGGAGAGGTCAAGGTTCATGTCATCCTTGCCGACATCATCGGTGTGGCCCTCGACGCGGATCTTGGTGATCTGCTTGTTCTTGACGAGGACGGCGGCGACGGTGTCGAGCAGCTGGAAGCTCTGCTTCTTGATGGTGTCCTTACCGGTATCGAAGAAGACCTTCTGGAGGATCTTGATCTCGGTCTCGGTGATCACGACGGTCTCCTTACCGTCGGGGCAGCCATCATCGTCCTTGATGCCGTTGTAGGTCTCGGGCTCATCAGGGCACTTGTCGAGGTGATCAGGGATGCCATCACCGTCGCGATCGGGGCAGCCGTTGAACTGAGGCAGGCCGGGATCGTCAGGACACTCGTCCTTGTCGTCGGGGATGCCATCCTTGTCGCGATCGGGGATGGGGCAGCCCTCATACTCGGGGACGCCTGGGACATCGGGGCACTTGTCCTTATCATCGGGGATGCCATCGCCATCCTTATCGGGGATGGGGCAGCCTTGGTACTCGATGACGCCGGGCTCATTGGGGCACTTGTCCTCGGTGTCGAGGATGCCGTCTTGATCGTTGTCGGGATCGGGGCAGCCGTCCTCGTCCTGGAAGCCGTCGAAGTCCTCGGGCTCAGCGGGGCACTGGTCCTTATCGTCGGGGATACCGTCACCGTCCTGATCGGGGACGGGGCAGCCACGATACTCGATGACGCCGGGGACATCGGGGCAATCATCGTCAGCGTCGAGGATGCCATCACCGTCGCGGTCGCCGCTCATCGGGGTGTAGCCGATGGAGGCGAAGACGCGCAGGGCAGGCGAGCCGATGGAGTTGTTGAGGCCGGTGCCAGCGCCAACTTGAGCGACAAAGTTCGCGGGCAGGAGGGCTTGGAGTGCGAGCTGGGCCTCAATGGGGTTGCCCTTGTTGAGGTCCTCCGCGCTGAGGCCGCCGATCTGGCGAGCGTCCTCAAAGGTGCTGGCGCCAAAGAGCGAGCCGATGATCTGGATGTGCTCGCCGAGCTTTGGCGAGCGCAGGTAGGAGCCCCAGCGGAAGGTGTCGCCGTTGGCGTAGTTCTGAGCGACGACCTCGGAGCGCAGCAGCTGGTAGCCCACATTGGCGCCGACACCAAAGCCGGAGCTGTGGTTCCAGTCGACGACGAGGCGAGGCTCTAGGCGGAAGTTGCCATCGGACTGGAAGCTGTCTGCATCACCGACGGGGATGTAGAGGGGGAGCATGAACGCGAGGCCGAAGCCCTTGGCCCAATCCTTGTGAGGATCGATGATCTGGACCTTAGGGATGATGCGAAAGTCAGCGAGGCTGAAGCTGTTGACGGTCTCACCGGGGCGGCCAAGGGAGGCGAGGTCATCACCGGTTTGGTAGGCGACGAAGGGGAGCGCGACGCCGAGCTCTAAGAAGCCGAAGAGGCCGATCGAGGCGAGGACCTCGACCTTGAGCTGATCAGCGATGAGGCGCGCGCCGCCGGGATCATCGACAGAGCCGTTGACGGGGACGAGCTGGATGGGGTCCTTCACATAGTGGAAGAACAGTCCAGCGCTGGGGGTGAGGTGGTTGAGCACCTTGCTGCCGCCGACGCCGAGGGTGTTGAGGCCCTGGGAGGGGAGCGGCTCAAACTGCTCGACTTGGAAGGAGGTGACGTTGTCTTGTGCCCAGGCGCCAGCGCTCCATGCGGTGACAGCGAGCGCTGCGACGAGGCATCGCATCAGCCTGGGCAGGCGATAAGTCGACTGCATTTTCATCGTCTCAATCCTCATTCTGAAATTAGTGGCCCTAGGGGAGGGGCGGCTTCGCCGCACCGCGAACGCCCAGAAGAGGCGCGCGTCGCACGGCACGTCACAAAACTTTAGTTAAGGATGACAGGTCCATCCCAAGCTCGCCCCATCAAGGCAGGACGTGTCATGTCGGGCTCGTAGGGGGGCTGCTCGCGCTAGCACGTACCCCGGGGCGTGAGCGTTGTACAGTCACTTTCTGGCTAACGAGCAAGAATAACTATCGCACAAGGGCACGCTCAGACCAATTTTAATCCGCTCAAGAGGCGCCCTCCCCCTTCGCTTTTGCAGAGATGAGCCAGCCCAGACCCATTTGACATAACTGTTTGATATAGAATGCGAGTTCAACCCCCTGCGCTTGCGCCGCGCGAGACAGCGACCAGCCCTGGCTGGCCAGCGCGCTGAGCGCGCTGGCGCGGCGCACCTGCTGTGCGTTTAAGGCGAAGGTTTTCAGGTATTGCACCTGCCCCTTCTCATCACGAAGCGCCTCGCCGATGTGGTTTGATCGAGCAGGATTAAGATCGGTGATAAACCGCTCCAGATGAAAAGGGCCTGCCTCATAGACGCGTGCGCTGGTGACAGCGCGCTCAAGCAGCGCCTCACCCAAGGACAGCTCCCAAGCCGCCCACTCGGCGCGCGCGGCCTCTAGGCGAGCGCCAAGCTCAGCCAGCGAGGCCACCGGGGCGTCGCCCAAGCTGACGCGCCATGAGGGCGGCGAGTCATAGGCCTGATAGTGCATGAGCACATCGGCGTAGAGGTCATCGAGCACGCTGCTGTGCAGGGCGCGGTAATCGTCAGGGTGAGAGACGACGAACGCGCTGGCGAGCAGGTCACCCACGAACAGCAGCACGCCACACTGGCCCTCGTGCAGCTCAAAGCGCTGCACGGCGCTGGGCAGATCATCAAGCGCGTGGCCAACGATCGCGGGCGTGCTGGCGAAGCACATGCCATAGCGCACGGCCTCGGGATGGAGATCATCCCAGGCGATGTCAGGGCCGCCAAAGTGCATCGACAAGAAGCCCTCAATGGCGAGGTGCATGGGCAACAGGCGCAGCGTGTTGTTGCCCTCGCGCTGGACCATGCGGCGCATGACCTGCACGCGCAGGCCAGCGCAGGCGTCGACGACCTTGGCGCGCGCTTTGTTGGCGCGCTGCACGGCCACGCGCGTCTGCGTGGCGGCCATCGCCTGCGCGTCGTCACCCCATGACACGACCAGCCCCTGCGGCACATAGGCCGCGTAGTAGCGCTGGGGGCCACCACCAGGGTGTGTGACGACGGCGACGTCGGCGTCGTAGGGGCGTCGCATCAGGCGCAGATCCTCGCGCGGTGCGTCGCGCAACAGCGGCACGATGCGCACGCTGCCCCACACCTGCGAGGCGGCGGGCGTGAGACCATCGAGCGAGAGGGTGTGCATCAGGTCGCGATCACGCAGCTTGGACATCACGAGGCCTCTTGAGGTGCGAGCGCGGCGGTGGCGCGGGCGTTGAGCATGGCGTTAAGCGCGGTCCAGCCGCAGACGGCGTCGCCGCGCGAGGCGTCGGCGAGCGCGAGCGCGATGGGCAGATCTTCGGCCTTGTTGAGCCCCACGGTGGGGATCAGGGGGCCGAGCGCGGGCGGCGCGAGCGCCACGCCATCAAAGGTGGGGTTGACGTGCACGATGCGCACGCGCCCGTGAGGATCAAGATCACGCCAGAACAAGCGCGCGACCTCGTGGGCTGCGCCGTGAGGATCATTCTCAAAGC
>CAYXWB010000422.1:0-3871 GCA_964468515.1 uncultured Bradymonadales bacterium | reverse complement strand
ACCATCTTGAGCAGCGCCTGCTGCACGCCCTCGCCGCCCACGTCCCGGGTGGCGGACGGGGTGTCACCGCGACGGCTGATCTTGTCGATCTCGTCGATGACCACGATGCCACGGCTGGCGCGCTCGACGTCGCGGTTTGCGGCGAGCCAGAGGTTCTTGATGACGTTCTCGACGTCCTCGCCGACGTAGCCCGCCTCGGTGAGGCTGGTGGCGTCGGCGATGGTGAAGGGGACGTCGAGCTTCTTGGCCAGCGACTGTGCCATCAGGGTCTTGCCGCTGCCGGTAGGGCCGATCAGCAGGATGTTGCCCTTGGTCAGCTCAAGCGCCTGCTCCTCCTCGGTGAGCTTGATGTCAAAGCGGGTGATGATGTCATCAGCTTGGATGCGCTTGTAGTGATTATAGACGGCCACGGCCATGGCGCGCTTGGCGCGTTCTTGGCCCACGATGTGCTCGTCGAGGTAGGCCTTGATGACGCGCGGGCGCATCTCCTCAATGGTGTGATCTTTGCTGGGCTCGCGCTGGCGATCATCTTCGATGATCTCGCGACACAGCGACACACACTCATCGCAGATGTAGACCTTGGGGCCAGAGATGAGCTTGCGCACGACGCGCGCCTCTTTGCCGCAGAAAGAGCAGCGCACCTTGCTGTTAGGATCGGTCGTCTTCATCATGGGGAACAGCCTCCTGGGCGGCCCTGAACGAGCGGGGGCGACAGGCGAAAGGGTCAATCGATGTCAAAGGCTTCGAGCATACCAGGGCGGCCAGTGGGGCGGCGATCGCGCTGTTCTTGGTGCTGCTTGCAGTCCACGCAGGTGGTCGTCTCAGGCAGCGCGCGCAGCCTGCCCACGGGGATCTCATCTTCACATAGGGCGCAGATGCCGTAGCTGCCATCATCGAGGCGAGCGAGGGCCTGTTGAATGGGCCACAAGGCCGCGCGCTCGCGATCGCTTGAGCGCGTCTGTTCGGTGCGCGCCTGCTCCTCGCTGGCGAGGTCGAGGTCATCACCGCGGGCGCGCTCGGTCGCGGTCAGCTCCAGCACGACCTCCCGGTGGCGCCCTAAGAGATCATCTTGGCGCGCCATGAGGTGCTGGCGCAGCGCTTCAATGAGCGCCTCGTCGAGCTGGCTGTGCTGCATGGGGGGCGTGCTCATCAGTGGTGGGCGCCGCCGCGCCGATCTGAAGGCGCGCCAAGCGGCGCCGGTCATGTTGCTTCAGCCGCGCGCGCAGGGCAAGCGCATTCACCGCAGGGGTCTTGCTCGTCGGCGAGGCTCATGTCAGGATAGCTTAGCGCGCGCGGCTCGTGTGCGCACGCTCGCGCTCGTGAGTCACTATGCCCCTCGCCCCCTCTACTACACGCCAACACCTCGCGCTGTTCCTGCTGCTGTGCGGTTGTGCGCAGGTGATGGCGGGGTGCGCCTCGACGACCCTCATCATGTCTGAGCCGGAGGGGGCGCATGTGACGTTGGATGGGCGCGTCTTGGGGCAGACCCCCATCCGGCTCAAGCTCCAGCCGTGGGTGTGGCGCAAGCACCAGCTCACCTTCTCGCATGAGGGCTACCAAGATGAGCGCGCGGTCTTAGGGGCGGACGTCTATCCCGCCGCGGTGATCCTCTACTCGGGGCTGTGCCTGACGCTGTGTCTGTGGCCGCTGCCGCTGTATGGCAAGGTGCCCCCGCGCGTCGACATCACCTTGCAGCCGGGCTTAAGCGGCGCGCGCGTCATACCAGCGCTTGGCCCGGCCGCGCGGGGCTTTCAAGAGCGCCCCATGATCAGCCTCGCCGGTGATGGGACGCCATGATCTGCGCGCACCGGCCTGAGTGTGATGGATGTCCGCTGATCGAGCAGCCCGAGTCGGCGCAGCATGCGCTCAAGGCGCAGGCGCTGCGCCGTGATCTAGGCGCGTGGCCTGAGCTGAGCGAGCCCGCGCCCGCGCCGCTGTTGCCTGCGCCAAAGCCGCTGGGCTATCGCAACCGCGCGCGCATGGTGGTTGATCCCGAGGCGCCAAGCCCCGCTCAGCTGCTGGGGTTTTATCGACGCGGCTCGCGCGAGCTGCTGCCGATCACGCGCTGTATTGTGCATGATCCTGTGCTGGAGCGCCTGCTGGACGCGCTGCGCCCAGCGCTGTGGGCGGCCACGCGCCTGCGCGCCGCGGCGCGCTTTGTCGACGCGCGCGTCTCGCACGCCCCGCAGCCCAGCCGCGTCATGCTCACCCTGTGCCTGACGCGCGCGCCGGATGCGCTGATGATGGCGCAAGTGGAGGCGCTGGCGCTGGCGCTGGATGAGGCCATGGGCGAGGTGGTCGTGGGGACGCAGCTCAACCTCGGGGGTAAGCCGCAGGTGGTGCTCTCGGGCAAGCCGCAGGTGGTGCGCGGTGACCCCTGGCTGACGATGGAGGTCGGCGCGCGCCCTGTGGCGGTGTCGCCAGGCGCCTTCTTCCAGCTCAACCTCGATCAGCTGGAGCGCGCACACGCGCTGATGCGCGAGTGGCTCGGCGGCGCGCCAAGCCAGCTGGTTGATCTGTACTGCGGCGTGGGCGCGCACGGCCTCGCGCTGCTAGCGCCCGGTGGTGCGCTGTGGGGCGCGGACATCAACCCTGAGGCCATCGCGGTGGCGCGTGAGGCGGCCGCGCGGGCGGGCCTGGTGGCGCAGCTGCGCGCGGGCGCAGATCGCGATCTGATGGTGTGGCTTCGCCAGAGCTTGCCGAGCCCCTGCCCGCCCATGATCGTCAACCCCGCGCGGGCGGGGTTGCACCCCGAGGTGATCCGCCTGCTCGCCGAGCTGCGCCCCCAGGCGCTGCTCTATATGTCGTGCGAGCCCGCGACCTTGCGTCGCGATCTGGCGCGCTTGGCGCGTCAAGGCATGCGCCTTGAGCGCTGGCGCCCGATGGACTTCATGCCGCAGACGGAGCAGGTGGAGACCTTGGCGCTGCTGCGCCCTGCCCGCGCCCCTGACGCCGCGTTGTGGCATGACGCGCACTGGCCAGTCCAAGGGCGCAGCTACAGCGAGGGGGTCTCTGGCCCCGCGTGGCCTGAGGGGGTGACGCCTGTGGCCTCGCGCTGGATCGCGATCGTGTGCGGGCGCTGTGAGGCGCGCGCGGAGGCTGAGCTGCGCGTGGCGCCGATCGGTGAAGTGGGGCCTCACACGGTGGTGCGCTTGAGCTTGGAAGGGGCGGATGAGCTGGCCCTTCGTCAGCGCTTGCGGGCGTGGCGTCATCCTGTGGTGGGCGATCTTGTCCACGGCGATCGCGCGGTGAATCACCTCACCGCGCGCCGCTGGTATCGCGATCGGGTCGCCCTGCACTGCGCCTCGATCACCTTGCCTGATGGCACCACACGCGAGGCGCCTGCACCTGGCGAGCTTGTCGCTTGGGGCGTTGATGTGTCTGTGCTGGCATAGTCAGCGGCGCTGATTCGTTAACCTCTGCGCTGGTGCGACTGCCAAGTAAACCGCGCAGTTTGCGTCTTAATCGCTAACACTTTGCGCGTCATGTCACCTCAGGTAAGGTGACCGCTGTCGCGGCGAAGCTGCGTCAGCGCCCAAACCTGCTCGTACCTCGCCAACTCTCTAGCTGTGACAGAGCCCTCTGTCCCTTGGTGGATATCCCATGAAGCTAATCCAACGCCTGCACCCCTTGCTCGCGCTCTTAGTCGCCGCCTCGCTCATCGCTTGTGGCGGTGACGATGACAACCCCGGGGTGGCCCCTCCGATGACGCTGCCCGACGCGCCTGCGGATGTGCCGGATGACGCTGAAGCGGATGAGCCTGATGACGCGGACGCCACGCCGGACGCGCCGAGCGACACGCCAGATGACGTGCCTGATGACGTGCCAGATGACGTGCCTGATGAGACGCCCGACATGGCGCTGACGCCTC
>CAYXWB010000421.1:0-3881 GCA_964468515.1 uncultured Bradymonadales bacterium | reverse complement strand
AACCTCGGCGTCCACATCACCACGCGCGGCGAAGACCTCACCCAGCTTGACACCTTCTCCCAGGTGGCCAAGCGCGGCATGGTGCTCAAGGCCCTCTACATTGAGATCGACCCCGAGACGGTCCACGCGGGCGGCCTGCTCGTCGCCTACGGCGCGTGCCTGTCTTACCTGTTCGATCGGCGCTACAGCCAAGTGCGCGCCATCGGCCTGCGCATCAATGAAGACTGCTCCTTCCAGTTCTTTGACCTGGATGAGGCCGTCGAGCGCCTGCGCCGTATCTCGCTTGATGAAGACCTGAGCATTGGCGAAGACATGGAGGGGCGCATCATCGCTTACTTCACAGACAAGGGCTTCGGCTTCATCCAGACCGATGATGACCGCAAGTTCTTCTTCCACATCGCCAACATCGTCGACGATGAGCTGCGCGCGCGCCTGCCCTCGTACATCCCCGGCGAGATCATCCCCGTGGACTTTCAGTACGGTGGCAATGACGGCAAGAAGTACCCGAAGGCGATCAACGTGGCGTTCCCCGAGGAGTGAGCCGCGCGATCACCAGCGCAGCCTGAGCAGCTCCACCCGATAGCGCATACAAGCGCCCGTGGTGACGCTCAGCGCGCGCCTCGCGTCCGCCCCCACGCTCACCGTCTGGCCCTCGCCATCCGCGCCAGCGCCTTGACAGCGGATGGCCACGCGCGCCTCGGTGATCGGCGCGGGCGCGCTGTTTTGCAGCGTCACATCAAAGGTCCACACCTCACGCCCCACCTCCTGTCTGACCCGCTTGACCTGCGCCTCGTGCGACAGCCACGGCATAATGTCCGCGCTGCGATCGAGGAAGTTGTCGCCAGGCACAAGCTCCACGACGCCGCGCGCCTCATCCAAGCGCATCTGATAGCGCCGCAGCACGTTCATCCCCAGCAAGCCCGCCACCGGCCGATCCATGCCTGAGCGCAGCGCGCCGCACGCGTCGCACACCAGATAGGTCACGCGCCCAAGCTCCTGGCCCCCTAAGCTGAGCTGACGCATCAGCCCAAACTGCGTGGCGGTCACGCCGCTGGCCGTGCCCATCTGCGTAACAGGATCGCGCTGGCGCGGCGCCACCCCCAGCTGCGTCGCGAGCTCGCGCGTCAGCGTGGTGTAGTTCGCCCCCGTGTCCAACATGAAGTACACATCGCGCCCTTGCACCCGCGCGGGCACAAACATGGACAACCCCTGGCGCTTGAACCTCAGCGTGATCGTCGCGCCGCGCGGCGTGGCGGGCGGCGCGTCTGCCGTCAGCGCGCCCGCTGGCCCCTCGATCACGGGCGCCACCATCACCTCAGCGGCCTCGCCAGACGCGCCCGGCGCGGGCGCGCCCTGAGGGGGCGTGTCAAAGATCGAGATTTCTCGCGGTTGCGCCTGCGCTTGCGTCCAGATCAGGGCGAAGCCCCCGAGGGCGAGCGTCACTGCGAGCTTCTTCAAGGCGCCTCCTGCCATCGCGAGTGGGCGCCGCGCCCTGTCATGAGCTTGGCGCGGTGGCGGCGCGTGAGCGAGGTGTGGCCAAAACGCGCGCGCAGTGGCAGGATAGCCTCATCGCCCCCACCTCGCCAGCAAGGACGAGCGAGGCTCACGCACTGGCGCCGACAGGAAGTCCCATGCCCACACCCCCTCGCCGCTTGGCCGCGCTCACCACCGCGCTGCTCTTCTCGGCGCTTGGCCACGCCAACGCGGCGACCGCCTCAACCCCCAACCTCGACGCGCTGCTGGCACAAGCGGGCCTGAGCGAGATCGCGGACTGCCAAGACTTCGCTGACCGTGAGGCGCTCGCCGAGCGCCAGCGCCAGTGGCGGCGCGCCATCGACAAGCTCGGACAGTCCCACCCTGCCCTGCTCGACGCCTGGATCATCGGCCAGCAGCGCCCCCCCAAGCGTGCCATTGAGGAGGCCAGCTTGCAGCGCGACTGCCTCGTGTTGGCGATGCTCCAAGACGCGGCGAGCGAGGCGCACCCGAACCTGCGCTTGGATCTGTCGCCCGACTACGCGCCCACGCGCAAGGGGATGACGCAAGCCGCCAAGCGCTATGGCGCCTCGCCCAAAGCCCGCGCGCACTTGGGCCAGCGCATGACGCAGTCGCATGTGCGCGACGCGGCGAGCCAAGCGGCGATCTGGCGGCGCAAGCTGGTGTTTGACACGCGCAACTTTAACCGCGTCTCCGCGCACGCGGCCAAGCGCTGCGGGCTGCATGAGGGCCAGAGCTGGCGCCCCGGCCAGAGCGCGCATCGGCGCTGCTGGACCCAGACGCTCACCGCGCCTGAGCGCCAGCGCGAGATCCTCATGGCGTCGAGCGCGCCTGGCATCTCACGCCATCACTGGGGAAGCGAGTTTGACCTGTTCGACCTCAACCCCGCGCGCTTCGAGCGCGGCGGCACGCACCGCGCGCTCTATGTGTGGATGCAACAAAACGCCCTCGATCACGGCTTCTTTCAGCCCTTCACCGGCCCCACCCCAGAGCAGCCCCACACCTACATTGAGGAGCGCTGGCACTGGTCTTATTATCCCATCGCCCACGCGCTCGCTGGCCACATCAAGCAGCATGACGCGCGCGTCGTGGCGAGCTTGAACGCGCAGTGGGACAGCCTAGAGGCGCGCTGGAGCGCCAAGGGCAAGCCCGCCGAAGACTGCTTTAGCCTGGTGCGCGCGCGCTGGCGTGATTACATGATCAAGGTCGCTGCCGTCTCAGTTCAGGAGCGCGCCGCGCGCCACACCACCGAGCACAAGCCATGACTATCCCCGCGCGTGGGCGCATCGCGCTCCTCGCCGCCGCGCTCACCCTGTGGGGCTGCGCCCCGCAGGCCTCGCTCATCGAGGATCCGATCGTCGCGAAGCTGCGCCAAGGCATGCGCGAGGGTGACAGCGGCTTCGATCATAGCGGCCTCGACGCGCTGCTGCGCGAGCATGTGCGCGCTGAGACGGGCCGCGTCGATTACGCCGGGCTCAAGCGCGACAGCGCCCGCTTAGACGCCTACCTCGCCACGCTCGCGACCGCGCCCGTTGAGACGATGGGCCGCCCTCAGCAGCAGGCGCTGCTCATCAACGCCTACAACGCCTACACCCTCAAGATCATCATCGAGCGCTACCCCGCGCTCGACTCCATCCGCGACCTCGATGATCCGTGGAAGACGCGCCGCCATCAGGTCGCGCGCAGCACGCTGAGCCTCGATGACA
This sequence comes from uncultured Bradymonadales bacterium, assembly GCA_964468515.1. GTDB lineage: Bacteria > Myxococcota_A > Bradymonadia > Bradymonadales > Bradymonadaceae > CAYXWB01. The sequence continues at coordinate 681 of CAYXWB010000421.1, read as the reverse complement.
TCGAGCACGGGCTGCTGCGCCCGCTGTATCGTGAGCCGCGCGTCCACTTCGCCGTCAACTGCGCCTCGATCGGCTGCCCGCCGCTGCGCGCGGGGGCCTACCAAGGCGCGCGCCTGGAGCAGCAGCTCGACGAGGCCGCGCAAGCCACCCTCCAATCGGAGCGCTACGCCCGCATGGAGGATGGCGTGCTCAAGCTCACCGCCATCCTCGACTGGTACGGCGACGACTTCATCAACCGCATCTATCGCGGCTACGCCCCCACCTTGCCTGAATATGTCGCGCGCTACACGACGCCTCCGATCCGGCGCGAGATCAAGCTCGCAGACGATGACCTGACCGTCCGGTTCTTGCCCTACGACTGGCGCCTCAACGACATTGAGCGCTGACACGGCGCGCGCCGCTCCGCCTGCAAGCGACCAGCACACCTCGACGATCCTCGCCTATAATCAGCCTCTGCGACACTTCGCGCCCGAGGTTGCGTGTGAGCGATGCGCCCGTTGAGGCGCGTCGCATCGCTTAAAAGTGGGGGAGGCCCAGGCGACCCTTTATCCTGACTGGCGCCAATCGAAGCGCCGCCGGGCCCGCGCGCGCACAGCGCGCGGGCCCGGCGAGGCGCGCCGCCGTCAGGGGGGGCGCTCGCTCAATGCGCGTCGCCGTCAGGCGACGGTGTTGGGGGCGCCG
>CAYXWB010000420.1:0-3991 GCA_964468515.1 uncultured Bradymonadales bacterium | reverse complement strand
CAGCCGCTCCACGGGCCGCCTCGTCATGACGAGGCGGCGCGCGAGGTCGCGCGCGCTACGCTCGGACGATCATCGCGGGCGATCTCCATGAGGGCCAAGACGTCGCGCCACAGCTCAGCGCGCTGCGGTGGTGAGAGGGCGTCAGCGCTCAAGGGGGCGCCGTGGGCGTCGCACAGCGTCAGGCGCTCGGCGCGCACGAGCTTAAACGCGCCCGAGGCGACCGCGCCCGCGTCACGCATGGGCGCCAGCCAGAGCTGGGCGTGCAGGTGCGCGGTGATGGCGAGCGAGGCGCAGCCAGGCGCGTCCCAGGCGCCTTGCAAGCGGTAGCTCCAGCCCATGCCCTTGGCCAGCGCGCTGAGCTGGTGCTGGCGAAGCGCGAGGTCGTCGTGGGGCAAGGAGAGGGCGTCAGGGGGCAGGGCGCGCTCGCGCCACGCTTGCTTGAAGGGCTGCACGCGCTGCTGTTGGACAAGCCAGCTCTGCCACGCGCGCGCCTCAAGCTCGCTGGACTCGACCGGGTGCCACAGCGTGACGAGGCTGTCAGGGGTGAGGCCGCGCAGCGCGACGCCGCGCGCGTCGACCAGCGCGTCACCGAGCATCGCGCCTTGCTGCGGCGCCTGATCGGGGGCGCTGACGCGCCAGATCAGGCGTCTGGCGAGCGCGCCCGTGATGGGGTGAGCGAGCAGGCGCTGCTGCCAGTCCTCCAGGCGCCAGCGCCTGCCGCAGCGCCACGCGCGCTCCAAGCGGTCGCGCTGGGCTTGGGCCGTGCGCTCAAGCTCCCGGGTGGTGGCCTCAAGCAGCGTGAGCGCGTCGCCGTGGTGCTTGTGGAGCTGGCGCGGGGTGGTGTGCTGCGTGGCGCGATGATCCTCGAACAGATAGAGCAGCTGGCCTTGGCCATCGGCGCTCGCGCGGCGCACCCACTGGGTGTGCGCGTGCAGGCTGTCATCCAGGCGCACCTCGGCCATGAAGTCGCCCACATCAAGGCGCAGCGCGCCGTCGCGGTCAAGCCCCAGCGTGGGCACGCTCAGCTCCTCTAAGGCGTCGGGGTCGAGGCCGAGCGTGGCGGCGACGCGGGTGAGCGCGGCGTCGAGCTGGCGCAGACCAGCGCCGTGCGTCAGGCGCAGCTTCAGGCGCCACAGCGGCCCCACGGCGTTGAGCGCTTGCATCGCCAGGATGCACGCGTTGCCCAGGCGCGGCGCGCGCGCGCTCGCGTCTGAGGTCTTGCGGTAGGCGTGCTGGGCTAGCTGCGATAACAGGCCGCCCAGCAGCGGATCGGGCGCGTCAAGGCAGGTGGTGGCCCACACCAAGCCGCGAAGCAGCGCCTCATTGCGCGGGCTTGGCAAGTCGTGCGCGCCAGGCATGGTGCATCGCTTGGGATAGAGCGGGACCCAGCGCGCGAGCGCGCGCAACAGCTCCTCCTCACCGACCTCGCGCACAAGCTCGCCAGCGCGCGCGCGCCAGCGCTGCGTCGGGCGCAGCCCCGCCAGCGGCAGCGCGCTCAGGAGCGCCTCCCACGGCGCGCGGCGATCCTCGTCCATCGCCTCAAGCTCCGCGTGCAGCGCCTCGGCCCACGGCTCCGAGGTGTCGACGTGCGCCTCGTGGCAGCCTGACATGAGCTTCTCCAACTCCCACACCAACACCTCAGCGCGGCCGCTGCCGGGGCTTGTGTGCGCGATGGCTTGCAGCGTGAGCGCGGCGGAGAGGTGATCGGCGCACAGGCCATGCGTCGACGCGCTCTCCTCCAACAGCTGCGCCAGCAGGTGCAGCTCAAGCGACAGCGCGATCATGACGGGCTGGCGCGTGAGCGTCTGGACCACCAAGCGCGCCTGCGCGGGGTGCAGCGCGGGCGGCTCACGCAGCCACCCTTCAAGGAGCGCGCCCAAGCGCGCCAGACGCGCCTCGCGCTGGTGCACCGTCATCTCCGCCACCCAGGCCGCGCGCACCGCTGCGGCGGGCAGCAGCGATGCGACGTCGCCTTGGGGCGCGTGCGCTTGATTCGGGTCGCTCACCACGGCGTGCAGCGCCTCGTGCGCGTCCACCAGCGCGTCATGCGACAGCGCGGGGAAGCCGTCGGCCCCGATCGAGCGCGGGGTGTGGTAGGGCAAGCAGAGGTACAGCTCTCGCAGCTCCATGGCGTCCTCCCGGTGAGCGGGCGCGCGCGAAGCTGCGGCGCGTGTGGCTCACCTGACGACGCTCATTGTAGCGCGCCCTCGCGCGCGCGCGAGGGGCTCATTGATCGTGAGGATGATAAAATAGTAAAATAATCTGATCTTGGGTTCAGTTTTTTTGCGCGTCGCGCTCACACGCCCAGGCAGCGCGGGAGGATCACCTCGACGCCCTCGCGCGCCTCATCGGGGGTGCGCCCGAGCGACACCACGTCAAACTTACCGCGCTCCATCAGCGGCCCCACATTGTAGAACAAGAACCTGCCTTGGCCCGTGCGAGGATCATAGGCGAGGTCGCGGGTGGCCTCCAGCAGCGCCTCAAAGCTCAAGCCCACGAGCGCGTCGCGCATGAAGTCTTGCGCGATGTAGTGGGGCCTTGGGCCAGGGATGACGCGCTCGACGAGGCGCATGGGGGTGCTGGTGCCGCCCCAGCGGCCGTTGCACTCGGTCATAAAAGCGCGCCAGCCCTCAGGCGCATCAAGCGGGCCGCTGACCACGAAGTCAAACGAGCAGCGGCCCACATAGCCGAGCGCTTGGAAGGCGGCGCCGATGCGCAGCGAGGCGTCCGCGAGCGCGTCATGGATCGCCTCGCTGAGCGTCGAGGGGCGGCTCCCCAAGAACACCTGCTCCTCGCCCTCTAGCAGCTGCTCATAGATCCCCTCCACGCGCGGCGGCCCCTGCTCCGGGTGCGGGATCCACAGCTGCGTGGAGGGCGACGCGCTGGCCTGCACCCACTGCACAGCTAAGACCTCTTCTTGGCCCTCGGGCCACTCGGTGCGCGCTAAGAATTCTTGGACCACGCGCGCGACCTCCTGTTGCGACATCGCGCGAAGCGCGGCGCCGCTCAAGACCTGATTGCCCATGGCGCTTGCGCAGCGGGTGCGCTTGAGGCCGACGCGATCGTGGCGGCTCGCCAGCGTGATGACCGCGCGGGTGAGCGCCTTCGCGGTCGTGACGCGGTGCGTCTCGACCATGACGTCGCCAAGCTCTAGCGCGTGGGCGAGCGCGTCGAGCGCGCCCTTGTCATTGGCGATCCAGACGGCCTCCACGGTGGGGCCGAGCACGCGCACATCGGCGCCGCCGCTGGCGCGGGCGATCGTCTCGGCCAGCTCCCACACCGGCTCAATGGCCATGTAGGGGTGGAGCACCAGGCCGCCCGCGTCGCGGGCGCGGCTGGCGAGCGTGTGGAGGGTGTCACCGCGCATGCAGCCGCGCGCGATCTCCAGCGGATCATCGCCGCCCTCAGGCTGCAACCACTGCGGCGCGCCGAGCCCCAGCCCCTGACAGTAAGCCTCATACCCCGGCGCGGGCGCCACGACGCACGCCACAAGCTCCCCATCGCTGGCCCGAACCCGCGCCCGCTGCTGATACTGCGCCACGCCGGGCACGCCCTTGATGAACGGGATGCCGCTGACATCCTCCAAGTGCAACGTGGGGAAGCGATCGGCGTCTGGCGTCCAAGCGCGCGGATGCGCCAGGGCTCTAGCGAATGAGACGGCGCGTGTGCGCGCGGTCATCGCGCGCCACAGATCGAGGTCCATCACGCGGGTGCGGGCGTGCTCGGGCGAGGGCATGGGGCGTCTCCTAGCGTGGCGTCTTGCCGTCAATGGCGCCTGACAGGTTAGCCGCCGCGCGCCTTTGGCGCTAGCGCTCATGTCAGGCCACCAAGCCCACCCCCACAGGTCTAATTCAACGTGAGTTCTGAGTTTGGAAAGGTCAAGCGCGGTGGGAGGAGGGATCGTTCTCCAAGCGCGCGGTGTATCAGGCGCGAGCAGACCTCACCCCCTAGCCCCCTCTCCATGAATGGCGAGGGGGAACCAAACAGGATT
>CAYXWB010000419.1:1873-3999 GCA_964468515.1 uncultured Bradymonadales bacterium | reverse complement strand
TTCCAGCGGCGCGGCGACCTCAAGGCCTGGCTTGGGGGCGAGGGCGGGCACGGGCGCTTCTTGGTGCAGCGTGAGCAGCTGCTGGGGTGACTTGCCTTGAAACGGCAGCTTGTCGCACAGCAGCTCATAGACCATGCACCCGAGCGCATACACATCCGAGGGCGCGCCTACCTGATCGGAGTCGCCGCGACACTGCTCGGGGCTCATATAAGCGGGCGTGCCAAAGAGCATGCCCGCGCTGGTGCGATCTTGGCGCTGGCCCATGAGCTTGGCGATGCCAAAGTCCAGGACCTTGACCACGGGTTCTTGGCTCTCCTGACGAAACGTCATCAGGATGTTCTCCGGCTTCAAGTCGCGGTGCACGATGCCCACGGCGTGCGCTTGGCGAAGCGCGGCCAGGATCTGGCGGATGATGTCGAGGGTGATGTCGGGGCGCAGGCCGCGCTGGATGGCTTGGCGCAGCGTGATGCCCGCGACGTGCTCCATGGCGATGTACATGAAGCCGTCAGCCTGGCTGCCGCCGAAGTCATAGACGGTGACGCAGTTGGGGTGCGTGAGCTGGCCCAAGACCTGCGCCTCGCGGATGAAGCGATCTTGAGCGTCCTCACGCGCGGCCTGGATCGTCTCCGTGGGCTGGTAGCCCTGGCGCTGATCCATGAGGTGTTCGAGCTTGAAGATCTTGAGCGCGATGGTGCGAGCGATGCCGAGCTGATGCGCCTTATAGACGCGCCCGATGGAGCCATGCCCGATCACGCCGCTCACGACGAAGCGCTGCCCGATGAGCTGCCCCAAGAAGGGATCACCCCGAAAGGAGGTGTAAGCGGCCTCCTCCACGGTGAAGAAGCCATCACCGCGCGGACAAGGCGCGTAGAGCGCCGAGGCGGTCGTCTCACAGTGAGGGCAGACAGGCATGAGGTGCGTCGTCTTGGTGAGGGATCATCATGAGGATCACCATGATAATGCCACACAGCGAAGCGCGCGAGCAAGGCGCGCACGCGCTTCGCGCGCGCGCCTTGCCCAACCTGCTCAGAACAGCGAGCTGACGCTGCGCCCGTCGTGGATGCGGCTGATGGCCTTGGCGAACAGGCCCGCGACGCTCAGCACCGACACCTTGTTGGAGCGCTGCGCGGGGCGGATCGGGATGGTGTCCGTGACCAGGACATGATCGATAAACGAGTCATCCAGGCGCGTCTTGGCGGAGCCGCTGAAGACGGCGTGCGTGGCCACGGCGAGGACGCGCTTGGCGCCCTGGCGCTGGAGGAAGGCGGCGGCCTCGGCCAAGGTGGCGCCGCTTGCGATCTCATCATCGACGATGACGCCGACCTTGCCCTCGATCTCACCGATGAGGTTGACCGCGCGCGGGTTCTCATCGTCGCCGTCGCGGCGCTTGTCGATGATGGCGATGGGCAAATGCAGGCGGTTGGCGAAGCGGCCGATGTCCTTGGCCTCGCCAGCGTCTGCGGCGACCAGCACCCAGTCGCTCATGTCCTGGCGCGAGAGCTGATCACACAGCGGGCCTGCGGCCTGGAGCTGATCGACGGGGATGCGGAAGAAGCCCTGCGCCTGCGCGCTGTGCAGATCCATGGTGAGGACGCGGTCGGCGCCTGCGGTCTGGAGCAGGTCCGCCACCAAGCGCGCGGTGATGCTGATGCGGGGGCGGTCTTTCTTGTCGCTGCGGATGTAGGGGATGTACGGCATCACGGCGGTGATGCGCGCGGCCGACGCGCTGCGCAGCGCGTCGATGGTCATCAGCAGCTCGAACAGGTTGTCATGCACAGGAGAGCAAGAGGTCTGGATGACGAACACGTCGCACTCGCGGACGTTCTCGTCGATCTGGACCATCATGTTCTCATTGCTGAAGCGGACCACATGGCTCTGACCGAGCTGCACACCGAGGTGCTCGCAGATCGCGGAGGCCAGTTGGGGGTGACTGCTACCGGCGAAGATCTTGAGCTGCGCGTCCACGTCGTCTCCGTTTGAGCATGGGTCCAGATGAGTGACCAGCACGGGCGGCGGAGCGCTGAGCTCAGGTGAGGTCTTCATCATGGCGCGCCGCTGCCTCTGGTGGCCAAGGGATTACAGGACAAGGCGCGCAAGATCAACCGCCCACGCGCGCGCCCTGCCCC
>CAYXWB010000419.1:0-1773 GCA_964468515.1 uncultured Bradymonadales bacterium | reverse complement strand
AGCAGCGCGCGGCTCCAGCCGTGCGCGCCGTGAGCGGCGCGCTCCACGGCATAGAGCGCGTCGAGCTGCGACAGCGTGGGCTGTCGCACCTCAAGGCTCGCAGCGCGCGCGCCGGCAGGCGGCGCGAAGCCCTCGCTCATACGAGCTTCACGCCGCTCATGTGCTGGATGCGCTGCCAGATGACCTCAAGGCCTTGGCGCTTGGTGCTCGACGCCAGCACCAGATCATCGGCGCGCAGCGCGTGCGCGGCGGCGATCTCGCGCGCGCGCTGCTGCATGGCGTTGCGCGAGTATTTGTCTGCTTTGGTGAAGACCAAGATGGGCTGGATCTTGTAGTGGGGCAGCGCCTCGATGAGCTGCATGTCGTCCTCCTCAATGCCCCGGCGCAGATCCATGATGACGATCACCGCTGAGAGCGCTTGGCGGCGCGAGAGGTAGCCCTCGATCATGGCGCCCCACTTGGCCTTGACCTCCAGCGGCACGCGCGCGAACCCGTAGCCGGGCAGATCCACCAGCCCCAGGGCGTCGTTGACCTGGAAGAAGTTGATGAGCTGCGTGCGCCCTGGCGTGGAGGAGACCTTCACCAGCCCCTTGCGGCTCAGCAGCGCGTTGATGAGGCTCGACTTGCCCACGTTGCTTCGCCCGGCGAAGGCGACCTCGGGGAAGGGCCAGTCGGGGTAATGAGAGGGGCGCGTGGCGCTCTTGACGAACTCAATCTTTCGCAACGTGACACAGCTCAGCTCGCTCACAGGCGCACTCCTCTCATAGCTCAAAACCGCATCGCCACTTGGGGAGGCGTCCCCATAGCGAGCGATGCGACGATCAGTAACATCAGCAGCGCGCCCATCAGGCCGGGGACGACGCGACGCCACACGGGTGAGGGCGCGTGCGCCATCATCCCAAGCCCCGCGACGCACAGCGCCACGCCCAGCGCGCTCCATTCTTGCGGTGAGCCGAAGCCTTGGACCGCGTGCAAGCGCCAGGTGGCGAACATGCCCAACAGCCAGCCCGTCCACACCAGCGTCACCGCGCGCATGATGAGGTCACGCGCGTGCAACGCGCCGACCACATCCCAACTTAGCAGCCCAGCGTGCGCCTCATCGACCACCGCTGCTTGAGGTTGTGATTTGTCCCCCTTGAAGCTCCACCACGCGCACAGGCCGCTCCAGCTGGCGATCAAGCTCAAGAGCACGAGCTCCACGAGCACGTCCGCCCACAACACGGCCACGGTCGTGGTCGAGACGAAGCCGCCCTGGGCGATGATCCGATCCGGGATCTGGAGCTGCGCGCCGACCTCGCGCGCGTGTGTCAGATAAGGGGCCGCGTCGGGCAGCGTCGCGGACAAGCCCGCCACGATCAGCGCGCCCAAGCCAGCGATCGCGCCCACCCCAGCGCCAGCCCACAACAGCGCGGCTTGGCGTGTGCGCTTCAAGCGCGCGGCGACGAGCGCGCCTGCGGTGAGCAGCGCGCTTAGGCCGATGCAGCCAAACAGCGCGGGCACGGGCAGCGCGGCACGCAGCGCCAGGGCGCTGCCTGCGCGCTCAGGCAGCGTCCACCACAGCGGCCCCTGCCCGTCGCTGAGCGGGATCATATAATGGAGCGAGGCGATGGGCGCGCGCAGCGCGCCAAATGCGGCCAGCGCGCCAAGCGCGCCGAGCACGAGCAGCGCCGCGCCGTCAGGCGCGGCGCGCGTCCCGGACGCGTCCTCGCGCCACAGCGCGGCGCCGCAGGCGCTGGCCAAGCAAGACAGCGCCGCGCTCCACGCGCACCACTG
>CAYXWB010000418.1:0-3999 GCA_964468515.1 uncultured Bradymonadales bacterium | reverse complement strand
CGACGCGTTCTTCTGGGAGGCGCGCGAGGACGCGCCCGCGACGGGCTTCTACTGCGGCATCTTGGAGCAGAACCCCGCGCCGAGCGCCGCCGTCAACGCGCCCATCACCGTCGAGGCGCAGCTCTATGCTGAGGGTAACACCGAGGGCGGCGGCAGCGTCCCTGCGAGCTGGGTCGTCGAGGCCGCCTACTTCACGCCAAACGCCACCCCTTACACCGTGTTCGGTGATGGGGGCTGGGTGGTCGCGGGCAAGGTGCGCAACGAGGGCAATGACGCGATCCACGCGGCCTCGCTCACCTCAAGCGTCGCGGGCAGCTATGAGGTCGCCTACCGTGTCAGCCGCGATGGTGGCACGACCTACATCTACTGCGACCGCTCGGGCGGCCCCGTGGGCAGCTCCAACGGCTGGGATGTGGGCGGCGGGCAGGCCGTGAGCTGGAGCGCGCCCTGAGCAGCGCGCACAGCGCGCGATGCGATGGAGGCGGGGGGGGGGGGGGGCCGCCGCCGCCCCCCCCGGCCCGCGGGGGGCGCCCGCGCCCCCGCGGGGGGTTTGGGGGGGGGGGGGGGGGGCGCCCAACCCCCCGCCCCCGCCTCTTCGCTTGTTGCGCCCGCGCTCGCGCTGGGCTAGCACAACCCGCGCGCAGGTTCACATGCGCACAAGCCTTGATCCTTGAGGAGAGTCATCATGCGTCCAGGCGCCACCCTCACCGACGCGCGCACCGGCCAAGCGCGCTTTCAGGTGCAATCCTTACTCGCCAGCGGCAAGCACTATCAGATCGCGCTGGGCCAAGACACGCGCATGGAGAACAAGCAGGTCTGCCTCAAGTCGATCGAGTATGACCCCAAGCTGATGCAGCAGGCGGGCTATCTTGAGGGGCGACGCGACGCGCTGCGGCGCGAGCTGGAGCTGTTGACGCTGCCCTCACACCTGCTGCCTGAGCCGCTCGACTGGCTGGAGATCGAGGCGGGCGCGCTCGGCGCAGGCGCAGGCCTTGAGCCCGTGCTCGTCTATGAGTATCAGCACGGTGAGCCGCTCTATGACATGGTCCGCGCCCGCGCGCCGCAAGGGATGCACCCTCACCGCGCGCTGCGCATGATCCGCGAGCTGGCAAAGTTCTGCGATGACCTGCACGAGCGTGGCTACGTGTTCCGTGACTTTGATCCGCGCCACATCATCGTCGGCTTTGATGACATCATCCACTTGGTCGGCTGTGGTAACGCGGTCAAGCGCGGCGAGTCGATGAACGTGTTCAAGATGAACACAAACCCGCGCTACACCGCGCCTGAGATCCGACGCGAGCTGTCGGGCAAGGTCGTGCGTCCGGCGTGTGATGTCTACAGCTTGGGCTGCCTCTTAAGCTTCTTGCTCACGGGCATTGAGCCCACGCCCACGGCCGAGGCGCCGCTTGAGGCCGACGCCTACGATCTGCTGCGCAGCGACCAGACCCCTGAGGGGGTGCGGCTGCTCATCGCGCGCTGCTTGCAGCCGCTCGCCCAAAAACGCTTTGGCAGCGCGCGCAAGCTGCTCGCGCATTGTGAGCCGGACAACCTGCCCAAGCTCAGCGATCCTGACTTTGGCTTGGTGGGGCTGCCCGCGCCGTGGGATGGCCCCGAGGGCATGGACAACCGCGCGCTGCGCAGCAAGCTGTCAGCGGGGCCGCTGGTGAGCGTGCGCCATGAGGGGCGCGGCGGCAATGATCCTTCACGCGCGCCCGCCGACGCGCCGCTCAACCCGATGCCGCTGGAGGAGCCCGCATCACGGGCCGCTGGCGAGGACAAGCTGCAACCTGTACCGCCCGACGCCATCGCGCCCGCGTCGCGCACCAAGCAGCTCATCATGCTCGGCGCCGCGCTCGTGCTCTTCGTCATCATCGCGCTCGCGTTGCTCGCTGCGGTGGTCTTAGGCGTGCTGAGCCAGTGATGGTGCGCGGGGTAGGATTGACCCAGGCGGCGAGGTTTGTGTAACGTCGCGAGCGCAGGTGATGCGTCGCCCTGCCCTCGTCAAGCCTCATGGAGCGTGCCCGTGTCAGCTACCTCAACTCGCCAGCTCCTCACCCTCGCGCTGCTCACCGCGACCCTCTGGGGCTGCTCCGGCGATCCCGCGCCTCAGTGCCAGTTTAACGGGGACTGCATCGCGCGGCGCGAGGCGTGCGACGTCGGCGCGGGCGTGTGCGTCGTGCTCAATGTGGCTGAGTGCGCCAAAGATGAGGACTGCCCGACAGGTCGCGCCTGCGCGCTGCCTCAGGGCATCTGCGGTGTCCCGATCGGGATGATGGACACCCCCACCGACCTGCCCCCCGCAGACATGACGCCGGATGTGCCTATCTCACATCCCGACGCACCGCCGGATGTGCCCCTTGATATGCCCGCCGCAGGGGTGCCCCCTCGGCTCGTCGGCGCGCTCCCCGCGCCCAACGAGGCGCCCCTTGAGGCGACGCCCACCTTTGAGCTGAGGTTCGATCAGCCGCTCGATCCTATCTCCGTCTCGGCGTTTACGATCTTCCTGTGGGAGACGCGCTCGCTTGGCAGCGCGATGCCAGTGCAGATCGCGCTGGAGGTCAGCTATGATCCCAACAGCAGCATCGCGCGCGTCACCCCCGCCGCGCCGCTTGCGCCAGCCACCGCTTACACCTTAGAGGTCTCCACGTTCTTGCGCTCCACCGCGCGCGTTGATCTGGATCGCGTCTATCAGCTGGCCTACATCACGCCCTCCCCCACCAACGCGCGCCACCTCGCGCTCGCTGAGCGCTGGGCGCCCGTGATCTATCAGGGGCTCAGCGCCGAGGCGCCCGCGCTCGACTTGCCCACCATCGTGGCGCTTGATGGTGACTTCAACGTCACCAACAACCTCACCACCGCCACCTCCCCAGGCTACGATCCGCGCGCGGCGGTCTACTACCATGTGACCGAATCTCAGACGCACACCTTCCTGTGGTACGTGCTCTATTATCCGCGACGCGAGATCACAAGCTCCAGCACAGGCCAGCCCGAGTCGTACCCGCACGACCTCACGGGCGTCATGCTGGTGGTCGAGAAGGCCACCGACGCGCTGGTCATCGTCGAGGGCGTGCGCGTCGAGCCAGGCACCGACCTGCTCATCTCTTACACCCGCGAGGGCACCCCCTACCGCGCGGTGCAATCGGAGCCCTATCGCCAGCGCTTCGACGCCGACGCGCTTGAGCAGGGGCGACGCTATCAGCTCTATGTGCCAGCGCGCCGCCATGAGGCGTGTCACTGGCTCGACGCGCGCGTGAGTCAGACCGGCGATCTGTGCGCCCATGAGGCCGCCCAGTTCCCAGGTGGACCGGCGCGCGGCGCCATCTTGCGTCACGGCGACCAAGGCCAGCGCCTGTCTCAGGTCGCCCCCAGCCCAGACGCACCTCGCGCGATGAGCTACGCGCTCGTGCCGCTCTTGGAGACGTTCTGGACGCGGCGCTTTGAGGTCGGCTTCGACGCGCTGTTCTCCACCAACACCAGCTACAGACCCGCTGGGGAGCGCCCCGCTGGCCCAGAGGGCGAGGGCGCGCTGATCCTGCCGCGCGGGCTCGCCGTGAGCGCGAGCCCCGCAGAGCCCACCACGTATGGCAAGAGCCCCTTTCAGTGGCTGGAGCGCAGCAACCGCCAGAACTTCGGCCAGTGGCTCATCGATCCTGCGTGGGAGCTTCGCCAGCGCTACACCATCGCTGAGAGCGGCTGGTCTGAGGTCTACTGTGATAACGCGCTCTTGGGCGTCAGCGCGCTCCAGCAGCCTGAGTGTGCACCATGATCGGCGCGCGCGCGCTGGGCACAGCCTTGCTCACGCTCGCCATGGCGGGGTGCGCGAGCCCCAAGCCCGCGCCTGATCCTGCCCCCGCGCCCCCCGCAGACCCGCTCCAGAACCCGCGCTGGAGCACGCCGCCTGCGGGGATGCAAGGCGCGAGCGACGAGGGCGGGCCGCCTGCGGCGGCCGCGCCCGTTGAGGAGGCGACCCCGGCTGCGCCGGGGTCTAGCCAGGCGCGC
>CAYXWB010000417.1:0-4025 GCA_964468515.1 uncultured Bradymonadales bacterium | reverse complement strand
GCGGCCGCCACTCAGGACGCGCTCGCGCGAGCGCGAGCGCGCTTTGGCCCGGCCTGGAGCGGCCCGCTGCCTGTGCAGCCGCCCTGGCAAGAAATACTCGACGCCTATGAGCGGCCCAGCGGGCCGCTGTCGCGCGGGTCCACCAGCAACGGCGCGCTGCTTGAGGCCGCAGAGCTTGCGCTGCAAGGGCCTCATCATGTCATCGTCGACCGCGCGCGCCCGCGCGACACCCGCTACGCCACCCCCACCATGCTCGCCGCCATCTTAGACAGCGCGGCCGCTGTCGCGCAGGCTCACCCGGGCAGCATGCTCAGCGTCGGCAACATCAGCACGCGTGACGGCGGCCGCATCCGCTGGAGCGTGTCGCACAACTCCGGGCGCGACGCCGACCTCGCCTTTTACAGCGTCAACGCCACCACGGGTGAGCCCGTGGTCACCCCCGATCTGATCGCCTTCGATGATCAAGGGCTCGCGCTAGGGCCGCACGACCTGCGCTTCGATGTGGCGCGCAACTGGGCGCTCGCGCGCGCGCTGCTCACCCACCCGCGCGCGCAGATCCAGTACCTGTTCATCAGCGAGGGGCTCAAGGCGATGCTGCTTGATCATGCGTCGCAGCTTGGCGAGCCCGACGCGCTCGTGGCGCGCGCCGCCCAAGTGCTCCACCAGCCCACTGACTCCTCCCCTCACAATGATCACTTCCACCTGCGCATCACCTGCGATCGCGAGGATCGCCTGCTGGGCTGCCTCGACATCGGCCCCCGGTGGGCGTGGGTGGACTGGCATGATGACGCGCTGCTGGCGCGTGTTGAGGCGATGCGCCCCGCGCTGCGTGAGCAGCCTGAGCGCGCCCGCGCTTATCTGGCGCAGCTGCGCGCGCCTTATGGCCCTGACGCGCTGCTGGAGGCCGCCGCGCAGACCCAAGACCCGGCGCTGCAGGCGAAGCTCATCGACAGCGCCGCTGCGGCGTGGTCGTGGAGCGGCGCTGCGGTCGCGCGCGCCATCTCGCTCGCCATACGGCCGGAGCTGGCCGTGCGGCCGCGCGTTCAGCTCCACGATCTGCTGCGTCGCAGCGTCGATCCTCAAGTGATAGGCTTCGCGCGGGCGCGCTTGGTGGATCCGATGACCACGGAGCAGGAGCGCGTGTGGGCCGCCGACGCGCTGTCGCATCACATGGTCCCGGAGCTCGTGCCGTTCATCTTGGAGACGCTGCCTGAGCAGCCGCCTCAAGCGCGCGTGGCGCTGTCGCGCGTGCTGCATCGCATCACCAACCGCGATGAGGCCGTGGACTGGGCGCACGCCACACCGCAGCGGCTGAGCTTGGCGCTGGAGCGCTGGCAGCGCTGGTGGCAGCAACATCGCGAGCTGCCGCGCGAGGTCTGGGTGCGTGACGGCTTCGCGAGCTTGGGCGTCAACCCCGAGCTGCTGCCGACGGCTTACGCCGTCGAGCCGCTGCTCGATCGCTTGCCTGGCGCCCCCGATCATGTCGTCTATAATATCAACCTGACGCTGCGTCAGCTCACGGGCCGCTGGTCCTCGCTGGAGCAGCGCGACGCGATGAAGCTCAAGCAAGCCTGGGAGACATGGTGGCGCAAGAACCGCGCGCGCCTGCTCGCCGCAGGCTGATCCTCACTCCAGCTTCTTGAGGCGCTTGAGGCTCTGCATCGCCTTCTCATACTCAATGTCCCACGCGCGGCTGCCTTCTTGGAGGTTGCGCAGCTTGCCTCGGACCTCTTGATCGAGCTGCTGATCGACGTCCTCCATGTGCTTGCGCAGCACAGGCGCCATCTGCTTGCGCAGGCCGTTGTCGTCAGCGAAGACCTCCTCGACGTGGTTCGAGTTATAGAAGATCTCGATGAGCTGGAGGATGATGTAGTCGAGCGCCTCGTCGTTGAGGCCGAAGTTCTTGTCTTTGGCGAGGCGAGCCTTCATGCGGCCGACGTCGCTGTAAGACATCTTGCGGGCCTCGACCATGTCCTTGGCCTGCTCCGTCAGCTCGCGCTCGGCGCGCACGTACTCGCGCAGCACCGCTTGCACGTCCAGCTCGACCTCCGAGACGTTGCGCGGCTCGACCTCCAGATCCTCGCCTTTGATCAAGGCGCTCACCAGCTCGCGCGCCATGGTCGGGATCTTGCCTTCATACAGCCTCATGATGCCTCCAGTAATGATCATGACATTAGGCGCGCGCAGTGTAGCCCACCGCGCGCGTGGCCCCAAACTTAAAAGCGGCGCCGTGATGATGATATGCCCGCGCGCTGATCGCCTCATGGACCACGTGAATATTTGCGCGGCGCGCGCGTCCGACGGGGTGAGGTTTTCATCTCGCGTCTTATAATGATGACGTCATCTTACGCGCTCTCACTGATGAGGAACACCATGTCGAGCATGCTAACACGCTCCCTCGCACGCAGGGCGCTGCGCCTCGTGTTAGGAGGCAGCATCCTGTTCACTCTCCCCATGACGTCTTGCTCCTGCGATGACGACCGCGAGCAAGACGACCGCCCCCGCTGTATCGACGGCGTGTGCCCCGGTGATCCAGCGTGGAACCCCCAAGAGGGCGCCTGCATGACCGAGTGTGGCGACGAGCAGGTCTGCCGCGACGGGCGATGTTGCGACGTCTGCGCGGCCGATGTGGACTGCCCCACGGGCGAGGTCTGCACGGGCGGGCGCTACTGCGCCCCGGCGCCTGAGCCTGGCGAGAGCTGCGTGATCAACCTCGATTGCCCCTCGCGCCGCTGCACGGGCGGCGTCTGTGAGCCCGCTGACCGCTGTGAGGGTGACGATGACTGTCAGGGCGGCCGCATCTGCTCGCTTGATGGCAGCTGCGTCTTGCCCTGTGTGACCGACCTCGCGTGCAGCTCAGGGGAGGTCTGCGTCGAGGGTCGCTGCGTCGCCGGTGGCGCCTGTGATGCTGACGCTGACTGTGGCGCGGGCGGCGCTTGCCGTGACGGCTATTGTCACTTGCCCTGCGCGTTTGATGGTCAGTGCGGCGTTGACGCGACCTGCTTCAACGACCAGTGCTCCTTTGGCTGTGACTCAGACGCGCAGTGTGACGATGGCCTGTGTTGGCGCGGCGCCTGCGTGCCCGCATCGCCCACCGACCCCACAGTCCCCGCGCCCGCGCCGGTCGATCCGACCACACCTGTGACCCCGACCGAGCCTGTCGATCCTACGGATCCTACCGATCCGACGAACCCCACCAACCCCACCACGCCGACGCAGCCCACCCCGGTGAGCTGCATGGACGCCAGCGCGTGTGGCGCCAATGAGCGCTGCCAAGATGGCGACTGCGTGCCCTCCGGCATCTGCCGCGCTCACACCGACTGCACCGCGGGCAGCTTCTGCGACCGTGGCCGCTGCAACGTCAAGTGTGATGACAACAGCGACTGCGCCGTCGGCCAGCTCTGCCACAGCAGCGGCGCTTGTGTGAGCCCAAGCGCGCCCAACAACCCCACACCACCAACCCCTCAGCCTCCGGAGCTGTCCTGCACCTCCAGCGATGACTGCGAGGCCTGTGAGAGCTGTGTCGCGGGTCAGTGTCAGACCTCACCGCGCATCTGCGTCACCGACGCGCAGTGCGGGCTGAGCAAGGACTGCGTCAGCGGCTTCTGCAACTTCCAGTGCCAAGCTGACAATGACTGCCCCTACAGCCAGCGCTGCCAGCAGGGCACCTGCGTGTCCACGCAGCCTGCGGCAAACGATCGCTGCGTGGATGACGCGAGCTGTGGCGCCAACAAGGCGTGCATCAACAGCACCTGCTTTGATCGATGCAGCTCAAGCGCGCAGTGTGGCGACAAGATGATCTGCGACGCGGGCGTCTGCCAGCCTGACTATCGCCCCGGCTTTGAGTGTCGCAACAACGGCGACTGCGCCAGCGGCACCACCTGCGTGGACGGGCGCTGCACCATCGCCTGCTTCGCCAACAGCGACTGCCGCACGGGCACTTGTGACACGGGCTACTGCACCCGCTGAGCTGGTGTGATGACGCGCTCACGGGCGCGCGCCCTGTTCGCCTTGGCGAACAGGGC
>CAYXWB010000416.1:0-4040 GCA_964468515.1 uncultured Bradymonadales bacterium | reverse complement strand
GTGGCCGCGCAGTCTTGGCGCGCGCTTTCTTGGGGGACGCAGGCGCAGGTGACCTCATCACGGATGGACGCGAAGGTGACGGCGAAGTCGCCCTCGCAGGTGGCCGCCGGGGCGACGCAGGCCGGCGCGTCGGTGGGGCAGGGCGCGCGCGGGGTGGTGTTCTGCGGGTTGTTGGTGTCGCCGTCGTCTGCGGGGCCGCACGCGCTCAAGCACAGCGCGGCGGTGATGGCGAGTGAGAGGGCGCGTCGCGCGCGGGTGAGGTGAGGCATGGGCGGCTCCGGCTTGAGGGAGGATCGAGGCTGCGCTTGGGGTGTCATCGCATTGACGATGAAGCCTAGCAAAAAAATGGGGCCACCTCACGCACGGTTCAGCGCGGGCGCGTCGATAACCCTCCCGTGGCGTCGCGCCAGCGGCGTCTGCATCAACAAAGCGCTGAGCTTTGATCAACATACAAGACAGGGAGGAGCGTGATGAGCCGCAGCTTGGGTCGCAAGATGACGCGTCGTCGTGGCATGGCGCGCGATCGGTTCGACGAGGAGGAGGGCTTCTGCATGACGATGGTGCTTGAGCTAGACGCTGGCCTGATCGGCGGCGATCCGGATGAGCCGTGGCCTGCGGTGGCGCTGATGATGCCGCCCGAGGCTTGCGAGCGCGCGGTCCAAGAACTTGAGGCCATCGCCGCGCTGCGCTGGCGTCAGCGCGATGAGATGATGGTCGATCTGATCGCGCTGGATGGGCGCGGCGCGTCGCGCGGTGTGCTGGCGCAGTGTTACAGCGATGGCGCGCTGTCAGACATGCTGCGTCATGCCGCAGAGACAGCGCTGGTGCCGATCGTGGTCATGGTGGAGCGGCCCGAAGCTGAGGAGGACGAGGTGATCGCGTCGCATGCAGTGCCGCTCAGGATCGAGCCTGCGCCAAAGCGCGCGTTGTCGCGCTGACGCGTGTGGCGCGGCTGTGATAAGGTCTGCGCCTATCACAGCCGCGCCAAGCGCGCTCTGCGAGGTTCATGATGAGAGAGCACCTGCCGCGCTTTAACCGCTTCGTGCAGCAGTGTCAGGCGACGCCGCTTGTGGCGGTGCGCCTGAGCGATGACGCGCCCGCGATCTACTGCAAGCTGGAGTTCATGAACGCCAGCGGCTCAACCAAAGATCGCATCGCGCGCTACATGTTGGAGAAGGCGTGGCGGCGCGGCGAGCTGTGCTTGGGGGGGCAGGTGGTGGAGGCGTCGAGCGGCTCCACGAGCATCGCGCTGGCGCTGATGGCGGCCCAGATGGGCTTGCGGTTTATGGCGATGATGCCCGAGGGCGTCAGCAGCGAGCGCGTGAAGATGATCCGCGCCTTTGGCGCCGAGGTGACGCTCACCCCTGAGGCGCATGGCGTGCGCGGCGCGATGAAGGCTGCGGCCGCGTGGGCCGAGCAGCACGGCGCCTATTACACGCGCCAGTTTGAGAACATTGACAATGTGGACGCGCACCGCGTCTGGACCGGCCAAGAGGTCTTATCGCAGATCCCCGGCGGCGTGGTCGACGCGGTGGTCAGCGGCGTGGGCACGGGCGGCACGATCGTGGGGCTGTGGCGCGCGTTCCATGAGGCGGGCTGCGCCACGATCCCGGTGTCAGCGCGGCCTACCACGGGCACGGCGCTCAACGAGCTGGAGTGTTGCAGCTTCAGCCGGCGCATCCCCGGCGTGGTGGAGAGCGTGTCGAAGCTGTACTCGCGCGAGGCGCTTCCGGGGCTGGTGGAGCTGAGCGTGCCGGATGCGCGCGCGCTGGAGGTCACGCGCCAGCTCATCGCGCTGGGCTTCCCCGTGGGGCCAAGCTCGGGCTTAAACTTCGCCGCAGCGCTTGAGATCGCCGCCCGCTTGCCCGCCCACGCGCAGATCGTGACGGTCTTCCCCGACCGCATGGAGCGCTACTTCTCCACGGACCTGTTTCGCTGATCGCCTGGGCACCCAAGCGCGTTTGGGGAGGTCTAATTTAAGCGATGCGGCGCGCCCTCTAAGCCGCATCGCTCACACACAACCTCTCGTGTGACATGTCGCAGCGCTTGATTCTAAGCGGGGATCGTCCAAGCGAGGCGGATACTTGCAGCGCGCGCGGCAGTGGCTCGCCACTGCCGCGCGTGAGCGCTCAGGCGAGCGTCTGGCCGGGCTCTAAGGTGTGGACCTGGGTGTCGAGCGACAGCGCGCTGAGTTCTTGTTTGAGCTGGTCGGGCGTGCCTGTGAGCAGGGGGAAGGTGCCAAAGTGGGCGGGGATGACGTGCTTGACGCCGAGCAGCTCGCAGGCCACGGCGGCCGCCTTGGGGTCCATGGTGAAGCGATCGCCGATGGGCAAGATGGCCACGTCGGGGCGCTCCAAGCGCTTGATGAGCGCCATGTCACCGAACAGGCAGGTGTCGCCCGCGATGTACAGCCGCAAGCCGTTTGAGAAGCCCAACACAAAGCCCGCGGGCTCGCCCAAGTAGACCAGCGTGTCGCCGTCCATGAACGAGGAGGAGTGGTGGGCGTTGGTCATGTGGACCTCTAGCTTGAGGTCATCAATCGTCAGACGCCCGCCCTTGTTCATGCCGACGAGCTTGCCCTCGGGCAGCCCCTTGGTGCCAAGCCATGTGGTCAGATCAAACATGCCGACGATGGGACCGGCGCAGCGCTCATGCGCGGTGAACACGTCGGCGATGTGGTCGGCGTGGCCGTGCGTGATGAGGATGGCGTCGACCTCTGGCTCGTGAAAGCGCTCGGGGCAGCTGGGGTTGTTGGCGAGGAACGGATCGATCAAGACCTTCTTGCCCTCGGGGGTGGTGATGAGGAAGGTGCCGTGGCCGAGCCAGGTGATGGAGACGCCTTGAAGTGTTGCCATGAGTGATCCTCGATCGTGGATGGAGTGAGCGCGAGCTGTGATGCGCCTCGCCAGGCACAGGGTGCGCGCGATGCAGGTGACGGCTGACGGGAGCGTTGGGCGTTAAGATGCGCGCGACGAGGGCGCAGGCAAGCGCGCGCAGGTGGGGGCGGTCTTGGCGCTTGTCGGCGCGTGGGGCGCGCGCTACACCTGAGGCGCTGCGCATGTGTTGGCCGATGGAGGAGGAGCTGCGATGAGTGAGCCGCGCGAGGCGATGCTGTTATTCACCACCTCAAGCTACGCGTACTTGAGCGCTGAGTTCTTGGCGATGGGGCTGTTTGAGGCGGGAGAGGTGGAGCGCAAGACGTTCCCTGATGGGGAGCGCTATTTGCGGCTGGTGACGGATGCGTGGGGGCGCGACGTGGTGCTGCTTGGCGGCACGCCAAACGACGTGGACTGGCTGGAGATCTACGACATGGGCCACGCGCTGTGGCGCGCTGGCGCGCGCTCGCTGTCGATCGTGATGCCCTATTGTGGTTATGCGACGATGGAGCGCGCGACGCGCCCTGGCGAGGTGGTGACGGCGTTCACGCGGGCGAGGCTGTTGGCGTCGCTGCCGGAGTGCGAGGCGGGCTCGCGGCTGTTCTTCTTCGATCTGCACACGGACGGGGTCGAGTTCTACTTTGGCGACGGCCATGTGACGCGCCATCTGTACGGCGCGCCGCTGGTCACGCAGGCGGCGCGGGCGCTGATGGGCGATGCGCCGTTCGTGCTAGGCTCGACTGACGCGGGGCGGGCGAAGTGGGTGCAGAGCTTGGCGCGCGATCTGGGCGTGGAGCCCGCGTTCATCTACAAGTCGCGCGATCCCAAGTCAGGGGAGCTGGAGCTGACGGGGATCAACGCGGATGTGCGCGGGCAGGCGGTGGTGATCTATGACGACATGATCCGCACGGGCGGCTCGCTGCTGCAAGCGGGACGCGCGTATCAGCGCGCGGGCGCGTCGAAGGTGTACGCGATCACGAGCCACCTGGTGCTGCCGCCTGGGGCGTGGGCGAGGCTTGAGGGGTCGGGGGTGTTTGAGGCGGTGCTCGGCTCGAACTCGCACCCGAACAGTCAGCAGCTGCCGGCGTCGCAGGTCTTCTCGGTGGCGCCGCTGATGGCGCGCGCGCTGACGCGCGCGCGCTGAACGGGCTGACCGCGCGCGTT
>CAYXWB010000415.1:0-4049 GCA_964468515.1 uncultured Bradymonadales bacterium | reverse complement strand
GCGCAGCTCTTGCGAGAGGCCGCGCTGACGCAGCGCGCGGCGCGCGAGCGTCGTCATCTGCGCGTAATCTCCATAGGCGCTCTGCGCGTCCATGAGCAGGTAGCACAGGTACGCCTCAAGCTCGCCGCCAGGGCTCACGCGCAGCCCCTCCTCACAGAGCAGCGCGAGGGGCGCCAGCGCGTCAAACAGACGCTCCTCCAGCGCGTCACACAGCGCGCTGGCGTAAGCCTCATCGCCCACCTCCCCCTGCCACGGCCTCGCCACCTCCAGCGCCTGCGCGATCTGCCCGCACCACGCGGCCAGCTTGAGCGCGTCGCGCGCCGACGCCCAACACCAGCGCGCCTGCGGCGCGTGGAGCAGCGCCTCAGCGCGCGCCGCGTGCGGCGCGGACAGCGCCCCCTCACACGCGCGCGCCATCAACAGCATGCTCCAGACGCTGCGCCGATGATCGCCCAACACCTCAAACCGCTGAGCAGCGCCCGATAAGACAGCCACCAAGCGCTCACGCGCGACCTCATCGCCGGGCTGGAGCGCCTTGGCGCGCAAGCGCCCCTCCATCAAGCCCGCGTGGGCGTGCAGCTCGGGCCACTCCGGCAGCCTCGGCGCGACCTGATCAAGCCACGCCAAGCCGCGCTCAAGCTCGCCGCCGTGCAAGCTCACGTGCGCCAGACGCACGCACGCGAGCATCGCCCCGCGCGCATGCGCGCTGGCTGCGGCCTGCTCCAAGGCCTGTTGACCTGCGATCTCGTCGTCCAAGCGCCAGCGCGCGTACCCCTCCAGCGCGCGCGCCCACGGGTGGGCGCGCGCGTCCGGATCAAGCGCCGCTAAGGTCGTGAGCGTCTGCTCAAACGCCTCGCTCGCGTCGCTAAACTGCGCGCGCTCAAGCGCCAGCAGCGTCGCCTCGTGCTGCGGGTTCATGCGCCCTCATCAGGTGAGCTTGACGTGGTCTCTTTGGCCTCAAGCCGCGCCTGCGCCTCGGGCGGCAGCGCCTCGCGCGTCACCTCCGTCATCACCGCGCGCGGCGCCTCGTGCGATGAGCCCACCTCGCGGCGCGCTCGCTGCACCTCCTCCACATGACGCCTCATCAGCGCAAGCGTCAGGTGACGCTGCGCCTCGGGCAGCGCCACCGCCTCCCCAGCCGCGTTGATCAGCGCGTTGAGCAGCTCGCCGCCTGACAGCCCGTGCGACAGCGCGGCCAGAGTCGAGGCGGTGACAGACGCATCGCGAGGCAGCTTCGGCACCAAGAAGCGCTCCCACAACCTCACGCGGCAGGCATCGTCAGGCAAGTCCAGGTGGATGTGCGCCAAGATGCGACGCACGAACGCGCCATCATACTGTTTGGCCATGTTGGTCGCGAAGATCACCACCCCCTCAAACGCCTCTAATTGCTTGAGCGTCACGCTGCGGCTCTGGTTGACGCCATAGTCCGATGATTGGCGCACCTCCGTCAAGCGCTTGCCAAGCAAAGAGTCGGCCTCATCAAAGAACAGCACCGCGCCCTGCTCACGCGCCGCCGCGAACACGCGCACGATGTTCTTGGCCGTCTCACCCACGAACTTCGACTCAAGCTCCGCGTAGTTCACGTCCAAGAAGGGGCGCCCCAGGTGGCCCGCGATGGCCTCCGCGCAGAGCGTCTTGCCCGTGCCGGGCGGCCCATACAGGTTGAGCACCGTGCGCTGCCCATAAGGATCTATCTCAGCCAAGCCCCAGACCTCGTGCAGCGTGTGCTGATGGCTCAAGCGCACCAAGGCGCTGCTGATCTGCGCGCGCACAGCAGGCGCGACGATCAGCGCGTCTAAATTACGCCGCGCTTCGCGCGCTGGAAACTGCACCGACGGCGCCACCTCAGCGGGCCCGCGCTTTTCGGTCGCGCCATCCGGCGCGCCCTCACGCGCGGGCTCGACCGGCGGCGCCCAAGGACGAGACGCGGGCGCCGGGGTGGGCGCGGGCGGCTGTGATTTAGCGACGATCTTGTCGAAGTTGATGCCCATAAGAATAACCTCTTGTTCGCAGGATAAAGCTCGGCTGTCTCAGTGGATGTGCGCCAGCACCTCGCGCGTCACCTCCTCCTCATGCTGTTGCCCCTCCTTGAGCTTGCGCGCATCCTCGGGCAGATCAGCGAAGGACACCTCCCCGTCATCCTGATAGGCGATCTGGCGCTGTGAGGGGTCGGCCTGGGTGGCGATCTTCAGCATGCGGCGAACCCCCGTGCGCGTGCGTGTGAGCAATAAGAACGCCTTGTGCAGCGTCGCGTTACGCTCACGCAGCCAATCATTCGCGGCGAGGTAGACCTCATCATCCAACAGCATGTCGATGACGGTGCCTATCGCACCACCAATCAGCGCACCCGCCGCGCCCCAGAGCAGCGCGCCGAGCAAGATGGGCAGTGGCATCAGCGCACCTCCTGGCCAGACGCGAACGCGGGGTGCCACGCGAACGTCACCTCAGGCGCGCCTCGCAGCAGCGACTGACGCGCGGCGTCGGGCAGCTCATCGAGCGTGATCCCGCGCGTGACGCGCGCGCTCACATCGCCCGTCACCTCGACCTCCACGCCAAAGCGCGCGCCATCGCGACGCAGCGTGACCGTCACTGCATGAACCAGCGCTTGATAGCGCGCCACGAAGTCAGCGTCTGGGGTGGGCGACGCGAGCTGCTCACGCACGCGCTCCTGCGGCGCGCCCAGGCGCACGGCCATCGCGCGTGAAAGCACCTCCAACACCAGCAGCTCAATGGCGTCACGGCTGCCGCGCTCTTGGCGCTGGCTCAGCTTCCACACCGCCCAGATCAGCGCGCCGCCCACCGCCACGCCTGCGACGGCGAGCATGACGGGGCCAGGGATCAGGTTCGTCTCATTCATCGTCTCGCTCCTTAGCTTAGATTTCACAACAACTTAGGACTTACAATGTGAGCTCGCGCTCGGCTTGTTCATAGGTCGCTCTGACGTCGATCACCGGCGCCTGCTGCGCGCGCAGCATCGCCTCTCGGACATCGGGGGGGAGGTCGTCCATCGACACTTCTTGCGACGCGGTCTGCTTGTAGTAGCGCCCCTCAGCCTCGGTGAAATTCTCGACCTCCTCGGTGAACGTGGCCCCCTCTCGCTTGTAAGTGACCTTGCTCGATAGCAAGTTCGTGCTGATCTGGCGCCACGCTTGGATCGCCGCCTTGCGCACATGGCCGACGATCTTATCAAGCATGAGGAATGCGCTCTCGAGCAGCGGCGCGAGTAAGGGCAGATGTCTCTTGAACCAAGGCATCAAGACGTCCAGCACGAAGGGCACGATCCTGTGCCAGAGCGCGGTCACGGCCACCGCGCCAAGCGCAAAGAGCCCAAAACCTATGATCAGTGAGAAAGGATCCATCACAGCTCCTCTTAGTGGCGCTCAGCGCGCGGGGTGATCAAAGAACGGCAGCGCGACCTCACTATCGCGCAGCAGCCGCTCGCGCAGCCCGTGCTGCACCTCATCGAACGACAGCAGCTCCTCAGCGCGATGCTCACGCGCCTGCGCGCCCTCGATCACATAGATCGTGATGACGCGCTGGATCTTGGCGCCCTGACGCTTGAGCAGACCTCGCGCGCTGAAGATCCGCCCCGCCAGCTTGCGCGCGACAACGTCGAGCTTGGCCTGCGCCTCGGGGCTTAGCGCCACGTCAGGCTGGAGCTGATGCTCCACCCACAGCGCCAGCGACTCGCGCGACAGCGGCGCCAAGTCAGCGCGCTGCATCAAGGTGACGAGCAGGTCGCAGAGCTGCTGATCCAGCGCATCATCATGCGCCGCGCTCGCGCTCGCGATGGTGCTAGGCAGCCGCTCCAAGAAAGCGATCACCGCTGAGAGCTGCTCGCCCATGATCCTCGCAAGCTCGGCTTCTTGTTGATGTGGGGGTAAGCGCTCGATCCGGCGCAGCTCATGGAGCAACCCCATGACGCTAAAGCGGCTGTCACCTGCATCGATCCTCTGCGGCATCGCATCCTCCTCGCTCCGGCGCTGTGATGGGACAGGTCATCTGTCACTGAGACCGAAGCGAGCAGCAGGCGCGGCTGTCCAAAAAAA
>CAYXWB010000414.1:0-4070 GCA_964468515.1 uncultured Bradymonadales bacterium | reverse complement strand
GCGAGGGGCGCTGCGCCCAGCACGTCAGCAGGCGCTCTGGTCCTGAGCTGGTGCCAGCGGCGTCGTCACCACAGGCGTAGTAGGCATGACAGGCGCGGTCATCGCAGGTGATCGCGTCGCGCGGCGGCGCTCTCTGAGGCGTCCGTGCGCCGTCGTGAATGACGCGGACACCTGGCGGGCGCGATGCGCGATGCGCGGCGCGGCCTCGTGCAAGGCGCGATAATGACGCCAGGCCAGGAACAGCACCGCCAAGCACAACGTCAGGCTCGTGAGCATCAGCGCGTTGCCCGCCACCAGCTCGCGCAAGCCCTGCACTTGGCGCGTCAGCGCGCTGCCGATCGTATAGCCGCCGCCGATCCAGGCCACCTGCGACAGCATCATCGCCGGATAGTAGCTGCGCGGGCGCGCGCCCACGATGCCAGCCATCGCGCCCATCACAGGCCCTGGGAACAGGCTGATCACCAGCGGCGCGGCGCGATCCAGCCAGCGCGTCATCCGCGTCAAGGTGCGCCCTGAGACCAAGCGGTGCTTGAGCAGCCAGTCGCGCGCGCGTGGCCCGCACACATGGCCGAACGTGTAGCCCAGCGCGCACTGCGCCCACGCCGCTGGCAGCGCCACCAGCGCATATTGCCAGGGCTCCACGAGCGGCGCGATCAACACGAGGTTCGCTAAGAAGGGCCCGAGCGACAGCAACACCAGCGGGTGATGCGTCAGCAGCGCGGGGTGAAACGCAAGCTCCACGGAGCGCGCGACCATGAGCAAGACGAACGCAGCGGCGGCCAGCTGCTTGTGACGCGGGGTGAACGGGGTCATAGGAGAGCTTCCTGCGATTCAAAAGGGGGCGCTTCATCACAACATCATTCAAGCGCGCCAGCACATGCTTATGAAGGTAGCACCCGCGCGACGCAAGCAAAGCGCATCCCCTCACAACTTGCCATGAGGCCGCCCCGAGCGAGGCGGCTCAAGCGCGCGCGCTGCGACGTCGCCACACGAGCGCGACCGCCACCAAGAGCGCGCTCAACACGGTGAGCGCGAGCGCGTGCTGCGCGACCATCGCGCGCAGACGCTCAATGGCGCTCGCGATCAACGCCCCAAAGTAAAAGCACGCGATAATCCAGCCGACCTGCGACACGATCATGGCCGGATAGTAGCTGCGCGGGCGTGCGCCGCCGATGCCAGCGAGCGCGCTCATCACGGGGCCAGGGAGCAGGCTGATCACCAGCGGCGCGGCGCGATCCAGCCAGCGCGTCACCCGCGCCAAGGTGCGCCCTGAGACCAAGCGGTGCTTGAGCAGCCAGTCGCGCGCGCGTGGCCCGCACACATGACCGAACGTATAACCCACCACACACTGCGCCCACGCGAAGCCTGTGGCGACCAGCGCGTAATGCCAAGGCTCCACCAGCGGCGCGACCAAGATGAAGTTGGCCAAGAAAGGCCCCAGCACGATCAGCCACAGCGGCTCATAGGTGAGCAGCGCGGGGGTGAGCGCCATGCCAACGGCGCGCCCGAGCATGAGCGCTCCAAAGCCAGCGGCCGCTAGCCGCATGGCGCGCGGCGAAGATGGGGTCATGTCGACGTGCTCCTTGCCAAGCGGCGCCAGGCGGCGCGCGAGCTGGCCACGCTAGCACCGCGCCTCACCCGCGTCCAATGGCCCCGCGTCAAGGCACCGCGCGCGCCCTTGAAGCGCGCGAAGAGGCGCGTAAATTTAAGCTGATGATGCCCGCTCGCGCTGCTCTCCTGGCTGAGGCGCGCTTTGAGACGCGGAGGCCCCCTGGTGAACCCCGAGGCGCTGTATGTCAGCCTCTTAGCGCTCGGCGCGCTCTGGCGCTCGCTGGCCTCCTCATGGCAGCGCGACGCGCCCAGCGCGCCGCTGGCATGCTTAGGCGCAGCGCTCGATCTTGTGCCAAGTCGCGCGATGCAGCGCGCGCCGCTGCTGTGTCATGAGCGCGTCCTGACGCTGCGCGGTGCGGATGAGACGCGCGCCACGCTCGCGCTGGTCTCGCACCCCGGCGATCCGGTCGAGCGCGCGCTCGATCCTCACGTGGCCGCGCATCGACTCCAACACCCTGACCGCGCGCCGCGCGTCTTCTTGGTGTTATCACTCGATCTTGAGGGGATGAACGCGCTGCCTTGGTCGCTGCGCAGGCGCGGCCATCATGAGCCCGCTGCGTCGCGCCCCTACCCCCCCTTTGACGACGACTTCAGCGCCCGCTTTGGCTGGCGCGGCGCACCCGAGACGCTGCTCGCCGCGCTCGACGCGCGCACACGCGCGGCGCTAGGCGCGCTCTCAGATCGGATGCACACCTTGCATGGCGAGCGAGGTCACTGGCGCGCGGCGTGGCAGCTTGGCCCCCACACAGACTGGCTCACGCTCGCCAGTCAGCTTGATCAGCTCATCCACGTCGTGATGGCGGCGCAAGTGCGCGAGCAAGACCTCCACGCGCGAGCGCTGGCGCGGCTGCGCGAGGAGCCTCACCTGCCCACCCAGCTCGCGCTCTTGCGGGCGCTGCGCGCTGACGCCGCTGACACGGCTTATGGCGAGGGGGCGCTCAGGTGGGCGCTGCGTCAGCGAGGCGCGGCGCTGCATCTGGCGCTGCTGCACAGCGAGCCCGCGGCCACGCTGCGCTCACCCGCGCTGCGCGAGGCGCTGCTTGATGATGTGCTGTATGAGCGCGACCCTGCGCTGCGCGCTCAAGCGCTCGAAGCGCTCGGACAGCTCGCGCGTGATGAGCCGCGCCTGCATCAGCACGCGGCCCAGCTCGCCATCAGCGCCACCGATATCACGCTGCGCGCCACCGCGCTGAGCGTCGCGCTGAGCCTGCCTGACAGCCCCCACATCGATCGCGCGGCGCTGATCTTGAGCGCGCAGCCGCTGACGCGGCCGCACGCGCTGGCGCACGCGCGGCTGCGCCACAGGCTGCGCGCCCAGCTCCAGCGCGCGCCCGCGCGCCCCACCCGCCACAGCTACCTGCGCCTGGCCACGCATCACGCCGATAAGATCCTGCGCCAAGCGAGCCTGAGCGCGCTGCGGCGCGAGCACGGCGATCATCCTGACACCGCGCGCGCGCTGCTTCGCGCCGCCGCCCTTGAAGAAGATCGCTGGCTGGCGAGCTGGAGCGCCAACGCGCTCACGGAGCGCGCTGACTGGCGCGGGCTGCGCCGCACCGCGCGCGATCCTGGCGTCGCGCCCGCGCTGCGCGTCATGGCGGCGGCCCTCTTGCCTCGCCCCGATCTCATCACCCTCATGGCGCTCGTGCCCGCCCCTCAGCTGCCGTGGTGCGCGCGCCGACGCGCGCTGGAGCGGCTGCATGATCACCCCGTCGTGCTGGAGCAGCTGCTGCATCACACGCTCTATCATCCGGCCGCGCACGATCAAGCCGAGGCGCTCAGCCAGCTCTACGATCCTGAGCTGGCCATCCCCGCCCGCGCCCGCGAGGTCCTCACCCGCGATCTGCCCCACGACGCCGCCCACCTCCTCGCCGCACAGCTCGCCGCACGCGCCGACGCCTACAAGCGCGCCGGACGTCGCGCCGAGGCGCAGCGCTGGCTGCTGAGCCTGATGGCGCGCCACGACCTCGCGATCACCGCGCGCTGCCTGGACGGGCTGCATCGCTTGGCCGACGCGCAGGCGGTCGGACCGTTGCGCGCCTGCGCCGACGCCTTGGCCGCGCCAAGCGGCGAGGCTCACCAGCGCCACCTGCTCGTGCGCGAGCTGCTGGCCATGATCGCGCGTCTGGAGAGCGGCGCCGATGCCCTCTGTGGCGCCCTCTCCTCGGCTAACCCCGACACGCTGCGCGGCGCGCTCTCCCCCAGCGAGGGCGGCAAGCTCGACCTCTTGCCAGCGGCCGAGTGAGCGCACGCGCACCTGCATCCACCCACCTCGCTTGGACAAGCCTCGCCTAGAATCAGCCTCAGCGACGCACCGCTCGGGAGGTTGTGTGGGAGCACAGACCGCGCATCCAACGCGCCGCATCGCTCAAGCTAGGCTCTGCGCGCTGAGCGCAAGGCGCTCAGCGCAGCGACCCCAGCGCATCGCACAAGCGCGCGACCTCATCGTCGGTGTGGCCTGC
>CAYXWB010000413.1:0-4072 GCA_964468515.1 uncultured Bradymonadales bacterium | reverse complement strand
GGTGGTGCGCTTGGGAGGGGTGCTTCGACTTGCCATAAATCCCCGGCGCGACGCGCTGACGCGTCGCACATCGGCAGGGCGGCGCCGGGTGAGCGCGCCGCGCGGTGTCAGGCGCTGGGCGCGCGTGCGCGAGCGGCAGGCGCCAAGCCCGGCATACTACAAGCGCCCCTGGCGAACGGCAAGCGCGCTGCTGCGGTGTGAGCTTGCTTAAGCCGCGCCGCTGTGCTTATGCTGCGCGCAGCAAACCCTCGCTCTCTCGCGACAACACATCGCCTTGAAGCGGGCCTCCTCATGGGGCCTGCCTCACCCTAAGCAGCTCGCGCTCATGCGCGCAAGCTGCTTGCTGGCGCAATCAACACCTCAGGAGAGGTCCATCATGTCAACGCTCCCCCAGCCGCGCGCATACTCGGCGCGACGCTCGCAGCCACGCTGCTTGTGTCGCTGCCGTCGCTCGCCAACGCCCAACAGTGCCTCACGCGCCCCAACGTGATGTACTGCGGCAGCACGAGCCGCCAAGGCGCGAACCTCTACAGCGGCGTCGGCCCGGTCACCGAGGTCAGCGGCTGCGCGCCCGATGCCAACACCCAGCTCATGTTCATCTCGCGCTCTGGGACGGTCACAAACAACGGCCCCGCCTGGCTCGCCTATCTCAACGCGGGCGGGCGCATCGTCACGGAGTATAACATCAGCACGCGCGTTTATAACGCGATCTACGGCACCAACTATAACCTTAACGAGTTCATCGGGTACTGTCGCGATAACGCGATGCCCTCGGTGAAGCTCAACCCCACCCATCCCTTCTGGCAGGACAACCCTGGCCTCGTGGAGACCTCTAACGGGAATCAAGGGTGTGGCCTTAACATGGCCGCGATGGTCGCCGCAGAGCCCGAGCTGACGCCCTTAGGTGGCCTCATCTCTACCCCAGGCTCAGTGTCTGTCGCGCTGCGTGAGCAAGGCTTGGGCCTGCTCTTCTTGATCGAGGCTGACTGGCAAGACAACGAGAGCACCCCCGAGAGCGACCGCTCTCGCGCGTTCATGGGCGCGATCATCAACACCTGCACCACCTGCTTGAGCGACGCTAACTGTAACGCTGGCGAGGTCTGCGATCTTGGCGCGCAGGGCTCTCAAATCTGCGAGCCTGCCAACACCTGCGGCAACGGCGTGGTGGAGGCTGGCGAGGGCTGTGATGACGGCGCCACTGCCAGCGCCGATGGGTGCAGTGATGTCTGCCTCATCGAGCTTGGCGACGCCTGCATGAACAATGCGCAGTGCGAGACGGGCCTGTGTGAGAGCGGCGTCTGCGCCTGCAACAGCGACAACGACTGTGAGGCGGGCTTCATCTGTGACACCGCGCCCTCACCGAGCTCGTGCGAGCCCGCGATCTTCTACTCCCTGACGATCGACGCGCCCGCCAACAACGCGCTGCTGAACACCACCACCGTCGTCTTCTCCGGTCAGACCGAGCCCGGCGCGTCGGTGGCCATCACGCTTGATGGCGGTGTCATCGCCACTGTCACCGCGAGCGCGACGGGCGCGTGGACGCACAGCCAAGCGGGCGTCTCACAGGGCGCGCACAGCGTCAGCGTCGCCGCCACTGACGCGATGAGCAACACAGCCAATGAGGGGCCAATCAGCTTCTCGGTGGACTCCATCGCGCCCATGCCCACGCTCATGGCACCTGCCAACGGCGCATTCTTGGCCGATAACACGCCGACGATCAGCGGCACCACCGAGGCGGGCGCTGCTGTGGCGATCAACATCGACGGCTCGGTCGTCGCCACTGTGACCGCGAACAACGCGGGCGCCTGGACTTATACCAGCGCGACCCTCGCACAAGGCGCCCACACCGTGCGCGTCGTCAGCACCGACGCCGCAGGCAACAGCGGCAACGCTGGCCCCGTGAGCTTCACGATCGACACCACGGCGCCTGGCGCGCCCACCATCGCGACGCCTGCGGCCAGCGCGTTCATCGCAGCCAACACGCCGACGATCAGCGGCACCACGGAGGCCGGTGCATCGGTTGAGCTCACCATTGATGGCGCGGTCGTGGCCACTGTCACCGCCGATGGCTCCGGCGCTTGGACGCACACCAGCGCCGCGCTGATGGACGGCCTGCACAACGTGAGCGTCACCGCGACTGACGCAGCAGGCAACACGAGCGCGGCGTCAACGCGCAGCTTCAGCGTGGACACCGTCGCGCCGATGCCCGTGGTGATCAGCCCCGCCGATGGTGCCTTCACCGCCAACACGCTGCCCATGCTCTCGGGCACCAGCGAGGCGGGCGCGCAGGTCGTCGTCACGCTCCTCGACGCCGCAGGCGCTGGGATTGAGACGCTCACCACCGACGCGAGCGTCGCCGCGGGCGCGTGGAGCGTGGCCACCACCGTGATGTTGATGGACGGCGCTTACACGATCGAGGTCGCCTCCACCGACGCAGCGGGCAACGCGGGCAACACCAGCAGCGGCTTCACCGTCGACGCCACCGCCCTGCCCCTGGCCTTCACCGCCCCTACAGCAGGTCAGGCGCTCAACATCGCGCAGCCTGTGCTCACGGGCACCTCGGCGCCTAACGCGGAGGTCACCATCGCGTTGTTCGACGACCAAGACATGCTCGTGGAGACGCTGAGCGTGGTGGCTGATCTCAACGGCGACTGGAGCGCCACCCCCACGATGGCCCTGGCTGAGGGTGATCACGTGGCCGAGGCGCAGGTGCAGAACCTCGCGGGCGTCGTCAGCGACGCGAGCGTGGGCTTCCGCATCGACCTCACCGCCCCCGATGTCGCCCTCATCACACCCTCCGCCGACGCGGTGCTGAACGACGCACAAGCAGACCTCACGGGCAGCGCCGAGGCTGGCGCGCAGATCGAGGTGACGCTCACCAACGCAGCGGGCGATGTGATCGAGACGCTGACCACCAGCTCGGATGTCAACGGCATGTGGAGCAGCTCGCCCACTGACGCGCTCATGGACGGCGCTTACACTGTGGCCGTCAGCGCCACCGATGAGGCTGGCAACGTGACCACGCTTGCTCCTGTCGCCTTTGTGGTGGACACCCTCGCGCCCACCACCACCATCACGAGCCCCACCAACGACGCGCTCTTGGCCAACGCGCAGCCTGAGCTTGTCGGCACGAGCGAGCCGGGCGCGACGATCACGATCCTCGCGGACTCAGTCGTCGTCGGCACCGCCACCGCTGATGACGCGGGCGACTGGCGCTTCATGTTGCCCAGCGCGCTCACCGACGGGATGCACACGCTGTCCGCGTCGAGCGTCGATGTGGCGGGCAACGCTGGCGAGGAGGTCAGCGTCAACGTGACCATCGACACCACCGCGCCCGCCCTCGCCATCACCGCACCCGTGGCTGATGAGCGCGTGCTTGAGCTGCCCGCCAATGTGACTGGCTCCGGCGAGCCGGGCACGAGCGTTGAGGTCTTCCTCGATGGTGCGCTGCTTGGCACCGTGGTCGTGGCTGAGGATGGCACCTGGAGCGTCGCGCTGCCCGAGTCGCTGACCGTAGACACCCACACCATCAGCGCCATCGCCACTGACGACGCAGGCAACACCACCGAGACCGATGATGTGAGCTTCCGCTACGCCCCGATCGGCACCCTCATCATCAGCTCGCCCGCTGACGGCGCGACGATCGAGGATGGCGCTGAGATCGTGGTCAGCGGCTCCGGTGAGCCTGGCGCGATGGTCACTGTGACGATGGGCGATGATTCGCAGACAGCCACTATCGGCGATGATGGCACCTGGAGTGTCACCTTCACGGAGGTCGCACCGGGCGCCACCACCATCACCGCTGTCAGCGGTGACCAGACGGTCACCGCTAACATCACCGTCAGCGCACCTGTGGTTGACGAGCAGATCGTCAGCGGCAGCGGCTGCGGCTGCGCCTCCGCTGGTGGCACACCCGACGCGGCCCTGCCCCTGTGGATGATGATCGCTGGCTTCGCCTTCTGGCGTCGTCGCACAAAGCGCGCCTGATCCTGACTGCCGCGAGCTTGAGCCAACGGCTCAAGCTCGCGGCTTGGGCGCAGACGCGAGCGGGGCCGCTTGGGTGACACCCAAG
>CAYXWB010000412.1:3265-4088 GCA_964468515.1 uncultured Bradymonadales bacterium | reverse complement strand
GCGCCCTCCTCGCGTCTGGCTCGGCGCGTGAGGTTTATGCGCCAGTGATCACCAGCGCGAGGATGCGACGCAGCAGCTCAGGATCAGGTTCTTGGAGGGCGTCGACCAGCATCGCGGCCACGTGGGCGCGCGCGGGGCCAGGGAGCGCTTGCGTCGCGAGCGCGCGCAAGAACTCCTCACCGAGCGCGCCGGGCGGCGCGCTGGCAGCGCTGGGGCGCGGCGCAGCCGCGTCTAGGTTGGGGCGCGGCGCAGCCGCGTCTGGCGCGACAGCGCGCGGCGCTGTCGCGCCTGTCCAAGCGCGCCGCATGAGAGCGAGGGGCGACTCGCCAGGCGCGGGCACAGGATACTCAGGTGGGGCGCTAGCGAGCGGGGGTTGACGCATCAGCTCACGCAGCGCGTCGAGCGGTGCAGGCCAGCGCTCCTCATCGCGCGCGATGAGGAGCTGAGCGCGCAGCGCGTTGAGGGGATCGCCCGGGGTGAGGGGCAGCGCAGCGGGCGCGGGGAGCTGGCGCGCTTGCGCGATCCAGCCAGCGAGCTGAGACAGAGGATCGGCTTGGGTGGAGGACATCGAGCACACTCCTACAGGCGCGTCGAGGGAGGACACCACGCGTCGCACACAAGCGGATAACAGGCCCAATGAGCGCTTGGCAAGGCGCGCGGTGTGCGCGTAGCGTTGTGGCGGCGAGGGCGGCGTTGATGACGTGATAAAAGTGTTGACATGGTGCACGGTGCTCTCTATACAACTGCTCCACATCGCAGCACGCTGCGGTGGCCATGCGGAAGTGGCGGAATGGTAGACGCACTAGTTTCAGGTGCTAGCGCT
>CAYXWB010000412.1:0-3165 GCA_964468515.1 uncultured Bradymonadales bacterium | reverse complement strand
CGCAAGAGTGTGGGGGTTCAAGTCCCCCCTTCCGCATCAAAGCGAGGCGCTGATCTTTACGAGGATCAGCGCCTCTGCTCTTTCTTGGCTTGGCTGGCTTGTCCTTGGGGGTGGTCTTGGCCATGCGTCGCGATAAAAATCGCGAGCGCGGCGCAAAAATGATTGACGCGCGGCGATGAGGCCGCTAAGGTCCTCCTCCTCACCAGCGAGCAACGCTTGATGTTGAGGCCACGCGGAAGTGGCGGAATGGTAGACGCACTAGTTTCAGGTGCTAGCGCTCGCAAGAGTGTGGGGGTTCAAGTCCCCCCTTCCGCATCAAAGCGAGGCGCTGATCCTTATGAGGATCAGCGCCTCTGCTCTTTCTTGTCGCGCTCATTCACGCCATGTCGCGCTCACGATGAGCCCGCCACCCACCACCTCCCCCTCATCCATCAGCACAAAACGGTGCAGCGCGGGCAGCTCGGGCGACAGATCAATGGCCAGCGGTGCGGCGAGCTGGAGGGACGCGCGCCCGATCTCCTCTCGCCACAGCTGCACAGCGCCTGTGTGCTCTGCCAAGGTCTCTGTGTCGAGCGTGACGAGCAGCTCAGTGAGCTGACAGGTGACCTCTTGGGTGGTCAAGCAGAGCCGATAATCACGGCCTCGCTCCAGCGGGCGCGCGCCCATCCAGAAGAGGGTGGCGAGCAGCTGATCGGCGCGCTGGAGCGCGTCGTCAGCGAGGGTGGCGAGCTGGCCGCGCGCGTCAAAAATGGGCGCGTCGAGGGTGAGGCCGATGGCATCGCCCGCGCTGGCCTGCGCAGGCGCGGGCTCGGGCCAGCGCACGAGCGAGGTCACGCGCGCGCGCTGACCGCTGGGGCAGAAGATGAGCGCGTCGTCGCAGCGCAGCGTGCCCGTGGCGATGTTGCCCACGAGGACGGGCTGTCCATCGCGCAGGTAGACGTCTTGGATGGGCAGCCGCAGCGGCCAAGCCACGGGGGGCACAGGCGCGCGCAGCGCGTCGAGCAGCGCGAGCAGCGTGGGGCCTTGATACCAGGGCATCACGGGGGACAACCTCGCGAGGTTGTCCCCCTGGCTCGCCACCACAGGGATGAACGCGCGCGGCGCGATGTGGAGCTTCGCCAAGAACGCGCCAAGCTCACGCTCAAGCTGCTCAAAGACGCGCGCTTGGTAGCCGACCTGATCCATCTTGTTGACGACGACGATGACCTGCGTGACGCCGAGCATGCTCAGCAGCACAGCGTGGCGGCGGCTCTGCGCCTGGGCGCCCTCATCGGCGGCGACCACCAGCAGCGCGGCCGAGGCGCTTGCGGCGCCAGTGAGCATGTTCTTGAGCAGCGCGCGATGGCCGGGCGCGTCGATGATCACGTAGCCGCGCGCGCTGGTGCGAAGCCAGCGCTGGGAGGCGTCCAGCGTGATGCCCTGCGCGCGCTCGACTTGGAGGGCGTCCATCACAAAGGCCCACGAGAACGGCACGCCGCGGCGCGCGCAGCTCGCCTCAAGCGTGGCGAGCGCGCCCTCGGGCAGCGCGCCCGTCTCATAGCACAGCCGCCCCACGAGCGTGGACTTGCCGTGATCGATGTGGCCGACGATCACCAGACGCAGCGGCGCCTCAGTCATAGCGCTCACATATAACCTGCCAAGCGCAGCCGCTCAAAGGCGTCCTCGCTGGCTTGATCTTGGGCGCGGTTGCCGCGCTCCGCGCGCTGCGTGTGACGCAGCTCCTCGATGATCTCGGGGACAGTGCTCGCCAGAGAGGGCGTCGCCGCGGTGCACGGCGCGCAGCCGAGCGAGCGATAGCGGCGGCCAGCTTGAGCAAAGTAGAGCGGCACCACGGGGATCTGCTCACGATCGATGTACTCCCAGACGTTGAGCTCGGTCCAATGCAGCAGCGGGTGAACGCGCATGTGCTCACCTGCGGCGAGCTGCGCTTGGTGATGATCCCAAAGCTCGGGGGGTTGCGCGTCGACGCGCCAGGCGTGGGTGGTTGAGCGAGGTGAGAAGTAGCGCTCCTTGGCGCGCGTCGCCTCCTCATCGCGGCGGATGCCGAGCAAGATCGCCTCTAAGCCATGCGTCTGGATGAGCTGCTGTAAGGGCGCGCTCTTGAG
Organism: uncultured Bradymonadales bacterium; assembly: GCA_964468515.1. Lineage (GTDB taxonomy): Bacteria > Myxococcota_A > Bradymonadia > Bradymonadales > Bradymonadaceae > CAYXWB01. Next base: position 1,060 of record CAYXWB010000412.1, on the reverse strand, counting down.
GGTGGCGCAGCACTGCACGCGCTCGCACGCGCCAGCGGGGAACGTGGCGCCCGCGTCGATCGCCGCGTCGTGGCGCCCCACGCGCAGATCCAAGCCCCACGCGCGCGCGAGCGCGTCACGAAAGGTGATCATCTGGGGGATCTTGTAGCTCGTGTCGACGTGCAAGCAGGGGATGGGGATGGCGCCAAGGCAAGCCTTGCGCACGAGCCACAGCAAGACGCTGGAGTCCTTGCCCATGCTCCAGAGCGCGCCAAGGCGCGGCAGCTTGTGGAGCGCCTCGCGGATGATGAAGACGCTCTGCGACTCCAGCGCGTTGAGGTGGCTGTAGTCGGGCATGGCGTCGCGCGGCGAGTAGCGCTCAGGCTGATAGAGCGCGCGGCTGAGCGGGGGCAGCGGGGCAGCGCACAAGGCCAACATCGTCACTCACCCTCCCCTTCGTGCGCGTCAGTTCCAGCGAAAGGGCAAGACCACGTCGACGCCGATGGGCATGAAGCCATGACGCGCGGGCATGACGCCGCTGGCAGGGTTGGTGTTGACGATGTTCTCCAACACGACGACCGCGCGCCCCTGCGCCTCGCTGATCCTGAGCTGGAACAGGCGCGACAGCTTGGGATGCCCAAACATCATCACGTTCTCATCGCTGCTGTTGTCCACACGCTCGCCCATGACCCGCAGCTTCAGCCCGCGCGCCTCGGGATAGCGCGCAGGATCGAACAGATCAAAGCCGCTCTCACGCTGCTTCGGGTCAGTGAAGTGTGCGATCAGCTCCGCGCGGCTCACCTCATAGGTGTGCTCAAAGTCTTGGCCAATGGGGGTGGGCACCGCGCGCGAGGCGACCTCGCGAAAGGGGAGCTTGAGGGGGCTGCGCTCAAAGCGCCCCGTGCGCAGGTGCTCCGAGGGGTTAGGTGGCAGCGGGCTGTAAGGGGTGGGCTGCGCGAGCGCTGAGGTCGCCGTGAGGCTGAGCTGCAGGATCAGGAGCGAGAGCGTGGCGAAGCGTCGCATCAGGCGACTCCTTGCGGGCTAAGAGTTGAGCTGTCATCACCGCGCCCATTGTGGGGGC
>CAYXWB010000411.1:0-4118 GCA_964468515.1 uncultured Bradymonadales bacterium | reverse complement strand
CACGCTTTGGCGTGTGGCCGCCTCCTCCTCAGCGCGCGCAGCGCCCCCACGGGGCGCCGCGCGGGTGCGCTCATCGAGGTCATCGCCGGTGATGCAAGCTCGCTTGTGTCACGGGAGGAAAGTCCGGGCATCGCAGGGGGAGGGTGGTCGATAGCGTCGACCGGAGGCAACTCCAGGGACAGTGCCACAGAAAACAAACCGCAGCGCCTCGGCGCTGTAAGGGTGAAACGGTGCGGTAAGAGCGCACCGGGCAGGCGGTGACGTCAGCCGTCATGGTAAACCCCACCTGATGCAAGGCGAACAGGAGCCGCGGGCTGCCCTCGGGCAGCTCCCAGAGTCCCCCACTCTGCGCGCTCCGGGGTGCCGCTTGAGCGGCGCGGCAACGCGTCGCCTAGAGGAATGATGACCCACAGCCTCACGGCTGTGAACAAAACCCGGCTTATTCGGTGAGCGCACCCGCGCGGCGCGCCAGCGCCGCGCTCAGGCGCGCGTCGCGCGACAGCGCGGCGCGCGCCTTTGTGATCGTCGCGTCGGCGCTTAAGCCGCGCGCGTCCACTTGCCCGAACAGCCCCACCGCCGTGTCCGACAAAGTGCGCAGGTTGAGCCAGCGCTCAGGCGTCAGCGCGTCGAGCGCCACCTCACGCGCGAGCAGCTCTTGGATCAGCGCCTCCGTGTGCGTGTTGATCGTCAGATCAAAGGGGTGCATCGCGAGCTGGCGCAGCCGCAGCGCATCACGCTTGGCGTCGAGCAAGAGGCCCGGCCCCAGGCGCTGATCTTTGGCCAGCTCCATACACCAGCGCCCCTGCGGGTCGGTGGTGGCGCTGGCGAGCGCCTCGCCCACGGGCGCGCCGCTGGCGTTCACCCGCCACAGCGTGACCTGAGCGCCCGCCACAGGCGACTCACCCTCCAGCGGCATCGCGTGCGCCACGGCGCCGAACACGCGCCACAGCGCGCCCGACGCGCCTGTCGGCGCGCCCACGCCAGGCGCGAGCACCTCACCGCGCAGCACGCGCGGATGATAGGGCGCGCGCCCGTCGGGAGCGCGCGCCACATCACAGCCTGCGGGGGCGTTAGGCGCCTCGCCTTGGCCCTCACAGCCGCTGACAGCGATGGCGAGCGCGAGGATGATGCAGGCGCGGCTCATACGCCGATCCCCAGCATCACGCGCGCCTGGGCGGGGGTGGCGGGCTCACGGCCTGCGTCGCGCGCGATGTGCGCGAGCGCCTCAATGAGCGCGCCGTTGGAGCTCGCGCGGGCGCCATCGGGCAAGTAGAAGGTGTCCTCCAGGCCCACGCGCAGCTGGCCGCCAAGCTCAGCGGTGCGCCGATGGATCGGCCAGACCTCCTCGCGCCCGATCACGATCGACTGCCAGCGCGTGTCGGCGGGCAGGAGGTCGATGAGGATCGGCAACAGATCCGCGCGCGCGGGCATGCCGCTCGCGACGCCTTGCACGAGCGAGACGGTGAAGGGGGCATGGAGCATGCCTCTCGCCATGAACATCGCCACGCTGCGCACGATGCCTGTGTCGAAGCACTCACACTCGGGCAAGATCTGGAGGCGTCGCATGGCGTCGAGGGTGCGCTCGATCTTGGCGACGGGGTTGTCAAAGAGCATGGGCGGCCAAGCCCACTGACCGTCACCGCGCAGCTTCAGGTAGTTGAGCGAGCCTGCGTTCATGGCGGCGAGCTCGGGGCGCGTGGCCTCCAGCACGCCCAAGGGGCCAGAGATGTCGTCACCCACCGTGCCCGTGGTCATGTTGATGAGCAGGCCAGGGGCGGCCTCACGGATGGCGCCGACGACCTCCCGCGCGAGCGCAACGTCCCAAGAGGGCATGCGCCCGGTCTGCTGATCGCGCAGGTGGATGTGGACGATCGCCGCGCCCGCGTCACGCGCCTGCCGGGCGGCCTGGGCCATCTGCGCGGGGGTGTAGGGCACGGGGTGCGTGCGCGGGTCCGTGAGGACGCCGTTGAGCGAGCAGGTGAGGATGACCTTGTCATGGTCCATGGCAGGCTCCGACGCGAGGGGATGGCGAGCGCTCGATGTAAGCGTTCACTCACAATACGAGCAGAGGATAGCGCCCACGCGCCGTGAGGGCAACGCGCCAGAGAGGCGTGGTTGTGGCGTCAGCGCCAGGGTTGAGTTAAGGTGTCCTTTGAGGCGTCGCGACAATTGAAGAGCTCGCTGCGCCTGTGGTACCAATGAGACAGCAAGAGAGTTCCCGAAGGGGCCATTCGCCGGCTTGTCCGAGCAGCGAGGGGCACGCTCGGTATGTCAGCAACCTTAGGGCTCACGCGCCCTGAGGCCCGGACCCGACCCGCGCAGGAAAGGACGCATGTACAAGCTGTGCATCGAGGATGATGAGGGTCAGCAGACGATCGTCCCGATCATCCGTGATGAGATCACGATTGGGCGCAAAGAGGGGAACACGATCCGGCTCACAGAGCGCAACGTGTCTCGCCAGCATGCCAAGCTCGTGAGGCACAATGGTCAGCTCCACTTAGAGGACGTCTCGGCGCGCTATGGGGTGCTCAAGAACGGTCAGAAGATCGCGCAGCGCGCGGACTTTCGCGAGGGTGACGTCTTCTTGATCGGGGACTATCGCTTGACGCTGATGGCGGAGGTCGCGCCAGGCGCCAAGCCGCCCGCGCCCTCAAGCGCGTCGCCTGCGGGGGCGTCGCCCAGCGGCAGCTTCACCAGCGAGCCGACGCATGTGTCGCGCCGCCCCGAGGACAGCGCGCGCCGCTCCGAGGGCACCGAGATCTTGCCCTCCATCCCGGCCAAGCTGGTGATCGTGTCGAGCAACTTCGCGGGCCAAGAGTTCCCCCTGACCCGACGCGAGATGGCGATCGGGCGCGGTGAGGACTGCGACATCATCATTGACCACCGCTCCGTATCTCAGCGCCACGCTAAGATCGTGCGCGAGGCCACAGGCACCGCCTATCAGATCGTCGATCTGAACAGCAAAAATGGCGTGCGCATTGGCAATGAGAAGTACACCGCGGTCCACCTCAAGCGCGGCGACATCATCGAGCTTGGGCACGTCAAGTTCCGCTTCGTGGAGCCTGGCGAGAACTACGTGTTCGTGCCGCAAGCGGCCGACGACGACGAGCCACGCGCAGGCGGCGGCGACAAGAAGCTGCTGATCGGCGGCGTCTTGGTCTTGCTGCTGCTGGTGGGCGGCGTGGCGTTCGCCATCACACAGCTTGGCGGTGAGGGCGCGGGCGATCCTAGCCCTGACGGCGCCGTCGCGGTCGCCGCGACGACCAGCTCGCCCACGACGCTCGCGGCTGTCATCACGCCGCCCGAGCCTGAGGCTGAGGCGTCGAACCCGAAGATCGCGCAGGGGATCAACAAGGCGCGCGGGCTGCTGCAAGATGGCGAGATCGACAAGGCCGTCGGCACCTTGGAGGCGCTCGACTACGCCAGCCCCAGCGCGCAAGACAAGCAGCTCATCAGCAAGCTCTTGTCGCAAGCGCGCCATGAGCGCCCCTTCCAAGAGCACTACGTGCTCGCGCGCAGCAGCGCTGCGGCGAGTCGTCATATGGAGACGCTGCAAGCGATCTATAAGATCCCTGAGCACTCGATCTTCGCCGCGCAAGTGGAGAAGCAGGGATGGAAGACGGACGCGCTCAAGGGCGTCCAGCAAGAAGCGATGGCAGCGCTCCAGGACGGCAACCCTGCCCGCGCCCGCGCGCTCGCTGAGGAGATCCGGGTCTTCGAGCCCGAAGATCCCGGCGCCCGTGACATCCTCGCCGCGATCACACAGCGCGAGGAGGAGCGCGCGGCCGCCGCGCGCGCCGCAGAGCGCGCCAAGCCCCTCGCCACCGATCGCCCCACCCCCAGCAAGCCAGCGGCCACGGCGATGTCGCGCGATGAGGTCGACGCGCTGATCAAGGGGGCCCAGCAGGCGGTCTTGCACAGCAAACCTAAAGAGGCCCTGCGCGACTGCAGCGCCGCGCTCAAGGCGATGCCCAGCGCCGCCCAAGACTGTCACCGCGTGATGGGCATGGCCTACCGCAGCATGGGTGACACCCCCAAGGCGTGCAAGAGCTTCGAGAAGGCGCTCACCACCAACCCGCCCAACGCACCCGCGCTGCAGAACATGCTCAACAGCTTGG
>CAYXWB010000410.1:0-4124 GCA_964468515.1 uncultured Bradymonadales bacterium | reverse complement strand
AGCGCTGCGCGCTTGGCCGCGTCCACGCCGAGCGCCGCGCCTGCGAAGGCTGCGTCGCCAGCGACGCAGCTCAAGGACGAGCCTCAACCCAGGGCGCCATCACGCCCTGCGCGCACGTCCAAAGCGAAACCTGATGCGACCGATGCCAAGCTCAAGAAGAACCTCGACTGGCTGCGCCAGCGCTGAACGAAGCGAGCCCTGCGATGCGATGTGAGCTGTGGATGGTGTTGAGCGCGTCGACGCTGCTGATGAGCAGCGCCGCGCTCGCGCAGACCCCCGACATTGAGGCGCTCAGTGAGGCGCAGCGCGAGGAGCTGCTCAAGCAGCTTGAGCGCGGCCGCGTGCTCTATGAGGAGGAGCTGTACGCGCACGCGCTTGACGCCTTCGAAGCCGCCTACGCGATCTTCCCTCACCCCGATGTGCGCTATCGGATCGCCAAGTGTCAGGATGAGATCGGGCGCGATGAGGAGGCGCTCGTGAGCTATCGCGACTACTTGGCGCAGTCGCCCGAGGCGCCCGATCGTGGCGAGGTTGAGGCGCGCATCAGCGCGCTTGAGCGGCTCCAGCGCGAGCGAGCCCCTGCGCTGGTGGTGACGACGCGACCCGCAGGCGCGCAGGTCAGCATCGGCGCCGAGGCGCGTGGCACCACGCCGCTCACCCTCAACCTCGCCCCCGGCACCTACACCGTGCGCGTGACGCTGCCTGGCCACAGCGCGGAGCAGCGTCAGGTGCTCATCCAGTACGGCAGAGACGCCAACCTGACGCTCACCTTGCAGCCCGAGGTCGTCGGCGCGCTCGATCCCCATGACAGCGGCTCAGGCGCGGCGCTGCCCTGGGTGTTCGGCGGCATCGGCGCCGCTGGCGCGCTCACCGCCATCACCTGCTTCGCGCTGTACGGCGGCGCGGCGAGCGATGTGTCTAACTATGATGAGCAGCGGGGCGCGATCACGCGGCCTGATGATTACAATGAGCGCGTCGAGGCGCGCAATCGCTACGGGACCATCGCCCTGGTGGCCACAGGCGTCAGCGTCGCGGCCTTTGGCGTGGCCACCGCGCTGTGGCTGTCCGATGATCGCCCCGTGGCCGCGTGGGCCTCGCCAGAGGGCGCGGGCGTCCAAGTTCACCTGAGCTTTTGAGGAGGTCTGTCATGCCGCACCCTAAAGTCCTCCTCGGCGCGCTCGGCGCGCTGCTAGGCTTGTCTGCCTTGGCGGGCTGCTGGGATGAGCCGACGGCCTGCGCAAGCACCAGCGACTGCTTCGTCGGTGAGGTCTGCGCGTCCGGCCAGTGCGCGCCCCCAAGCGTCGCCGATCAGGCGCCCGATACGTCGCCCACGCCTGACATGGACCCGGTGCTCCCTGACATGCAGGACGCCTCGCCAGATCTGCCCGATGTCTCCCATGACATGACCCCCACCGCCTGTGGCGCGCCCACGCCGCTGGCTTGTGGCGAGGCGTGCGTCGATCCCCAGACGGACGCGACGCACTGTGGCGGCTGCGATCGCCCCTGCGCGCAAGATGAGATGTGCGTCAGCGGCGCGTGCGCGCCGCGCATGGACTGTCGCGCTCCCGCGCAGGCGTGCCAAGGCTTCACCTACTGCGATGACAGCGACGGGCGCTGCAAGCCGGGCTGCGCCGAGGACAGCCAGTGTCGCGCCGATCAGCGCTGCACTGATGCGCATCAGTGCGCCTGCCCCGAGGGGCTGCGCGACTGCGGCGGCGCGTGCCGCCTGGCCATGGATCCGGGCGCGTGCGGCCCAAGCTGCGAGGTCTGTGAGACTAGCCTCTTGGGCCTGGCCACCTGCGCCCAAGAGCAATGCCAGCTCAGCTGCGACGCGGGCGCGCGCGACTGCGGCCAAGGCTGCGCGCCATGCCCTGAGGGGCGCGGCGTGCGCACGACCGGCTGTATGGCAGGCGCGTGCGTGATCACCGCCTGTGAGAGTGGTTATACGCCTTGTGACAGCGGCTGCTGCCGCGCCACCCTGATCTGTCGCACGACGCCCGTGATACGGGCGCGCCCGCTCACGGGCAATGGGCCTTGGACCACCGCGCCGCTGACCGTGCCACCGTTTCGCGCGGTTGAGCTAGACGCCTCGACCTCAACCGCGAGCATCGGCAGCTCGATCAATGAGCGCACCTGGACGCTGGTGCGCAGGCCAGAGGGCTCACGCGCGCGGTTTAACCCCAACACGTCCAATCAGACCGTGCAGCTCTTGTTAGACAAGATCGGCGAGTATGAGGTGGAGCTGTCGGTGGGGTCGCTGGTGGGAGAGAGCTGCACGACGAGCCGGCTCATCCTGCGCGCGCTGCCGCAAGAAGACTTCTATGCGGAGCTGACGTGGCGCACCCCGGGCGATCCTGACCCAGGCGACGATGATGGCGCCGATCTGGACCTGCACTATCTTCGCGAGGGGGCTGGCGCGCGCTGGAACAGGGCGCCCGATGACATCCACTGGCGCAACGAGACGTCTGACTGGGGGCCTCCCGGCAGCGCGGGCGATGCGCGCCTCGTGCGTGAGGATGATGACGGGCGCGGCCCCGTGCTGCTGCGCCATGATGATGTGCCTGATGGCGCTTACAGCGTCGCGGTGCATGTCTTCGATGATGGCGACTTTGGCCCAAGTCAGGCGAGCGTGCGGCTGTTTATTGACGGTCAGATCGCGCTGGAGCGTCGCGCCAAGCCGCTCAACGGCCAGGACGTGTTCTGGCTGGTGGCGCGCGCCCGCTGGCCTGAGCGCACCCTCACGCTCATCGACACCTTGTCAACAGACTTCCCATGAGCGCGTGAGGAGCGCGCCCGCACGATCCTTTACTTCCTGGCCACGCCGTGCTCACATGTCGGCCCTCAACGCGCCCCGAGCGGGGCGCGCGTTGATGCTCACTGTGAACGCAAGGCGTAGAGGTCAGGACAGCGATGCCGACAAGACAGGAGATGTGGGAGCGATTGGGCGGGAGCGTGGACGTGCTGGTCGTCGGTGGCGGGATCACCGGCGCGGGGATCGCGCGTGATGCGGCGCGGCGCGGCCTCAAGGTCGCGCTCGTCGAGATGCGCGACCTCGCCAGCGGCACAAGCTCCACCTCCTCCAAGCTGGTGCATGGTGGCATCCGCTACCTAGAGCTGCTGGAGTTTAACCTCGTGTTCGAGGCCGTCAGCGAGCGTCGCATCCTGATGGACATCGCCCCGCACCTGGTCAACCCGCTGGGGTTCATCTTCCCCGTCTACAAGGGCGCTCGACGCGGCCTCAAGACCATCAACGCGGGCATGTGGCTCTATGATGGGCTGTCGCTGTTTCGCTCCCCCAAGCGCCACCGCGCGCTCAACCTCAAGGACATCGCCCGCGAGGAGCCGCTGCTCGACCGCACCAACCTCAAGGGCGCGCCGTTGTACTATGACTGCTCCACCGATGACGCGCGCCTGACGCTGGAGAACGCGCTCGACGCCGCCCTCACGGGCGCGGTGATCACGCCGTGGGCGAAGGTGGTCGAGTTCACCCGCGCGCCCGAGGGCGGCCGCGTGGATGGCGCCATCATCGAAGACGCCTTCACTGGCGAGCGCAAGACCGTGCGCGCCAACGCCATCATCAACGCCACTGGCCCTTGGACCGACGCGCTGATGCGCGTCAGCGCGGGCGGTAACGCGGACTTGCCCCAGCTGCTGCGCCCCACCAAGGGCGTCCACATCGTCGTCGCCCGCGAGCGCTTGCCTGTGGAGCACGCCGTCGTCTGCTTTCACCCCGAGGATGGGCGCGTGCTGTTCGCCATCCCGTGGGGCGATCGCACCTACCTGGGCACCACAGACACCGACTACGTGGGCGATCCAGCCAAGGTCGCCGCCGTGGGCGATGACGTGGACTACCTGCTGCACGCGGCCAACACCTACTTCCCCACGAGCCCCATCACCCGCGCTGATGTCATCTCGACGTGGGCGGGGCTTCGCCCGCTCATCAAGCCCGTGAACAAGCACGGTGAGGTGAGCGAGTCTGCCGTCAGCCGCGAGCATCAGATCATCGTCGGCAAGGATGATGGCATCATCACCATCGCGGGTGGCAAGCTCACCACCTACCGACGCATGGCCAAAGAGGTCGTGGACATCGCCGTCAAGCTGCTGCGCCTGAGCAACAAGCTCCC
>CAYXWB010000409.1:0-4154 GCA_964468515.1 uncultured Bradymonadales bacterium | reverse complement strand
CAAAGTCATTGAGGCCGCAGATGACGAGCGGCTTCTTCAGGCGCGTGGTGGCGCTAGCGAGCGCGGTGGCGAGCGCCTCCAGGCGCACGGTGCGCCGCGCGCGAAAACCGTCCACGTCCAGGCGCACCTTGAGGGGCGGCCCCTCATCGGCGCGCAGCTGCTCATCGAGCAGGCGCTCGATGGCCTCGACGGTGCGAGGCGACTTGCCCGTGACGCCCAGCAGCGCGGCGCGCTGTGCGCCCTCAAGCGCGATGGTGAGCGTGCGGTTGGCCACGTCAAGCGTGGGCACGGCCTGGATGTCGAGGTTCATCTGCGTGAGCAGCGCGCTGAGCCAGCCGTGGACGCGCTCGGCGCGCTCCTCTAGCGTGCCGCCGCGCCGCGCGAGCCTGACCTCAGCCTTTTGCTCAGGCTTGGCCTCAGCGGGCTCAGGCTGCGCCTTGGCTGGCTTGGCCTCAGCCTTTTGCTCAGGCTTGGCCTCAGCAGCGCCCGTTTGAGGTGCGTCGGCGCGCGGTTGTCGCTTCTCCTTCGCCTTGGGTGCGGCTTTGGGGGCTCCCTCTGGCGAGGTTGGCGTCTCAGCCTGCTCATCCTTCTTGCCGCCGCGACGACGCGCGCGCGTCGTCTCCGGCGCGGCGGGCGTCTCCTCCGCAGCGGGCGTTGTCGGCTCAGAGGGGGCCTGCTCAGGCGCGTCAGCCGCCTTCTTGCCTCGGCCCCGACGCGTAGGCTTGGTCTTCTGCTCCGAAGCGGGCTCTTGCGCCACAGCGGGCTCTTGCGCCACAGCGGGCTCTTGCGCCACAGCGGGCTCTTGCGCCACAGCAGGCGCCTGCGCCACAGCAGGCGCCTCAAGGGCGGGCGTGGGCGCGGCGGCCTGCTTCGCCCGCGAGGGCTGCTTGGGAGCCGCCTCAGCGGCGGCCTTCTTGCTGCCGCGCGCGGGCTTGGTGGGGGCGTCCTCAGCCGCAGGCTTCGCGCCGCGACGTGACGTGCGCGCGGGCTTCTGTGCGGGGGCCTCGACCGCTTCAGCGTCAGGCTTCGCCTTGGCGGGTGCAGCCTTCGCAGCCTTCGCCGCCTTCGCCGCAGCGGGCTTCGCTCGCTTGGGAGCGTCAGCGGCCTGCTCGCTTGAAGGCGCGGGCGTGGGCTCAGCGGTGGGCGCGGCCACGGGCTCGACGACGGGCGTGGGCGTCGCGTCAGCCTTCAGCGCTGACTTGCGGCCACGCGAGGGCTTGGCGGCGGGCGCGTCAGCAGGCTTCGCCGCGTCGTCGGTGACCTCAGCGGCCTTGCCACGCGCCGACTTCGCGCGCGGCTTGGGCGCGGGCTGGTCGGTCTTGGTGGCGGTGAGCTTCGAGGGGGCAGGCTTGGCGGCCTTGGCGGCCTTCGACGCAGGCTTGTCGGCGGCAGGCTTCTCGGCGGCAGGCGCTGCCTCAACAGGCGCTGCCTCAACAGGCGCTGCCTCAGCGCGCTTGCCACGGCGCGACGCAGGCTTCGCAGCCTCGGGCGCTGCTTGTGTCGCGGGCTTCTCGGTGGCCTTGCGGCCGCGCGCGGGCTTTGCGGGGGTGGCAGCGTCTTCAGCCTGAGGGGTCTGCGCGGCCTTGTCTTTGCGGGTAGCCATGATCTCTCGCGTGAGCAATTGTGCTGTTCTTATAGGGTCAACTCTCGCGCGACACCATACACGAGGATTTTCCCCGCTGGCAACGGCGCATCTTGCGCAACGCGCCAGCGCGCGGCGAGTTATCAGGCGCGCTGACGCGCTGAGAAGTGCTGGCCGCTTCGCTCCAAGCGCGCTGACGCGCTGAGAAGTGCTGGCCGCTTCGCTCCAAGCGCGCTGACGCGCTGAGAAGTGCTGGCCGCTTCGCTCCAAGCGCGCTTCGCGCGCGATGCAGCCTGTGGCATCGTGGCAAAGCTGCGGTATACAAGGCGCAGCGGGCGGCCTCCATGGCGCGACCTGTGCGAACCCCTCTTCTTGCGACGAGCGACCGATGTCCCCACACGATGCGACGACCGACCTGCTGACTGGCGAGGCGCTGCCCGCGCTGCGCACGGCCATCCCCGGGCCTCAATCTTGCGCGCAGATCGACGCGCTAGCGCGCAGCGAGTGCCCCGCCATCACCGCGCGCCGCGCGCGCCGCCAGCGCGAGACGGGCGTGCCGCAGGATCCCATCGTCTGGGCGCGCGCGCTCGGCGCCAACGTCGAGGATGTGGACGGCAACCTCTACGTGGACCTCACCTCCGCCTTCGCCGTGGCCGGCTTGGGCCACCGTCACCCCGCCGTGGTCGCGGCCGCACATCGTCAGCTCGATCGCCTCATCCACGCCATGGGCGATGTTTATCCTTCGGATGCTAAGATTGCCTTCTGCGAGACCTTAGCCGCGATCGCGCCTGGCGCGCTGTCGCAGTCGATCCTCGGCCTGTCAGGCGCCTCCGCCATTGAGGCCGCGCTCAAGACCGCCGCCGTGCACACGGGCAAACCCGGCGTGCTCTCCTTCTGGGGCAGCTACCATGGCCTGTCTTATGGGGCGCTGTCGGTGGGCGCGTACCGCGACAACTTCCGCCGCCCGTTCCTCTCACAGCTCAACCCCAACGTGATGTTCGCGCCGTACCCTGACACCTACCGACCGCCGCTGGGCTTGGGCTTTGACGCCACCGCTGAGCAGGTCTCACGCGCGTGTCTGGCTTACATCAGCGACCTGCTGTCGCACCCGGCCAGCGGCGCGGAGCGCTTGGGCGCGGTGCTCATTGAGCCCATCCAAGGGCGCGGCGGCGAGGTGGAGCCGCCGCCTGGGTTCTTGGCTGGCCTGCGCGCGCTGTGTGATCAGCACGGGCTGGTGCTGATCTTCGATGAGATCTACACAGGCTTCGCGCGCACGGGCGACATGTTCGCCTGCGAGCGCGAGGGGGTGATCCCTGACATCCTCTGTGTGGGCAAGGCGATGGGCGGCGGCTTCCCGCTGTCGGCGGCGATCGGCTCCGCGAAGGTCATGGGCTCGTGGGGCACCTCAAGCGGTGAGGCGGTCCACACCTCGACCTTCTTGGGCAACCCGCTCGGGTGCGCCATGGGCAAAGCGGCGCTCGACGCGCTGGTCAGCGAGGGCTGGGCTGGGCGTGTGCGCGCGCGCGGTGACGCGCTGCGCGCGCGCCTGCAAGACCTCGCCAGCGACCACCCCGACCTCATCGGCGCGGTGCGCGGGCGCGGGCTGATGCTCGGGCTCGACCTCGTCAAAGATCCTCAGACGCGCGCGCCTGACGGCGCGCGCGCCATCGCCATCATGGAGCGCTGTCGCGCCAGCGGCTTCCTCGTCTTGCCCTCCGGCGTGCATGGCAACATCCTCGCGCTGACGCCCCCCTTCGTCATCACTGACGCCCAGCTCGACGCGGGGCTCGCCGCCTTGCGCGACGCGCTGCGCGCTTGATCTGACCAGCGCGCGCTCCGAACGGGGTGTCAAGGGTCTGACGCTTAGGCGCTGTCTGACTGAAGCTCCGGTTTGGGGCTAGACATGTGTTGGAAAAGTTTATTAATACTGAAAATATCGTCGCTGCTCGTGACCCCCGCGTCGCGGGCAGCCTGTCATCATTGACCCGCGCTTGTCGGGTGAGCCCTCTGCCAGGGCAGGGATCTAGTTTATGAATCATGCGATTGAGCGCTCGGCGGGCGGGGTGTTGATCCGCGCCACGTCGAGCAAGACCAATGAGGTGTGCCTGATCCGCGTGCCCACACGCGGCGGCAACCCTAGCTGGCGCCTGCCCAAGGGCTGGATCGAGCCGGAGGAGACCTCGGAGCAAGCGGCGCTGCGCGAGACGCGCGAGGAGACGGGCTGCTACGGCGAGCTGCTGTCGTCACTCAGTGAGATCGAGTATTGGTATACGCGCCGGGGTGAGCGGCCTGGTGAGCGGGTGCGCGTGCAGAAGATCGTGCAGTTTTATGTGATGCGCTACCTCAGCGGCAACATTGAGGACCACGATCACGAGGTCGAGGAGGTGCGCTGGTACGACTTCGATGAGGCCCTGCGCGTCATCAGCTATGACGCCGAGAAGCGCGTCCTGCAAGAAGCCATCCACTCCTGGGACGCTTACATGTATCGCCAAGGCCTCGCCTGATCCCTGGCGCCTGGAGCGTGAGGATGCGCAAGCGAGGACGCGCGCCGCTCGCCACTGTGAGGGAGTCC
>CAYXWB010000408.1:0-4162 GCA_964468515.1 uncultured Bradymonadales bacterium | reverse complement strand
CGGGATGTACTTCATCTTGAGGGCGTTGCCGGGCTTGATGTCGGCGTGCGCGCTGGAGATGACGGAGTCACCCACGCCCAGCTTCTGGGGCGCGATGATGTAGCGCTTCTCGCCATCAGTGTACTGAAGCAGCGCGATGTAGGCGGTGCGGTTGGGATCGTACTCGATGGAGACGACCTTGGCCGAGACGCCGGTCTTGTCGCGCTTGAAGTCGATGGCGCGATAGCGACGCTTGTGACCGCCGCCGCGAAAACGCAGCGTGATGCGGCCCGTGTTATTGCGACCGCCGCTCTTCGAGAGCTTGCTGGTCAGCTTCTTCTCGGGGCTAGCGCTGGTGAGCTCGGAGAAGTCCGAGAGCTTGGCGCTGCGGCGACCCGCCGAGGTCGGGTTGAAATTTGTCGTACCCATTTGCTCGCTCTCCGTGTGGCCTCAGACCTGCGCGGCGCCGTCAAGCGGCGGCGGCAGGTTCGCCATGCTCCTTGGTCACTCGTCGCCGCCAGCCTCGATCTCATCCTCTTCTTGCGACTCACCGAGCGCGAAGAGGTCGATCGAATGGCCGGGTGCCAACGTGATGATCGCCTTCTTAAAGCCGCTGCGGCGCGTCTGGTGCCGCCCATAGCGCTTGGGCTTGGAGGGCATCAGCAGCGTGTTCACGCGGGCGACCTTGACCTTGAACAGCGTCTCCACAGCGGCCTTCACCTGATACTTAGAAGCATCGGGCTGAACCTCGAAGACGACCTTGTTGTCTTGAGCCAGCTGAGTCGTCTTGGCCGTGCTCAGAGGGCGGATGATGATATTATGTAGCGTGCTCATGCCTTCAACGCCTCCTGCACGTGCTCCACAGCCTCGCGGCTGATGATGAGCGCTTGGTGGGCCAGCAGGTCCTCAATGTTGAGGCCCTCGACCGCCAGGTACTTCGCATTCTTGAGGTTGCGAACGGACAGACGCAGGTTCATGTTGTGCTGCGGCTTGGTGTCCCCGTCGCGATGGGTGACGTCCACGAACAGGGCCTTAGGCGCCTCGAACGTGGCGAGCACCGCGGCGGCGTCGCGCGTCTTGATGCGATCAAAGCTCAGGCTGTCGACCACGAACAGAGCGTTGTTCTGAGCTTTCAAGCTCAGCGCGCTCGCGAGGGCGGCCTTGCGCTTCTTCTTGGGCATGCGGAACGAGTAGTCACGCGGCGAGGGCCCGTGGACCTTGCCGCCGCCGACCATGTTCGACGCACGCGTGGAGCCCTGACGGGCGCGACCGGTGCCCTTCTGCTTGAAGGGCTTCTTGCCGCCACCGCTGACCTCGGAGCGCCCCTTGACCTTGTGCGTCCCTGCGCGGCGCTTGGCGCGCTGCCAGTTGATCACCTCCCAAAACAGGTGCTCACGGACCTCGGTCGCGAAGATCGCGTCGTCGAGCTCCAGCTCACCCACCTTGGCCTTCTTCAGATCCAGAATATCGACCTTCATCTCCTGTCTCCTGCGCCGCCTGCGTTAACCGCCTGCCAATCGAGCCTGCTGCACGCATCACGCGTACGGCAGACTTGGCGCATTGTGCGCGTCACGCGGTGAAGCCCCCGTGGCCTCACCCGCACCTGACGCGGCTTGAGTGTTACCTGTCAGCGCGCTTAAGCGCTGACGCCGTGCTCAGTTCGCCTTACGCTCTGAGTCGATCACCTTGATCTCCACGTCGACGCCTGCCGACAGCTCAAGGCGCATGAGCGCGTCGAGCGTCTGGGGCGACGTGTCCACGATGTCGAGCAGGCGCTTGTGCGTACGGATCTCAAACTGCTCACGCGACTTCTTGTCGATGAACGGTCCACGAAGGACCGTCCAACGGCTGATGCGCGTCGGCAGCGGGATCGGCCCCGCCACCTGAGCGCCCGTGCGACGGGCCGTGTCCACGATCTCAGCAGCCGACACGTCGAGCAGCTTGTGATCGTAGGCTTTGAGCTTGATGCGAATCTTGCCGCTTGCCATCTCTCTTCCTTTTTGACGGATCGCCCCACGCTACACAAGGCGATCTGCTTTCACATCCCAGGCGCATGAGCGCCGGACGAGCCCGGCTCGCCCGGCACTTTAAAGCACCGGCTAGTTATCAGGCTTGCCCTGCGGCCTGCCCGCACAAGGAGGCGGAACATACAGGAGCACCTTGATAAGATCAAGGCAATTCCTGCCTCATTTCGGGGTCATGAGTGGGCTTGATGCGGCCCTTAGACCATCTCATCTCACCTGCCTCAATACCCCGGTCCCATCGCGCGCTGCACCAGCTCCTCGGCCACCGCCCGAGGCACGATCTCATAGTGTGAGAACTGCATCGAGTAGCTCGCGCGCCCTTGCGTGCGGCTGCGCAGATCGGTCGAGTACCCGAACATGCGTGACAGCGGCACTTGCGCCTCGACCACCTGCACGCCAGGCCGCGCGGTCATGCCTTGGATGGTGCCGCGGCGCCCGTTCACGTCGCTGATCACATCCCCCATGAAGTCCTCGGGGGTCACGATCTCCACCCGCATCACAGGCTCCAACAGCGCCATCTGCGCCGCCATCACCGCGCGCCGAAACGCCAGCGAGGCGCAGATCTTGAACGCGATCTCGCTGGAGTCCACGTCGTGGAAGGAGCCATCCAGCAAGGTCACCTTGATGTCCACCAGCTCATAGCCCGCCAGCACGCCACCCTCAGCGGCCTCGCGCGCGCCCTTCTCGATCGCCGGGATGAACTCCTTGGGGATCACGCCCCCACGGGTCTGATCCTCAAAGGCGATCCCTGCGCCGCGCTCCAGCGGCTCGACGCGCAGCAGCACGTCCGCGAACATGCCCTTGCCTCCGGTCTGCTTCTTATAGATCTCGCGATACTCGGCCGTCGCCTCGATCGACTCGCGGTAGGCGACCTGCGGCTTGCCGACATCGGCCTGCACCTTGAACTCGCGGCGCAAGCGATCGACGATGATCTCCAAGTGCAGCTCGCCTTGGCCCGCGATCAAGGTCTGCCCGCTCTCCGCGTCCACCGTGACGCGGAAGCTGGGATCCTCGGTCGCGAGCCTCTGCAGCGACTCCGACAGCTTGTTCTGATCGGCCTGCGTACGCGGCTCTACGGCGATGCGGATCACAGGATCGGGGAAGTCCATCGCCTCCAGCACGATCGGCGCCTGCTCCAAGCACAGCGTGTCGCCGGTGGTGGTGGTGCGAAGCCCCACCGCTGCGGCGATCTCACCGGAGTAGACCTCACCGATCTCCTCGCGCTTGTTGGCGTGCATCAGCAAGATCCGCCCGATGCGCTCGCGCTTGTTCTTGAGCGGGTTGTACACCGCCATGCCCGAGGTCAGCTTGCCGGAGTAGACGCGAAAGAACGTGAGCTGGCCTACGTAAGGATCTGTCATGATCTTGAAGGCCAGCGCGCTGAAGGGCGCGTCATCATCGGCCTCGCGCGTGATGTAATCCTCAGGCGCATGCTCAGCGCGGCTCTCGGCGTTGCGACGCAGCGCCTCCACGGTGAGGCCTTGCACGGGGGGCACGTCAAGCGGCGAGGGCAGGTAGCGCACGACCGCGTCAAGCAGCGGCTGCACGCCCTTGTTCTTGAAGGCGGTGCCACACAGCACAGGCACGACGTGAAAGCCAAGGGTCGCGACGCGCACGGCCTCATACAGCTGCGCTTCGGTCAGCTCAGCCCCCTCCAAGAAGGCGTCCATGACAGCCTCGCTGTGATCGGCGAGCTGCTCAATCATGGTCTCACGCCCCAGCTGCGCCTCTTCGAGCAGATCATCAGGGATCTCTGTCACCATAAACTCGGCGCCGAGCGCCTCGTCATCCCACAAGATCGCGCGCATGGTGATGAGATCGATGACGCCCTCGAACTCATCTTCGGCGCCGATGGGGCGCTGGATGACGAGCGGCGCGGCCTTGAGGCGATCGGAGATCATATGGACGACGTTGTCGAAGTCGGCGCCGATACGATCCATCTTGTTGACGAAGGCGAGGCGAGGGACGCGGTAGCGATCGGCTTGGCGCCAGACCGTCTCGCTCTGGGGCTCGACGCCGCCGACGGCGCAGAAGACGGCGACCGCGCCATCGAGCACGCGCAGCGATCGCTCGACCTCCATGGTGAAGTCGACGTGGCCTGGGGTGTCGATGATGTTGATGCGGTGGTTGGTGGCGCCGAGGGACCAGAAGCAGGTTGT